>JBBSUL010000141.1:0-7977 GCA_038234375.1 Solirubrobacterales bacterium | reverse complement strand
GTAGGAGAAGTGCTCGTGGTAGATCGTGTCCCACTGCATCTCGGTGACCTGGCGCATGAGGTGCGGGAACTCCATGGTGATGACGCCCTCGTCGGCCAGCAGGACCTTCATCCCCCCGACGAAGTCGTTGAGGTCGGGCACATGGGCCAGGACGTTGTTGCCCAGCAGCAGGTCGGCCTTGCGGTCGGCGGCGACCTGCGTGGCGGTCTGGACGCCGAAGAACTCGACGAGCGTCTCGATGCCCTTCTCCACGGCCAGCTCGGCGACGTTGGCAGCCGGCTCAATGCCCAGCACGGGCACCCCGGCCTCGACGAAGTACTGCAGCAGGTACCCGTCGTTGGAGGCCAGCTCCACCACCTGGCTGCCGGTCCCGAGGCCGAAGCGGGCGACCATCTGATCCACGTAGCGCCGGGAGTGCTCCAGCCACGAGCTGGAGTAGGACGAGAAGTACAGGTAGTCGCTGAAGATGTGGTCGGCGCTCTCGAACTCCTCCAACTGGACGAGCAGGCACTTCGAGCACACCAGCGCCTTCAGCGGGTAGAACGGCTCCATCGCGTTGACGCGGTCCGCCGGCAGGAACGAGTTGGCCAGCGGTGATTTGCCCAGGTCGGCGAACACGTCGCGCAGCGGCGTGGCGCAGAAGCGGCAGGAGGCGGTCACGGGCACGCGCGGAACCCTAACGTCAGACGGCCGGGGCGATCCGTGCGACGCAACCGGGTGTATGCACCCGTTACGTCGCAAGCTTCCCGACGGGAGGCTCAGGCGGGACGCTTGCGGAAGACGGCCGTGTACGTCGTCCCGCGCAGGCCCTGCTCCTCGAAGCGGCGCGCGAGCGTCCCGAGCAGCTTCTCGATGGTCCAGGCGGCGCGCGGGTCCGGGCGCAGCTTGGCGCCGGGCAGCAGCGAACGCTGCCAGCCCACGAGGTTGCACTCCCGTCCGAAGGCGTCGGCCGTGGTCGCGTGCTGGAGCTCCATGCCGAGCTGCCGGGCCTGGTCGACGAGCGCAGCCAGGGGGATGAACTGCACGTGCCGGGGCGCGTCGAAGTGCACCCAGTGCGATCCGAACAACCGGCGCTGCAGGGACTGCGGGTTGGGCATCGCCAGCGCGAGCACCCCACCGGGCTCCAGGTTCGCGGCGATCGTCTCAAGCAGGGTCCAGGGGTCGACGATGTGCTCGAGCACGTGCCACATGACGATCGCCCGGCTGGGCTCAAGCGTCGCCAGGACCTCGGCGGGCTGCGCGGTGTTGATGGCCCGGACGCCGACGACCTCCTCGAGGCTGCGACAGCATGCGGCGTCCATCTCCAGGCCCGTCACCTCGAACCCCGCCTGCGCGGCGCCGAAGGCGAACGAGCCCTGGGACGGGCCGATCTCCACGAGCCGTCCGCCGGTCACGTGCTCGGTCACGAAGCCCAGGCGCTCGGCGTCCTTGGCTGCGGCGGCGGGCAGCTCGTTCCGGGTGTGGAAGGCGTGGTAGCCGCTCGGGTAGTAGCGCGGCAGGTCGGCGGGCGGCTCGGGCAGCCACTCCACCTTGCAGACCGCGCAGCGCCGATAGTGGAAGCGGACCTCGGACACCCGCCGGTTGCGGTCCGGAACGCCACGCGGGTGCGTGCGCACGGACGGTCCGGCGCAGCGTGGGCAGACCGGTGCCGCGTCCGTCCCGGCGCCGACGGTCACTCCCAGACCTTCCACGGCGCGGCCCCGGAGTCCCACTGATCTTGGAGCATCGTCTTCTCGCGCAGCGTGTCCATGGCCTGCCAGTAGCCGGTGTGCTTGTAGTAGGCCAGCTGCCCGGCGGTGGCCAGGGCTCGCAGCGGACCCTGCTCCCAGACGGTGTCGTCGCCGCCGAGGTACTCGGCCACCGAGGGCTTGAGCACGAAGAAGCCGCCGTTGGTCCAAGCGCCGTCGCCGCGCGGCTTCTCCTCGAAGGACACGACGCGGTCCTCGTGCATCTCCAGCGCCCCGAAGCGCCCCGGGGGCTGGACGGCCACGACCGTCGCCTGCGTGCCCTGGGCGCGGTGGAAGTCGATGGTCGCGGCGATGTCCACGTCGGCCACGCCGTCGCCGTAGGTGAAGCAGAAGTCCTCGTCCCCGAGGAACGGCAGCACCCGGCGCAGGCGCCCACCGGTCATGGAATCGGCGCCGGTGTCCACCAGCGTCACGCGCCACGGCTCGGTGGTCGAGCGGTGGACTTCCATCTCGCCCGACCCCATGTCGAAGGTCACGTCGGAGGTGTGCAGCGCGTAGTTGGCGAACCACTCCTTGATGACGTAGCCCTTGTAGCCCAGGCACACCACGAACTCGTCGATGCCGTGGGCGGCGTAGATCTTCATGATGTGCCAGAGGATCGGCTTGCCGCCGATCTCGACCATCGGCTTGGGCCGCAGCCCAGTCTCTTCGGAGAGACGGGAGCCGAGCCCGCCGGCGAGGATGACCGCTTTCATGCGGCGGGAGGCTACGGGGTCCCCGGACTCACGGGAACGACCTCGAGCCCGTCAAGGTGCGCGAAGTCGTCGAGGTTGCAGGTGTAGAGCGGCAGCCCGCCACCGAGTGCGGTGGCCGCGATCAGGAGATCCACGGCACGTCGGCCGCGCGGCTTGCGCCCGGCGGCGCGCACCGAGGCGTAGACCCGCCCGTAGGCGCGCGCGGCCGCCACGTCGAACGGCAACGGGTCGAACGCCGCCTCCACCCGCTCGAGCAGTTCCTGACGCCGCGCGCGCTCGACCAGGTCTTCGGTGGCCAGCGGCCCGGTGACGAGCTCGGCCAGGGTGACTGCGGCGATCGCCTTCTCGATCGGGAGCTCAGCCGACCCGATGCGGTCCAGGTCGACCACGACGGACGTGTCGAGCAGCCCGCGCTCGCGACGCTGGTGCTCAGGCACGCGGTTCGATGCTCTGGTCGACCCAGGCGTCGATGTCCTCGCGGAAGCGATCGGCGTCGATTCGCGGGGCGCCGGCGAACGCCGCTCGAACAGCCTCGTCGGAGACCCATCGGCGCGCACGGACGGGATGAAGCTCTCCGACCGGGACGCCGTTGCGGGTGACGATGAAGCTGTCCCCCCGGTCCAACGCGCGCATGATCTCGCCGCTGTTGTTGCGCAGTTCGCGCTGCGTGATCTCGACCATGAGCGGACGGTAGCACGCGTGCTACGCGGCCGTGAAGGCCTCGACCTGCCGGGTGGTGGTCGCCCGCATGTCCTCTCCCGCCCGCGCCGCGAGGTGCCACTCCACGATCGAGGCCAGCGCCTCCCCGAGCCCCCACCGCGGGCACCAGGCGAGATGGTCGCGAGCCTTGGCCGAGTCCAGAGAGAGGAGGTGCGCCTCGTGCGGGTGCGGGCCCGGGTCGATCTCCCAGGCGAGCTCGTCGGGCCACAGCGCGGTGACGCGGTCGACCAGGAAACGCACCGGCTGCACGTCGCTGTCGGCCGGACCGAAGTTCCAGCCCTCGTCGACGCGGTCGCCCGCGAGCAGGCGCTGGGCGAGCAGCAGGTAGCCGCTCAGGGGGTTCAGCACGTGCTGCCACGGTCGGACCGCCTCGGGGTTGCGGATGGCGATCGGCGTGTCTGCGGCAGCGGCGCGCATGATGTCCGGGATCAGGCGGTCCTCGCCCCAGTCGCCCCCGCCGATCACGTTGCCCGCGCGTGCGCTCGCGACCCGCGGGCCGTCCTCGCCGGAGAAGAAGGAGCGGCGGAAGGCGTCGGCCACAAGCTCCGCGCAGCCCTTGGAGCTGGAATAGGGATCGTGGCCGCCCATGCAATCGGACTCCACGAAGGGGCGGGGCGGGCGGGATCCGCCTTCCCGGTTGTCGTAGCACTTGTCGCTCGTGACGTTCACCACCGCCCGCACCGTCTCCGCGCCCGCGGTCCGCACCGCGTCCAGCACGTTCACCGTGCCCATGACGTTGGTCTCGTAGGTCAGGCGCGGCTCGGCGAAGGAGCGGCGGACCATCGGCTGGGCGGCCATGTGGACAATGACCTCCGGCCGCGCGGACGCCACGGCCTCGGTGACCGCGCCGGGGTCCCGCACGTCGCCGCGCACGTCGGCGGCCATCCCGTCGGCGACGCGGGCCAGCGCGTAGAGCGACGGGTCGGTGGGGACGACGTCGGAGAACCCCGTGACCTGCGCGCCGAGCGCCTGCAACCACAGGCTCAGCCAAGCGCCCTTGAAGCCAGTGTGCCCGGTCACGAGCACGCGGCGCCCCCGCCAGACGGCGGGGTCCACGGCGCCGGCGGGCGCAGGTGCGGGGGCGGCGGTCACCGGACGCGAGGGTATACAGGCAGGCCGCGCCCCGGCGTGCGGCGACGGGGGTCAGGTGAAGGCGTCGGCGACGGGCAGCGACCAGCCGGGGACTGCGTCGGAGGCGTCGATCGTCTTGCCCTGCTCGTGGACCCGGATGTCCTGCGGGCTGCGGTAGGCCGTGATCGTGCGCAGCGGCGGGTCGGCGACGAGCACGAGGCGGGTGCCGGCGGCCAGCCAGGCCAGCGCCTTGTCCTGGATGCCGCTGAAGCGCTCGGTCGGCGACACGACCTCGACGGCGAGGTCCGGGGCCTCGGGCCAGTGCTTGACCGTGTCCCCGAGGGCCTCGAAGCGCTCCCGCCGCACGAAGGCCGCGTCGGGGGCGCGGACGGTGTCGGGGTCCGTCGCCAGCACGAAGCCGGTCTCGGCGGCGACGACGACGCCGAGGCCGTTCGCGACGACGTGGGCATCCAGCAGCGCGGCGATTCGCATCGCCACCCGGCCGTGGCCGAAACCCGGCGGCTCCATCATCGCCACCACCCCCGCGATGAGCTCCCGTCGCATGCCGTCACCGGGCAGATTCAACAGCTCCTCGGCCGTCATGAGCGTTGGCGGCACGGTCCTTTCTCGATCACCGTTCACGAATGTCACAGGCTACGCGCCCGAAGGCACAGACTCCAGCGCGCAGGGCCCCCGCGCCACCTCGGATAGCCTTCCGCCGCACATGTCCCAGAAGTCCGCGCTCATCACCGGGATCACCGGCCAGGACGGCTCCTACCTGGCCGAGCTGCTGCTCGAGCACGGCTACGCCGTCCACGGCATGGTCCGCCGCGCCTCGACCGAGAAGTTCGACCGCATCGAGCACCTGCGCGAGCGCATCACGCTGCACCAGGGTGACCTGCTGGACCAGCGCTCGCTCGTGGATTCGATCCGCGCATCCCGTCCGGACGAGATCTACAACCTCGCCGCCATGAGCTTCGTGGCCACCTCGTGGATCCAGCCGACGCTGACCGCCGACTTCACCGGCGTCGGGGTGACGCGGATGCTCGAGGCGATGCGCGAGGCCGCGCCCGAGGCCCGCTTCTACCAGGCCTCCAGCTCGGAGATGTTCGGCAAGGTCCTGCAGATCCCGCAGACCGAGGCCACCCCCTTCTACCCGCGCTCGCCGTACGGCGTCGCCAAGGCGTACGGGCACTTCATTACCGTCAACTACCGCGAGTCCTACGACCTGCACGCCACGTCCGGCATCCTCTTCAACCACGAGTCAGAGCGCCGTGGCCTGGAGTTCGTGACCCGCAAGATCACCTGGCACGCCGCCGCGATCCGGCACGGGCTGCGCGCGGAAGTGCGCCTGGGCAACCTGGACGCCGAGCGCGACTGGGGATATGCCAAGGACTACGTGGAGGCGATGTGGCTCATGCTCCAGCACGACACCGCCGAGGATTACGTCATCGCCACCAACACGTCGAACTCGGTGCGCGACTGCTGCCAGATCGCCTTCGACGAGGCGGGCCTTGGCGACTTCGCCCCCTACGTGGTCATCGACCCGACGTTCGTGCGGCCCGCCGAGGTCGACCACCTCATCGGCGACTACACCAAGGCCCAGCGCGACCTGGGCTGGGCGCCGCAGACGACCTTCGAGCAGCTCATCCGGCTGATGACCCGCAGCGACCTGGAGCTGCTGAAGCCATAGCCGGCGCCACGCCCCGGCGATCGTCGCTGGCCCGCCACCTGGAACATCCGTCCGCGGGGCGGGCGCGGAGAATCGGCTAGCCCGCCAGATTCACGTTCACCGCGACGACGTCGAGCATCTCCTCGACTCGGTGCGGTGGAGGCGATCTTGTCGCCTGGCCCGCTCAGCGGGGTCGTCGCGTGCGGACCGGCGGCGAGTTCAGCGAGCCCCGCGAGCAGGCCGCAGATCAGGCACGCGGTGCTGCGTCCTGATCCTCGATGGACCGCGCGTTCGCGAAGGCGGCGGCCAGGGCTTCCGCGCTGATGAACCGTCGCGCGCGTACCGGTTGCAGCTCGCCGACGGCCACCCCGTTTCGGGTGACGAGGTACGACTCCCCACGGTACAG
This sequence comes from Solirubrobacterales bacterium, assembly GCA_038234375.1. Lineage (GTDB taxonomy): Bacteria > Actinomycetota > Thermoleophilia > Solirubrobacterales > Solirubrobacteraceae > Paraconexibacter. The sequence continues at coordinate 1,665 of JBBSUL010000141.1, read as the reverse complement.
GCCGCGCATGACCTCGCCGCTGTCTTAGCGCAGCTCACGCTGGGTGATCTCGCGGGTCATCAGGGTGCCGTAGCACGCGTGCTACAGGACGGGGCGGGAGGGTGTGGTGTTTGGCCGTGGCTACGCCCGGCGTAGCATGGTGGGCATGGAAGCGACAGGCGCCACGCCACCCGCACGAGACCGGGACCCTGCTCGCGAGCGGGAGCGGGAGCGTGAGCGCGCGGCCCGGCGCGAGACCGTTCGCATCGCACACGCGCAAGGGCCCGCGGCGAACCTCGAGGACACCCTTCGCATGGTCCGCCTTGGCGCGGCCATGCACGGGACCGCCCGGCGTTGAACGACCGCTTCGACCCGCAGGGGTTGTTCGGCAGCCTCCACGCCGCCGGGGTCCGCTATGTCGTGGTCGGCGGCTGGGCCGTGAACGCTCACGGCTACCGACGGTACACCGGCGATGTCGACATCTGTCCTGACCCCGCGCCCGACAACCTCGCTCGCCTCGCCACGCTGCTCGGTGCCCTCGACGCACGTCAGCTCGGCCTCGACGACTTCGCGCCCGACGAGCTTCCCGGCGATCCGACCGACCCCGACTCACTGGCCGCGGGCGGCAATTTCCGCACGCTCACCACGCTCGGGGTACTCGACATCATGCAGTGGCTGTCCGGGGACGGCGACGACGTGGACTTCACCACCCTCATCCGCGACGCCATCACCGTCGAGGTGTTCGGCACCCCGGTCACCATCTGCTCGCTCGATGCGCTGCGCTCGATGAAGCGCGCCGCGGGCCGTCCGAAGGACCTCGACGATCTTGAGGCGCTGCAGGGTCTATGACCCTGCGGGGTCCCGCTCCCCGCGATGATCGGCCGCGGGCTCGCACGCGATCTCAAGCGGGGTCCAGGACGCCAAGCAGGTCATCGGCAACGGCTGAGCGGGTGGGCGTGGGGGTCCGTCCGTCCGGGCGGGCCCTCGACCTGACCGAGCGACGGTGACGGCGTCGTGATCCGTGCCCGCCTCGTCGCGCTCACGCTGTGCGCGGTCGCCGTGCTCGGGATCTTCGCCCGCGGGCAGGTGTCCACCAGCGACGGCTTGGAGATGTACCGGACGAGCGTGTCGATCGTCGACGATCGTGACGTGTGGCTGGACGAGGTTCCGCGGATCGGCGTCTCCGGGCGCGACGGGCACCGCACGAGCAAGTACGGGCCGGCGCTCCCGGTCCTGGGCGTCGTCCCGGTGCTCCTGGCCACCCCCGTCGCGGCCGTCGTCGGGCACGAGGACCAGCTGCGCCAGTTCGCCTGGTCGCTGTTGATCCCGGCCGCGGCGGTGGCGCTGCTGCTGTGGATGGTCGCGCTCGGGCTCCGGCTCGGCGCGTCCTTCGGCTGGGCGGCCGCGGTGGCCGGCGGGGCGCTGGCGTGCACGTACGCGCTGCCCTACACCGAGGACTCGTTCACGGAGCCGCTGACCACCGTGGCGGTCGTCGGCGCGGTCGAGCGGTGGCTGGCCGGGCGCCGGGGGACCGCGGGCGCCCTGCTGGCCTTCGGGATGCTCGCCCGGCCGCAGCTGGCGCCTTTGGCGGTGCTGCTCGTCGTTCTCGCGGCGGCCCGGGCCGACGGTGGCCTCCGGGAGCGCCTGCGGGCGTCGGCCCGGGTGGCCGCCGGGCCGGCCGCCGCC
>JBBSUL010000140.1:0-8763 GCA_038234375.1 Solirubrobacterales bacterium | reverse complement strand
GACATCCTCGCCGACCCCGAGCGCCTCAACCGGCTGGACTTCAGCGCGCTGGAGCCCGGTTGACGATCTCGCGTTGGCGGTTGGCGCTCACGCTCGGGACCGAGCCGATCAGGCGGCCCGTCGTCACGCAGCTCAGAGCAGTCGGCGCAGCTCGTCGCGCTCGACGTCGGCGTCACGCAAGATGCTCGCGAGGGTTCCACGCTTGAGCTCGCGGTGCAACGGCACGACGAGCGCGAGTTCTCGGTCTGCGTGCTTGAGGCGGACGTGGCTGCCTCGCTGCCTGACCACGACCCAGCCCCGCTTCCCGAGCGCGGCGATCAGTTCCGCGCCGGATATGACCGGCAGCCGGTCGCTCATGCCTGGACGGACAACCTGCGCCGGACGATCCCCATCTCCAGGGAACGGCCGTCCTCCCGAAGCCCGTCGACGTACAGCGCGAGCGCCTCGCGGGCGTTCTCGGTGGCGTCCTCGAGGTTCTCGCCTTGGGTGTGCAGCCCGGGGAGCTCCGGCGCGTACGCGTGGTAGCCACCTTCCTGCTGCGGCTCAAAGACGAACTCGACCTCCCGTGCCGTCTGCATCCACCCAGCGTATCGCCGGCACCGGAGCGCCCTCGTATCGCTCGTCGTTCTTCTGGGCCCGCTCCTCTACGCGGTCAGCGCTGTCGGCGTCCACGTGGGCCAGTCGGTATTGCCGACGATCTGTCCGTGCTCGAAGACCGCGACGGGCCGGAAGGCGCTGGCGGCACGCGAGTTGTCGTAGACCGTTACGCGCTCGGTTCAGGCGGTGGCCGGTGTCGGGTCCGGACGCACGACGACGGTGTCGGCGATCGCGATGATCTCGTCGACCGGAAGGTCGGCGCGCGACGCGTGGTCGCGGATAGCTTCGGGGCTGCTCGCCTCGTAGATGCAGACGGTGCCGATCGCGCCGTTGCCCTCGTTGAGCACGTAGCTGCGGATCCAGCGGACCTCCTCGGGCATCTCGTCGTTGCCGACACGGGTCGAGCGGGCGGCGGCCTCCTGCAACTCGTCGGTCGAGCTCCAGCCGTTGCGGCGCAGAACGGCGTACAGGTTCATGAGTCGTTCCTCCTCCGTGGGTTGTCAGTGCGATGAAGGTATGTCGCGACCGCGGGCGCGACATCGGTCCAACGACCTATCTTTCGACGTACGGAGACGATCAGACGGCCGACGCACGGAAGCCCGAGCAGACCAGGCGCACCCAGCTGAGCCGCCCGTCGCGGACGTCGTAGTACGCCTGCTGCTCGATGACGAACGGCTTGCCGTCGCGGCGGCCGCGGAACCGGTAGCCGACGCGCAGCCGGCCACCGACCGCGCCGGACTCGATGTCGAGCACCTGGTCGATCTCGGCGGTCGCGAACCACGTCCGCACGACCTCGACGACCTCCTCCGGCGTCTCCGGGTCCCACGTCCGGCGCGGGGTCAGCGCGCGGAACTCGACCTCGGGGTGCAGGAGCGTCGCGAGCTCGTCGAAATCCCGGCGAGCGAGGGCGCCCGCGAACGCGCGCCCGACCGCGACGTCCTCCGGGTCGGCGCCGCTCGCCGCGATGCGGCAGGCCGAAGTCCGGTCAGTAGCTGAAGACAACGGTGTCATGGCGGTCCACCAGTTCGAGCATCGGCGTGGCCCCGGCGATCCGGGCGTTGGGGACGAGCTCCTCGCGCGCCAGCGTGCGGGCCTCGAAGCAGATCGGGCAGGCGAGCAGCTCGCCGCCCTTCTCCTGGTACTGCGCGAACAGCCGCTCCAGCGGCGGGCAGCCGTCGCAGGCAACGGCGCGCGCATGGCCGTGGAGCGCGAGGCGCACCGCCTCCTTGGTGAGGAACATCGCGACCTCCTTGCCCTGCTCGGCGGCCGCAGTGCCGACGAGGAAGGCGACGGTCACGCGCTCGGTGTCCTCGAGCCCCGTCGCGAGGTTGATGAGGATCTGATCTGCCATGACCGCGACGCTACGCGCGCCGCGGCGGTCCGCCATCGGGCAGATGACCGATCTTTGTCGCGGGCCCCTACAGGAGCCCGTGCTCCGCCGCGAAGAGGCGCGCCATGGCCCGGTTGGACGTCGATGTCTTCGCGTAGATGTGCTCCAGATGGCTCCCGACCGTGCGGTGCGAGACGACGAGCTCATCGGCGATCTGCCGGTTGGACTGCCCGCGCGCGAGCAAGCGCAACACCTCGATCTCGCGCGCGGTCAGCCCCGCCACGCGCGCTCGCCGCCGCGCGACCCGATGACCCGCAGCGCGCAGCGTCGCGTCGACGGCGTCGCCGTCCAGACGGCCGGCGTGCACGTCGCGACGCAGCTCCGCGCCGGCCTCTTCGGCGCTGCGCGCCGCCCGGTGCGGCCGCGGCTCGAGCATCGCGCAGTAGCAGTCGGCCGCAGCGAGGAGGCGGCCGGCGGGCGGGATCGCGTCGCCGGTCAGCCGGCGCGGATAGCCGGAGCCGTCCATCCGCTCATGGTGGAAGATGGCCAGCGTCCCGAGCTCGGAGAGCGTGGGCGATCCGGCCAGCATGCGCTCGGTCAGGTAGGGGTGCAGGCGCACCCGCTCCCACTGCGCCCGGCTCAGCGGTCCGGGCTTGTCCCAGATCGCGTTCGAGACGCCGAGGCGCCCGAGGTCGGCGACGAGCCCGGCCCGGCGCACGAGCGCGACGTCGTCGGCGGGCAGACCCATGTCGCGCGCGGCCTCGGCGGACAGGTCGGCGACCGCCCGCGAATGCCCGATCGTGAAGGGCGACTTGACGTCGGCGAAGTCCGCTATCGCCTCCAGCGCGGCGACGACCTGCTCGTCGCTCATCGTCTGACCCAGCACCGGCTCGGCGGCGAGCACGGCCTCCCACGTGACCTCAGGGGCGACGTCGGCCAGGAGCTCGGGCGCACACGCGCAGTATTCGTCGGCCAGCGCCGGGTCGAGCAGGCTGCCCGCGTAGCCGCGGACCATCGCGATCGCTGCGTCGACCCCCTCCTCCAGCTCGTGGTAGGCGGCGACGTCGGCGAGCGCGACGATCCGCACCGAGCGCGCGATCTCCTCACCCTTCAGCCCGGCGGGCGCTCCCCGTCCGTCCCAGCGCTCCCACGTCTGCAGCAGCTCCTCGGCCACGGAACCGGTGACGCCAATCCGCACGGCGAGCTGATGCGCGGCGCTGCAGTGCTTCGCGGCGATCCCGTCGACCTCCTTGCGCCCGCCGGCGACGAACGCCAGCCGCAGCCGCAGGCGATCCAGCGACGGAAGCCCCTGCCCCAGATGGCTGAAGCCGAAGCGCATCATCTGCACGCCGACCGGATTGCGGCCGTTCCCGTACGCGGCGGACTTGATCGCGTGATCATCGGTCCACCACTTGGCTTGCTCGTAAGCGTCGACCCAGCACCCGACCCAGGCCAGCAGCGATACGTAGTACAGGTCGACGCGCTCCTGCTCAGGCACCCCCAGCCGCTCGGCGAGCCGCATCGCGATCAGCGACTGCCGCAGCACGTGCTCCGTCGGCAGCCCCAGCCCGAGGTCCGTGGCGACCGCCAGCGCGGCGACCAGTTCGGCCATCCGGGCGGGCGGCTTCACGGAGTGCTCCTCGGTCGGGAGGAGCGCCGAGCCACTGGTGTCCTTGTCGTGGTCGCCATGGTGCTGCTGATCCTACGTCTGAAGCTCGGCGAAGACGCGATGATCGGGCCGAGATCAGCCTCTTGACGACCCGTCACCCCACCGCGGTTGCTGACCGACGTGCCGGCATCACCATCGCGCCGATTCACATTCGCTGCCACCTGCGCGCGGTCTCTTACCGCATGCGCGGCTCGCTGGCCGAGGCCGACGACGCCGTGCAGGGCGCGAGGGGGTCTCGCAGCCAGGGCGAAGATCGCCGCGTCGTTCTTCGGGGTGGTCTCGTACGCAGCCAGCGGTGTTGGCGTCCACGTGGGCCAGTCAGGACTGCCGACGATCTGTCCGTGCTCGTGGCCCGCGTGAGCCCGATCCGGCCGTAGCGGGGTGCGCGCTCGTCGGCCGAAGCACCAGACGCTGAGGGTACGCGGGTCCTCAGCCGCCGGGGGCGGGGCGGCACACGATCTACGGTCGCCCGCCCGCCCGCGAGCGTCACGTACGCCCGCGCCCGCCCGCGCAGGAGCGCCTGCTCGCGCTCGTTGGCGGTCTGTGACGCGGCGCGCTCGAACGCGGCGTGGGCCGCGGCGTAGCGACCGAGGCGGGCGAGCAGGTCGCCGCGGACGGCGTCGAGCAGGTGGTAGCCGCGGAGCTGCGGCGCTTCGGCTAGGTCGTCCACCAGCGCCAGCGCCTCGGCGGGTCCGCGGGCCATGGAGATGGCCACCGCCCTGTTCAGCGCCACGACCGGGGACGGCACGACCTCCAGCAGCGTGTCGTACAGCGCGGTGATCTGCGTCCAGTCGGTCTCGCGCACGGTGTGGGCTCGCGCGTGGCAGCCGGCGATCGCGGCCTGCAGCGTGTACGGGCCGCGCCCGTCGCCCAGCGCGCGTGCCCGCGCCAGCCCCTCCAGGCCGCGGCGGACGAGCAGGCGGTTCCAGCGCGAGCGGTCCTGCGCCTCCAGGAGGACGGGCTCGCCGCCGGGACCGACACGCGCGGCGGCGCGCGAGGCCTGCAGCTCCATGAGCGCCAGCAGACCGTGCACCTCGCTCTCGGCCGGGGCGATGGCGGTCAGGACGCGGCCGAGGCGCAGGGCGTCGTGCTGCAGGTCGGTGCGCATCCAGTCCTGTCCGGAGGTGGCGGCGTAGCCCTCGTTGAACACGAGGTAGACGACCTCCAGCACCGACGCCAGGCGCGCGGGGCGCTCGTCACGACCTGGCACCTCGAAGGCCACGTCCGCGTCGGCGAGCGTCCGCTTGGCCCGCGAGATGCGCTGGCCGACGGTCGCGGGCGCGACGAGCAAGGCGCGGGCGATCTCCTCGGTCCTCAGGCCGCCGAGCGTGCGCAGGGTCAGCGCCACACGGGCCTCGGCCGACAGGACCGGGTGACAGCAGGTGAACACCAGGCGCAGCAGGTCGTCCTTGATGTCCTCCGCGGCGGCGTCGGCCACGGCGTCCTCGGGCGCGGCGCGCAGCGACGCCTCCAGGTCGCGCGCCAGCTCGGCCTCCCTACGGCCCTGCGTCTCACGCCGGCGCAGCGCGTCGACGGCCCCGTTGCGCGCAGTGGTCATCAGCCAGGCGCCGGGATTGTCCGGGACGCCCGTGCGCGGCCAGCGCTCCAGCGCGGCCAGCAGCGCATCCTGGGCGAGGTCCTCGGCGAGGCCGACGTCGCGCACCATCCGCGCCAGCCGCGCGACGAGGACGGGTGACTCGGTGCGCCACACCGCCTCGACCGCACGGCAGGCCGCCCCCTCGCCGCCGGCCTCGTCCGGGACGGGCACCGCCGGGCTCAGGACCCGGCGCGCGTCTGCTCGGGCGGCTGCGACGACAGCTCCGTCGCGGACTGCACGTCCTCGGCGTGATCCTCGAGCTCGAAGACCCGACGGACCTCGATGCGGTCACCGTCCTCCATCGGTGCGCGGGTCGCCCACTGGACGGCCTCCTCGCGTGAGGCGACATCGATCATCCAGTAGCCGCCGATGAGCTCCTTGGACTCGGCGAACGGCCCGTCGGTGACGCTCGGCGCCCCGCCCGAGAACGAGATCAGCGTGCCCTCGGACGTGGGCTGGAGCCCGTCGAGCGAGAGCAGGACGCCGGCCTGGCTGAGCTGCTCGTTGTACCTGCCCATCCGGGCGGCGGCTTCCGCGTCCGGGGCGTAGTCGCTGTCCGTGGGGATGTTCGGCAGGACGATCATCATGAATCGCATCTGATACTCCTTGGTGGTGGTCCGGCGGGCCGGGTGCCCGACGGGGTTCTACCGGGGACGACGAAGACGCGCGGTCGTCTTCGACACGGACTTGCCCCGCACACAGCATCTGGCGCGTAGGCGCTCGCCGCGCGTGGCAGCCGGCGACCGGCGCGCTGCTGCTGGTCCCGGCCTGATTCCCCCGGACGCCGGGGGCTATGTAGCGTGGGCGCATGAACGTCGCCACCACCTCCCCCCTCCAGCACCCGCCGCCGGACTACTGCCCGGCCGGCAGCGACCGGTGGTTCAAGATCCCCGACGGTCTGGACGCGGGCAAGACGCTCTTCTACTTCGACCACGAGACGGTGCCCGGCCAGGCGCCGAAGGCCACGGTGCTGTTCGTCCACGGCAACCCCGAGTGCTCGTACACGTACCGCAAGGTCCGCGATGCCCTGATCGCGTCCGGGGAGCCGCTGCGGATCGTGGCGATGGATCACGTGGGCTTCGGCCTGTCGGATCAGGCCGACTTCGAGATGGTGGACGTGCACCACGCGGCGAACCTCCTGCAGCTGGTGCGCCACCTCGACCTGCAGGACGTCACGCTCGCCGTGCACGACTGGGGCGGCCCGATCGGCATCGGCGCGCTGATGGAGGACCCCGAGCGCGTCAGCGGCCTGGTCGTCATGAACTCGACGGTGTTCCCCATGCCGCCCGACGGCCACACGTACACCAACTACCCCTTCCCGTGGCTGCCGTGGTTCCTGACGCCACGGCTGATCCCGGACGCCGCCTGGGGCGGTGTCGCGGCTGCCGTCGTCTGCCACGCGCACCCACAGCGGACCGCGCCGTTCCTGCGCGCCGTGGTCACCTGGGTCGCGCGGCACCTCCGCGACAGCGTCGCCCCGGGCAGCCCCGAGCACGTGTTCTCGCAGACGCTGCGCGGCCGCGCCAACGCCCGGAGCTCCAAGCGCAACGTGCTGCAGACGCCGGTCTGGGGCCGCGGCTACCGCTACACGGACAAGCGCCACGGCGTGCAGGACAACCATGCGTTCTACGCCCGCATCCACGAGCACATCGGTCCCGCGTGGGGCCCCGCAGGCCGCAACATCCCGGTGTGCGGCTACTTCGGGCAGTGGGACGCCTGCGGCAAGGACTCCGTGATCGCGCAGTGGCACGAGGCCCTGCCGCAGATGACCGGCGACACGCAGCGGTTCGCTGACGTCGGGCACTTCGTCGAGGAGTACAAGGGCCCGGAGATCGCCGCCTCGATCGTGCGCATGCACGGGCTGCCCTGAGCCGTGGAGGCCGCCGCCAGCATCCCGGCGCCCGCGCCCGCGCCGATCACGCAGCGCGTCTTCGTCCAGATGCTCACGCTCGACGCGCTGCTCTACGCGAGCCTCTTCGTCCGCGACTACTCCGACCACGGGCAGATGCTGGTGGCGCACTACGTCAGCTTCGTCGCCATCAGCGACCTCGGCGTGCTCTTCCTCCCGGCGGCCGCACGCCACTGGTTCAACGTGTTCCGGCTGACCAGCGGCCTCTCCTACCTGGTGCTGACGTGTCGCTCGCCGTGCAGGGCCTCGACGGCGACCTCCTCGCGCTGACCGTGCTGCGCTGTGCGCTGTCGGTCGCCCGGATGCTCCACGCCGGCTGGCTCATCAAGGCGTCCGGCCCGTGGCGGCGTGACCTCGGCGCCGTCCCGGCGCGCGCGCTGCGCTACTTCCAGCGCGGCAACCGATCCGAGCGCCTGAGCTGCGCCCTCGTGCTGGTCGCCGCTGTGGCGGTCTACTTCCCGAGCCTCGTCTACTGGGCACACGCCAACCAGGGACAGGACCAGCTCGCCGCCGCGCTCACCGGCATCGGGCCGCAGAACGGAATCAACTGCTACCTCAAGCTCTTCGTCTTCGAGGTGCTGATCCTCGCCGCCGCGCCCAAGCTCGCCATGCGCACCGTCGTCGCCGGCCTGTTCCTGGTGCAGTGGCCGCTCATGTTCGGCATGTACTACGACGCGCCGATCCCGCTGGTGCACGGCGGCGTGGAGGCCTACGAGATCGCGCTGGTCGTCGTGGCCTACAAGGTCTGGCGCCGCCGTGCGGCGGGCGCGGTCGCGGTCCAGCCCGCCACCGGGTGATGGGCCCGCCAGCTGGGACCGTCCGGGTTGCGGTCACGGCTGGCGGAACGGGCTGACGTCGCGGCGGCCCGTCAGCTGGAGCGGTCCCAGCGGTGCAGCTCCGGGTCGCGGCGGCCCGTCAGCTGGAGCGGTCCCAGCGGTGCAGCTCCGGGCCGGGGTCCAGGAGGTGGCCGCGGTGGTCGCGCAGCTCGAAGTGCAGGTGGCAGCCGATGGTGCGGGCGTTGCCGGTCTTGCCGATGCGCCCGATCGTCTGGCCGGTCCGCACCCGGTCGCCCTTCTTCACGAGCGGCCGGTCGCGCAGATGCGCGTAGCGGTAGGTGCGCTCGTCGTAGCGGCCGCGGACGATGACCTCGTTGCCATAGAGGACGGGGTCGTAGCGACTACGGATGACCGTGCCCCCGCGCGCGGCGACCAGGCGCGTGCCGCAGGCGGCGTTGACGTCGAAGCCCTCGTGCGTGCGCTCGCCGCTGCGCCCGGCCCCGAAGCGCGCACCGGGCCCGGGGCGGTCGGCGTGCCGGCCGCGGATCGGGTAGACGCGCCCGCGAACGGTCAGGCCGCCGGCGCGGAGGCGCGCCGCGAGCTGTGGGACGACCACGCGGACGCGGTAGCGGCCGTCGGGGACGACCTCGCGGTTGCGGCGCAGCGCGCTCCACCGCAGGCGCAGGGTGCGGTCGCCGGCGGCCACGCGGCGGCTGATCCGGCGGACGACGCGGCCCGTGCGGTCGCTGACGATCTCGACATCGAGGACCAGCGGGCGCTCGGCCTGGACAGTGAAGGTGATCGCGGCGGGCCGGCCGGCGACGTAGAGGGTCGATGGCGTCACCCGCGCGCGTGTCACGCCGAACGCCGGCGCCGATCAGGCCG
>JBBSUL010000139.1:0-8946 GCA_038234375.1 Solirubrobacterales bacterium | reverse complement strand
TAGCCCGTGCCCGCCAACGGCCGCCCCCACTTCCAGGAGCAGCTGCGCGACCTCGAGGCGTCCGCGATGGGCGGCATGGACCTCGTGCTCGGCCAGATCGACCGCACCGTCGAGGCGCTGGAGCAGGTGGACGTCGAGCTCGCCGAGTTCGTCGTCATGGACGACGACCGCATCGACGGGCGCTACATGGAGGTCCACCAGGGCGTCCTGTCGCTGCTGGCGCTCCAGGCCCCGGTGGCCGGAGACCTGCGGGTCGTCGCCGCGCTGCTGCAGGTCATCAAGAACATCGAGCGCATGGGCGACCAGTGCGTGAACATCGCGAAGCTCATCCCGCTGTGCGGCCACGAGCCGCCGGTGCAGGACGAGATCATGGAGCGCGTCCTGCGCATGGGCCGCGCGGCCCGGGACGAGGTGGCCCTGGCCCAGCGGGCGTTCACCGAGCGCGACGCCGAACTGGCCGCCGACCTCGCGCTCCAGGACCGGGAGATCAACCGCCTCAACCGCGAGATCTTCGCCCTCGCAGTCAAGCTCGGCGAGAACGCCGACATCCGCGAGTGGACGATGACGATGGTCATGGTGGCCCGGGCGTTCGAGCGTGTGGGGGACAACGCCGTCGACGTGGGGGAGCAGACCGCGTTCGTGGTCACCGGGCTGTTCCGCGAGTTCTCCGGCGGGCCGGCCGCGGCCTCGTAGCCCGCAGACCCACGTATGCCGGTGGGGTCGCCGGGGAGCGGATTCGCAGCCACGCGGTGCGAACGCCGGCGGGGCCAGACCGGGCCGCCGCCCGGGGTCGGCGGCCGCTCACGCGCTGGCCAACACAAACGTCCTGCAGGCGGCCACGATCGCCGTCGATGTGTGAGACCGATCACCTTCACGGAGGTGTGATTTTCTTGTGACTTAGGCAGCGTTGAGGTAACAGGCGCCGTCGGTCCCCGTACTATCGGCACCATGACGGAACGGGTCTTCACCGGTGCGGACGCAGCGCGTCCCGCCACCCCTCCGGCCGCCACGCCCCTGCGCATCGCCGTGATCGACACCGATTCCGGCTTCCTGCAGGTGCTGTCCAAGCGGCTGGACCGACTCGGCTGGGAGTACCGCGTGCTGGCCAGCGCAGTCCCCGCCGACACGATCGTCGCCATGCGCCTCAGCGCCCTGGTCGTCGACCTCTCCGTGCTCGGGCAGCAGGCCTGGGAGTACCTGGAGCGCCTGGCGACCGAGCTGCCCGGCCTGCCGTTGGTGGTGTGCACCGGGCAGTCCACGGTGGCCCAGCGCGTACGGGGCCTGCGCCTGGGCGCGGACGACTGGCTGCAGAAGCCCTGCCACCCCGAGGAGCTCATCGCCCGTGTCGAGGCGGCCGCGCGGCGCGCGCGCAACGCGCAGGCCCGAGCCAACGCCGGCCCGATCGCCGCGGGGGAGATCGAGATCCGCACGGACCGCTTCCAGGCGTTCGTCGACGGGCTGTCCATCGACCTGACGCGACGCGAGTTCGAGCTCATCGAGCTGCTGGCCTCCGCGGAGGGCCGCGTGCTGGAGCGCGAGGAGATCTACCAGCGGGTGTGGGGCTACGCCATGGCCCGCGGTGACCGCTCCGTCGACGTGTTCGTGCGCAAGCTCCGCCAGAAGCTCGAGAAGGCTTCGCCCGGCTGGCGGTACATCCACACCCACTTCGGGGTCGGCTACCGCTTCGCACCGGAGATCGAGGCCGACGGCCCGCCAGCGGTTGACGCCGGCGTTGACGCGCGCGCGCCGGTCCCCGCGGACCTCCCGGCGGCGCCGGTGGTGTCGTCCCGGTGAGCACGGGCGCGTAGACTGCCCGGTGTGAGCACCGGACTGCGTAACGCGCTCATCGTCCTGCTGCTGGCCGCGGCGGTCTTCGCGCTGCCCGGGGGCCAGACGTCGGCGGAGTTCATCGGCGGGCTGTTCTCCACGCTGATCATTGCCGCGATCGTGTTCGCCGTCTCGCGCATGTACCGCGAGCACCGGGTGGCGATCTACGGCCTCGGCGACAAGGACCGCGGCATGGCCTACGGAGCGATCGGCGCGATCGTCCTGGCCATTGCCGGCGCCGGCCGGCTGCTGCGCGACGGCGGACCCGGCGTGCTGCTGTGGATCGCCCTGATCGGCGGCGCGATCTTCGCGCTCGTGCAGGTTTACCGGAACTTCAAGGCCTACAACTTCTGAACGGCGCCGCCCCGCCGCCTTGGCGGGGTGTCGTGGAGGCTGTCTGGTGTCCTCGAGGCACCGCACGGGTGCCCGGGCGGTCTGCGCTCGCGTCGCCCGGGTCGACGAGCGGCGCCTGTCGCGCCCCCGGCACGAAGTCGTCACAGCCCTGCGGTAGCGCTGTGGCCGCGCGCGGCGCGAACGTTCCGGCCATGGCGGCAAGACACGACCAGGACGGGCAGGCGAGCGTCGAGCTCGTGGCGATCCTGCCGCTCGTGGCCGTCGTCGTCGCGCTGCTGTGGCAGGCCACGGTGGCCGGGCAGGCCGTGTGGCTCGTGGGCACCGCCGCTCGTGCCGCGGCCCGCGCCGAGGCCATCGGGACCGACCCCGCGGAGGCGGCTCGCCGCGCGCTGCCCTCGTCGCTGCGGGCGGGCGTCAAGGCCCGCACCGACGACGACGGCGCCGTCCGGGTGAGCATCCGCATCCCCGCGGTCGTGGCCACCGACCGGCGCGTCGGAACCGTGACGGCCCAGGCCCGCTTCCGGTCCCAGCGATGAGCCCGGACACACGCGATCGCGGGCAGTCGTCGGTCGAGCTTGTAGCCATGCTCCCGCTGCTGATCGCGGTCGTCGTGGCGGCGGCGCAGCTGCTGGCGGCGGGCGTGGCCCACGAGTTGGCCGGCCACGCCGCGGAGAACGGCGCCATCGCGCTGGCCGACGGGGAGGACCCCGCCGATGCCGTGCGGGAGGCCCTGCCCGGCTGGGCACGGGACCGGGTGCGGGTCCGGGTCCGCGGACGACGCGTCCAGGTGCATCTGACCCCGGTCACGCCGTTCCCCGGCTTGGGAGAGGCGCTGGCGACCGAATCCCGGGCCGACGCCGGGCCGGCGGCCGGCCGTCCCGCGGCCGCGCCGGGTCCGCCCTCGGCCAACGAGTTCGGGGCGCCGACCGAGGCGACCCGTGACGATCCGGGCGCGACTCGAGGCTCCCGATGAGTGTCGCGCGCTCGCGGGTGGCGTCCTTCTTCCTCGCCCCGGCCCCCGTCGCTGCGCACGGGGCACCGGCCGCGGACGGCTCGCCGCGGTCCACGAAGGCCCCGCGGTCGCGCAAGCGCACCCGCATCCCCACCCGCACCGGCAGCACGGGGCCTCGAGGCGATCGCGCCGCCCCACGGGCAGACGAGGGCGCCCGTGCGGTGGCGGTCGTCGGCGCCGGGGAGGCCGTCCAGCTCGCGCAGGCCCTCGCCGCCGCACTGGCCGCCCGGCGCCGCCGGTGTACGGGCGTGGTGTGCGTCTGGGACGACCCGGCGTCGCCCGGGCCACCCGTTCGCGAGCCCGCGGCCGGCGACCGGGTCGCCGCAGCCCTCACGCCCGTGGCCGGGGTCCATGTCACCGTGGCGGGGCGCGGCCTGCGGGTGCAGCTGCCCGTCGACCCGGTTGCCGCCGTCGCCGCCCACCTGGACTGCGTGTACGCGGTGGAGGCGGCGGCCGCGGTGGTGCTGGCCCTGTGCGGCCCTCGCCCTCCGTGCTTCGACGACATCCTCACGCGCCAGGACCACATCGTCCTCGCGCTCCCACCCGGGGCGCCCATGGGGCTGGCCGGCCTGGCCACCGCGTCGCTGGAGCAGTTCGTCTCCGCCGACCGGTTGTCAACCGTGGTGGCCGCGAACGCCGGCGGCCCACTGCCGCGCGCGCTCCGCAACCGGGCGCCTGTCCGCAAGATCCTGGAGGCCATCCCGTGACCGCCCGACCCCCGTCGCCGCGACCGACCTTCGGAGAGGGCGGCCAGTCGACGGTGCTGCTCGTCGGCGCGCTCGCCGCGATCCTGCTCGGCGCGCTGGTCCTCGGTGGCGTCGCGCGCGGGCTGGGTGAGCACGCCGACCAGCAGCGCAGCGCCGACCTGGCGGCACTGGCCGCCGCGCGCGCCATGCAGGAGGCCTACCCGCACGTGTTCGAGCCCGCGCAGGTCTCAGGGCTGACCAACACCAACCACCTCGAACGCGCCCAGTACCTGCAGCTCGGCCGCGACGCCGGGGTCACCACCGCCCGGCGCAACGGGGCCCAAGACGTGGACGTGAGCTTCCCGCAGGCCGGCTCGGCGCTGGCTCCGGTCCGGGTCCGGGTGACGGTGCGCGACGACATCGAGGTGATCGACGGGCGCGTGAAGGCCGGCGCCTCCGCGGACGCCGAGCTCGTGCCGGCGGGCGGCGCGGGGTACGCGTCCGGTGATGCGTCGGCGGGTGAGTATCCCGGCCCGTACGCCTACCGGACCGGCAAGCCGATGCGCCCCGACGTGGCCGCAGGCTTCGACCGTCTGGCCAAGGCCGCCACGGCGGCCGGGCACACCCTGTTCGTCGTCAGCGGGTATCGCAGCAACGCCGAGCAGGCCGTGCTCTTCGCCGCCCACCCGGACCCGCAGTGGGTCGCCCGCCCGGGCACGTCCCTGCACCGGCTGGGGACCGAGCTGGACCTCGGACCCGCCAGTGCCTACCCGTGGTTGGAGGCAAACGCAGGCAGATTCCACTTTACAAAGCGATATTCTTGGGAACCTTGGCATTTTGGCTACGTCTTGAACGCGTCGTCCAGCCGTGGCGGCGCGACGAGCGTCGCGGTGGCCGACCGCCGCACGTCGCTGCCCTCGTTCGTCCCGCAGCGGTACGCCAAGACCCTCGGGACGGCCGCCCAGCACTGGAACGTCTCGGCGTCGCTGCTCGCCGCCCAGCTGTGGCAGGAGTCCAAGTTCAACCCGTTCGCCCGCTCGCCGGTGGGCGCCCAGGGCATCGCGCAGTTCATGCCCGGCACCGCGGCGGCCTACGGCCTCGTCAACCCGTTTGACGCGACCTCGGCGATCAGCGCCCAGGCGCACCTCATGCGCGACCTGCTGCGTCAGTTCGGCTCGGTCCCGCTCGCGCTCGCCGCCTACAACGCCGGCCCGGCGGCCGTGCAGCGCTGCGGGTGCATCCCGCCGTATCCGGAGACGCAGGCGTACGTGGCCACGATCCTCGGGCTGCTGCACGGGGCCGGGGACCCGTCTGGGGCCGGGGCGGCGACGCTCGCGGTGCGGCTGGTCAAGTGAGCGGGCGGTCGGAGTCGGACGGGTCCGGGCGCCTGGCCAGACCTGGCCAGGGCCGCTACCCTCGGGTGATGGTGCGCGTGGGCATGGCCGAGGCGAAGACGACGTTGTCGAAGCTCGTGGCGATGGCCGAGGCGGGGGAGGAGGTCGTCATCACCCGTGCGGGCAAGCCGGCGGTGCGCCTCGTGCCCGAGCCCCAGAAGCGCCCGGTCAGCGAATTCGTCGGGAGCATGAAGGGCGAGATCTGGATGGCCGACGACTTCAACGAGTTCGATGACGACATGGCGCGCGACTTCGGGATGATCGATTGACGCTGCTGCTCGACACGCAGGTCGTCCTCTGGCTGGGCGAGCGGCATCCACGGGTGCCTGCCGCGCTGCACTCCCGGATCCTGGAGGCCGACGAGCCGATCCTCCTGAGCGCGATCGTGCACTGGGAGGTGGCGATCAAGTCCGCCCTCGGCAAGCTCACGATCGCCGACGACTTCCGTGAGCGGACCGAGGCGTACGACTTCCTGCCGCTCCCGGTCAGCGCCGGCCACGCCTGGGCCGTCCGCAACCTGCCGCTGCACCACCGCGACCCGTTCGACCGCCTGCTCGTCGCCCAAGCACAGATCGAGGGCGCGACGCTCGTCACCGCCGATTCGCGCCTAGCGGCCTACGACGTGCCCGTGCTCTGGGACCCGCCGCTGAGCTGATCCCTACGGGGCGAACGACCGGGACCGCCGAGCAGGCGGCCGCTCATACGGATTGTCGGTCTTGTTGCCCGGCCATGGGATCGGTCCGGCCAGGCCGTCCCGGGCGTCACGGAAGGGTGCGCGTGCGCAGCAGCGCACCGGCCGTCGGCAGGGCGTCCGCGCTTGTAGGCGTCGGGAGGGTTGGGGCCCGGCGCTGGGTCGGTCGGCTTCGGGGGTGTGCCCGCTGTGTCCCGGCACGTGGGACCGAGCGGGCGCACCCGGTTCGAGTGTCGGCGTGCGACGCCCGGGGTGTGCCGGTATGTCCCGGCTTGTGGGACTGAGCGGGCGCACCCTTCAACCGCGGCGGCGACACCGGCTCCGCGGGGTCCCGGGGGCGGGTCCCACAGCCCCGCGACGCCGGTCAACTCCACCCCCGCCGACGCGTCACACCCACTCCGATCGACAATCGGTATCAGGCGTCCACAGCCACGGCGGCCGGGGCCACGTCCACGGGGATGCCGTTGAGCACCGCGGTCCCCGACAGCGGCTCGATCTGCAGCTCGTCGGCGAGGATGTTCGAGTTCACGCCCGCGTGGGCGGCGGCCACGCCCATCCGCAGGCCGGGGGCCGAGTGGCCCCAGCCGTGGGGGATCGACACGACGCCGGGCATGATCGCGTCGGTGACCTGCACCGGGAGCCGCACGCTGCCGGTCCGCGCGGACACCTCGGCATCGGCGCCGTCGCTCAGGCCGCGGCGCTCGGCGTCGTCGGGGTGGACCCAGACCGTGCAGCGGTCCGGGCCCTTGACCAGCGCCTGGAGGTTGTGCATCCACGAGTTGTTGGAGCGCAGGTCGCGGCGTCCGATGAGGCGCAGCGGACGCTCATCCCCGGCCTCCTCGGCGAACGTGAGCGCGTCCAGCCACTCGTGCAGGCGCTCAACGTCGTCGGTCAGCGGCTCGGGGGCGAGCTCGATCTGCCCCGACGGCGTGCGCAGGATCTCGGGCACACGTGGGGCCAGCGGGCCGAGGTCGACGCCGTGCGGCGCGGCCTCCAGCGCGGCCAGCGACAACGCGTCGGCGTCGGCGTCGGCCGCGAAGCCGTCTCCGTACGGGCCGGTGCGCAGCAGCAGGTCGAGAATGCGCTCGGGCCCGACGCGCGGCGCCAGGGCCGCCATGATCTCCTCGACGTCGCGCCCGGCGATCGGCGAGCCGTCGTCCTGCGTCTGCCGGCGCACCGCCTCGGTCGCCACGTACGCATCGATCGCGGCCACGTCGGCGTCGGCGCCCTGCCCGGTGACCACCCCGGTCAGGCGCAGCAGCGTCTCCCACTCGTGGGGCATGTCCGCCGGCTTCTGGAGCAGACCCGGCGAGAAGTTCGCCACGTTGCGCACGGCGAACGCGTACAGCGCCAGGTCGTAGTGCGGGCGCTCCAGGGGAGAGGGGACCGGGAGGATGACGTCGGCGTGGCGGGTGGTCTCGTTGACGTAGATGTCGACGGAGACCATGAAGTCCAGCCCGGTGAGCGCCGCGTCCAGGCGGCCGGCGTTCGGCGTGGAGACGACGGGGTTGCCGGCCAGGGTGATCAGCGCGCGGACCTGCCCGTCGCCGGGCGTGTCGATCTCCTCGGCCAGGGCGGCGACCGGCAGCTCCCCGAAGATCTCCGGCAGGTCGCGGACGCGCGAGCGGAAGCGCCCGGTCCGGATCCCGCGGCCGCGGCCGCGCTCGCCGCTCGTGTTCGGCGACCCGGACGCGGGGAGCGTGAACATCGCGCCGCCGGGCCGGTCCAGGTTGCCGGTCAGCACGTTGAGGACATCCACCAGCCACGAGGCCGTCGTCCCGAACGCGGTCGTCGTCGTCCCGATGCGCCCGTACACCCCGGCCGACGGGGCGGCGGCCAGTTCGCGGGCCAGCCGCCGGATGGTGTCGGCGGGCACGCCGCAGGCCTCGGCCACCGCCTCCGGCCGGAAGCCGGCGGCGAGCGAGCGCACCGTCTCCAGCCCGCTGACCAGGCCGTCGAGGTGCTCGCCGGCGTCGGACAGGTCCTCTTCGAAGAGCACCTGCGCCATCGCGAACAGCAGCAGCGCGTCCGTCCCCGGACGGATGAACACGTGCTCGTCCGCGGCCTCCGCGGTCCGCGTCCGGCGCGGGTCGACGACCACGACCTTCCCGCCGCGCTCGCGGATCGCCCGCAGGCGTCCGCGGATGTCCGGCGCGGTCATCAGCGAGCCGTTGGAGGCCAGCGGGTTGGCGCCGAGGATGAGCAGGTGGTCGGTGCGATCCACGTCCGGGACGGGCACCGAGAGGTTGGTGCCGAACATCCAGCCGGCCGCCAGTTGCTTGGGGTACTGGTCGACGGTGGAGGCGGACGTGATGTTCTTCGTCCCCAGCGCCTTGAGCAGCACCCGCCCGTAGACCAGGGCCGAGAGGTTGTGCGCGCCCGGATTGCCCAGGTAGGCGGCGACGCTGTCGCGCCCGTGCGCGGCCACCAGCGGCGGCAGGCGCCGCTCGATCTCGGTGAACGCCTCGTCCCACGTGACGGTCGCGAACGTGCCGTCAGCCTGCTTGATCAGTGGGGCCCGCAGGCGGTCGGGGTCCTCGTGCAGGGCGGCGAGCGTCCCGCCTTTGGGGCAGATGAACCCGCGCGAGAAGACGTCGTCGGCGTCGCCGCGGATCTTCGTCACCCGCCCGGCGTCGACGGTCACCTCCAGCCCGCAGGTGGCCTCGCACAGCGGGCAGGTCGTCACGCTCACCGAATCGGCCATCGTCGGAGCCTATCCTCGTCGGCGGTGACCGCCGACGAGAGCGACAAGGACGGACGGACCGGCCGCCTGGCCCAGCAGCGCAAGCAGCTGCCGGACGGGCCAGGTGTGTACCTGTTCCGGGACGGCAAGGGGAAGGTCATCTACGTCGGCAAGGCGATCTCGATCCGCAAGCGCGTGGCCTCTCACTTTGCCAACCCGGTGACCCGCGGCGCGGTGGAGATGACGGATGTCATCGACAGCGTGGAGTTCGTCCTCGTGTCGTCGGAGACCGAGGCGCT
>JBBSUL010000138.1:0-9029 GCA_038234375.1 Solirubrobacterales bacterium | reverse complement strand
CGCGCAACGCGCACGACGGCGTCCCGCACGCCCGCACGCCCCCCGGCGCCGTCGTGTTCCTCCTGCAGGCGGGCCTGCAGCTGGATGGCGTAGTCGACCGCCAGGCCGATGAGGACGGGCAGCACGGCGATCGAGGCCATCGTCAGCCGCGCACCGAGCACGCGCATCGCCCCGAAGACGATGCCCGTCGCCGCGAGGGCGACGACGAGCGGGACCAGGCGCAGGCGGGACCGGAAGACGGCGGCGAGGGTGAGTGCCATCACCAGCAGCGCGGCGAGCAGCAGGGTCTGGATCGAGTGCGAGATCGAGGTCGTCAGGTCGGCGACGATGACCGGTCCCCCCGTGACCAGGTACCGGCCCTTGCCGTTGGGCAGCTTCCACTCCTTCATGGCCACCGCCGCGCGGATGTCGCTGATCGCCGTCTTGCGCTGCTGCTCGGACAGACCCGAGCACATCCGCACCTGGATGAGGGCGGAGTCCTTGCTCGGGAAGATGTAGGCGAAGCGCGCCTTGGGCTGATCGGGCGCCCCGTCGGAGGCGAAGACCAGCTGGGAGACGAACTGCGGGTCGTGGAGCTGCGGGATGCCGGTCAGGCCGTACTGGGAGGCGAGCTTGATCGCCTGGCTGACGAACTCGTTCTGGACGAGCTCGGCGGCCTGTTTGGCGACCTTGTCCTGCTTGGCCTTGGAGTACCCGCGGGAGGCGCCGAGCTGGCGGGCGGCCTCCGCGGCCTGCGCGGCCTGGGTCTGCGCCGCCTGGCCCTGGGAGGTGATCTGGTCCTGGATCTGGGTGACCGACGTGTTGATGAACGTCCCCGGACCGAGGACGAGGCGTGCGGGCTTGGTCCGGGCGAGGCGGGCGCACGGACCCCTCCGCCCACCGGGGAGCTCCACGCCCTTCGGGGCGTTGCCGCTGAGGCAGCCCTCCAGACCGATGAGCCGCTGCAGGTCGCTCGTCAGCACGAGCTCGGAGACGGGCTCCTGGACGAGCACGTAGACGGCGTCCTCGCCGAAGCGCTCATGGTAGGCCTGCGACGCCTTGAAGGTGTCGCTGGAGCGGGAGATCAGGGTGTCGTCGGCCGAGGTCGGGCGCAGGCCGAGCGCCGCGACCCCGCCGGCGATGGCGAGCACCATCACCACGCCGGCGACCGCCCGCGGTCGCCGGACCGCGAGGCCCATCACGGCGCCGAGAACGCGGGTCAACACGGCGCAGACGATAGCCCGGGGCCACGGGTAGGGCGCCGCACGTCTCCCCGCGCCGCGGTGTCACCCGCCGACGTCACCGCCGCCGGACGCGTTCCGGTCGCCGTGCCGGCGGACGCCTCGACCTGCCCGAGCGGGGAGCGGCGGCCTCCCAGGAGGCCGCCGCCTGTGTCGATGTGATCGCCGGCGACGGTCGACTACTCCATGCCCAAGGGGCCCTGCGACTCACCCGACAGGAACTGGCGCACGAATGCGTTGTCGGAGTCGAAGAGCTCCTCCGCCGGCCCGGACTCCACGATCCGCCCCTTCCACAGCACCGAGATGTGCTCGGCCACGCGACGGGCGGTCATGATGTCGTGCGTGATGAGGGTGAAGGCCGGCAGCGGGGCGTCGGTGCCGTCGCGCTCGGTCATGACCTCTTCGTGGATCTCCTGGATCAGCTCGCCCAGCAGCGCGGTGCGCACCGGGTCAAGGCCGGAGTCCGGCTCGTCGAACAGGACGATGTCCGGATCCAGGACCAGTGCCCGCGCGAAGCCCGCGCGCTTGCGCATGCCGCCGGACAGCTCGTTGGGGTACCTGTCCCCCGCGAACCCGAGGCCGACCTCGTCCAGCCGGCGGGAGACCGTGTCGATGATCTCCTCCTCGGCCTTGTCGGTGTGCTGACGCAGCGGGAACGCCACGTTGTCGAACACGTTCATCGAGCCGAACAACGCGCCGTCCTGGAATAGGACGCCGAACTTCTTGCGCATCTCGAACAGCTCGTCGTCGGGCATGTTCGGCACCGACTCGCCGTGCACGAGCACGTCGCCCTGATCGGGGTACAGCAGGCCGACCATGTGCTTGATGCACACCGACTTGCCGGTGCCCGACGGCCCCAGGATCATCGAGATCTTGCCCTCGGGCAGGCCCATGTTCAGCCCGCGCAGGATCTTGTTGCGCCCGAACGCCTTGTGCACGTCGATGAACTCGACAGCGTCGGGCATCCCGTGCGGACGCACCCTGCCGGTGTGCCACTCGAACTCGTCGTCGCCGCCGCTGGGCGGCTCCTTGACGACGGACACCCGCGGGGCGGCCGCCACCTCGGTCTCGCGCTCGTCGGCGCTCTCGTCGTCCTCGTCGTGGGCGTGGCCGTCGCCCGGGTGGTGATCGGCCGCTGCGACGGGCTCCTCGACGGGGCGCGGATCGTCGCGGGGATCGCTCGCCGCGCCCACCGGCGCGGTTTCAGACCCATCGCGAGGGTCACTGGTGGCGCCGACCGGCTCAGTGTCCGGGTGCTCGGCGGGCGACGTGCCCTCCAGGTCGCCGATGCGGATCGACCGACCGGCGCGCCACTCGTCCTCAGGGCCCGCGACGGGGTTGACGGCGGTCGGCTCGTCCGAGGCCGGCTCGTCCTGGAAGATCGAGGGCGGCGGGGTCACCTCGGGCTCGGCCGGGGGCGTGCCCTCCGACTTCTTCTCGTTCTCGTCGTCGTCGTTGCGGCGGTTGCGGCCTACACGTGGAATGCGGGGCATCTTCTGGTCATCCTCCTATCGGGGCGCGTGGGTTCGCACCCCAGAAAAGCTGGGTCCCGAGCATCCCGACGAGATGCACGAACACGATGTTCAACACCATGGACTTGGCGGTCGCCGTGCCCACTCCGACCGGGCCACCGCCGGCGTTGTAGCCGTAGTAGCAGCCCACCAACACGATCCCTGTCGCCATCACCATCGCCTTGATGACGCTGAACAACAGGTCCGGCGGATTCTGGAACATCCAGAAGATGAGGAAGAAGCCGCCGGAGGAAACCTCTCCGATCTGCTGCACCACCGCAAGGTAACTCGCGAAGAATCCCGCGCCGATCGCGGCGATGTACATGAACGGGAGCACCAGCCAGGCGGCCAGCAGGCGGGTCGCGCACAGGAACGTGACCGAGTTGATGCCCATGACCTCCAGGGCGTCGATCTCGTCGGAGATCCGCATGGACCCGAGCTCGGCGACGATGCCGGTGCCCACCTTGGCGGCCATCATGTAGCCGAACGCGTAGGGGACGAGTTCGCGCAGGTCACACCACGCGGCGAAGACGCCGGCGTAGGCGGGCGCCCCGACCGAGCGGTTGAAGTATGCGCCCTCGATCCCGCACTGCAGGCCGATGATGAAGACCAGGCCCCAGATGACCAGTGTGGACGAGAGGATGAGGACGCCGGACTGGCGCAGCGCCTCGCCGAAGAAGCGGAAGACGCGCAGTCCGTAGACCTGGCCCAGGATCTTGCCGCAGAACTTCGCGATCTCGCCGAAGTTGGCGATCCAGTCCCTCGGTACCGCAAGCCAGCCCATCAGCGCGTCTCCCTGTTGCTTTGGTGGTCCGAGCCTGTGGTCGTCACTTGATCACCGTGATCTCGGGGTGGGTGGCCAGCAGGGTCTGCGTGAAGACGTAGTTGAAGGCGAACACGCCCAGGAAGGCGATGACCACCGCCTGGTTGACGGCGCGGCCGACCCCGGCGGCGCCGCCGGATGCGGTCATCCCCTTGTAGCAGCAGACGATCGCGATGATCGCGCCGAACAGCGTGCACTTGACGAGCGACCCCCAGAGGTCGGTCACCGAGGCGTTGGTGAAGAACGTCGCCCAGAACGGCCCGAGCGGCGCGCCGTTGACCAGCGTGGCCAGGATCCCGCCAAAGACCCCGAACAGCAGCGCGTAGACGTCGAAGAGCCCGGTCACGATCATCAGCGCGAGGAAGCGCGGGACCACCAGGTTCTTGACCGGGTCCACGCCGAGGACCTGCAGCGCGTCGAGCTCCTCTCGGATCTTGCGCGCGCCCAGGTCCGCGGTGATCGCCGTGCCGGCCACGCCGGCGAGGACGATCGCCACCACGAAGGGCGCGAACTCGCGGATCGAGGCCAGGACGAAGAAGCCGCCCAGGCGGTCCAGCGCGCCGAAGAGGACGAGGAAGTTGGCGGCCTGCAGGCCCGGGGCCCCGTACCCGAAGGCGACGGTGGACACCAGCAGCGGGAACCAGCACAGGCGCAGGGCGAAGAGGAACTGCGAGATGAACTCCCCTCCGTACGGGTACGGAGGGCGCAGGGCGGACATGATCGTCTTCCCCGTCAGGATCATCATGTCCCCGACCTCTTCGAGCACGCCCTTCGTGGGAAGAAATGCTCTGTCGGCGACGTTACGAACCACTGCTCACCCTCCTCAGGGACGGCGACCGCTGGACGCGGCACCGACGACCACCATATCTCGCACCTTCGGGGGATGCCAAACCGCAACCGTGACGCCGGGTGACGTTGGCGCCGACGCCGTCTCCGGCTCGCACCGGCGACCGACACACCGGTTGCTACGCCGTGGTAGTTTCGCGCCGGGATGAGAGCACATCGAAGGACCCTGATCGCCGGCCTGCTGACCCTGTCGCTGTCCATGGCCGCCTGCGGCGGCGAACGTCAGGACGCCAACGAGCCGAGCGGGAGCTTCGCGATGGCGATCTCCGACGCGACGTTCCCCGCCCAGCAGACGCTGGCCGAGCAGTCCGAGCTGAAGCTCACCGTCCGCAACAACGATTCCAAGCCGCTGCCGGACGTCGCCGTGACCGTGGACTCGTTCACCACGCGCGACAAGCAGACCGGTCTCGCCGACCCGGAGAGGCCGGTGTGGGTCGTCGACGAGGGACCGGTCGGCGGTGAGACGGCGTTCGTGAACACCTGGGCCCTCGGGCCGCTGGCCGCCGGCGAGAGCAAGACCTTCACCTGGAAGGTGACGGCGATACGCTCGGGGTCCTTCCCGATCAAGTACAAGGCCTCCCCCGGCCTGGACGGCAAGGCCACCCCGGCCGACACCGACAAGGTGACCGGGGAGTTCAGCGTGAGTATCGACGACAAGCCCGCGCAGGCCCGCGTGGACCCGGAGACCGGCAAGGTCATCCGCGGCGAGAGCGCCGGCGCGGGTAAATAGCAGCACCTACCTGAACGGAATCGGGCGATGGGAAATGGGGGCCCGTGGGGCCATCTCCCGACCGACGGCCCCCGTGGGGCCGTCGGCGGTTACTTCGGGAGGCGCGGGGCGATGATGCGGTAGGCCTTCAGGCCGAGGCCGAGGCGCTCGCGGTCCTCGCTGAGCATCGGGTCCAGCTGCGTCAGCTCCTTCACGCGCTCCAGGCGGTAGGCCACGGTGTGGCGGTGCGCGTAGATCGTCGCAGCCGTCGCGTTCATGTTGCAGTTCCGCTCAAGGTAGGCCTCCAGCGTGCCCACCAGGTCGGTGCGGTACTGGTCGTCGTAGCGGACGATCGGCGCGACGGTGTCCTCGTAGAAGCTGCGGACCTCCTCGGGGTGCGAGGCCAGGACCCGGAACAGCAGGCGGTAGGTGCCCGTCCCGATGTCCTGCAGGTGCGGGTCCCAGCCCCCGCCGCCACCCTGGCGCAGCACGTCGAGGACGAGCTCAGCCTCCTGGATGGCGCGGGCGAGCTCGGCCGGGTCGGCGTAGAAGCTGGACAGGCCGACGGTGCCGTGCCGGCGCAGGCGCTCGGCCAGGCGCCGGCCGCGCTCCAGCGTCGCCTCGGGCGCATCGTCGCCGCCGGTGGCCGGGAGCACGGCGTAGACGCGGTCCTCCATGTGCTGGGCCAGCGCCCCGGGGTACTCGCCGCCGATCAGGGCGACGACGTGGCGCGGGCGGTCGGTCGTCAGCTCGGCGCACAGCACGACCGCGCCGCGCGCCAGGTCGCAGCCCAGCCGGCCCGCGCGCCGCACGATCTCGCGCGCGTCGAGATCCGGGCGCGAGCGCAGGTCCTCCAGGAAGGAGCCGCGCAGGTTCTGCTCGACCTCGTCCTTGGCCTCCTCGATGGCCACCTCGGTCAGCGACGCGACGGCCGCCAGGTGCAGGTACTCGGCGGCCTCGGGGACAGGATTGCCGCCGCGGAGGAGGACGACCGCGCCGATCGCCTCGTCCCCCGAGGCGATCGCCGCCTCCCCGACGACGGCGTCGGGCACCGGGCTCGGGCGGTCCTTCAGGCGATCGGCGACGTAGCGGCGCACCGCGCCGAGCGCGGCATCAGCCGTGGCGGCGTCCGCGGCGCCCGCCGCCCGCCGGCGGCCGACGGCCGCCGCGCCGAGGCGAGGGATGACGATCAGGACGGCAGCCCCGCCGGCCTCGGCGGCCAGGCCTGCGACGCGCTCCAGGCCGTCGCCGCCGAGGACCGCCTCGACCATCTGCAGGTGAATGCCCCGCAGCCGCCGGACGAGGTCGTCCGCGGGAGGGCTCTCGGGGTCGGGGAGCGGAGATCCGGTCACGGGAGCACGGGGAGGGTGAAGGGTCGCGTGCGCGGGCGCGGCAGGGACGAGGTGGTCCCCGCCGCGCGGTCACGCGTCACCCCGTGGATCAGCCGGTCGGCGCCCCGTCGGGATGGGCCTGGAGGATCTCCTCACCCGCCTCACCCGTCCGGACGCGGTAAGCCTCGTCGACGGGGCAGACGAAGACCTTGCCGTCGCCCACCGCACCGGTGCGGCCGTGCTTGAGGATCGTGTCCACGATCGTCTGCACGTCAGCCTCGGCCACGACGCACTCCAGCTTGACCTTGGGCCGCAGGTAGTTCGTCAGCTCAGCCCCGCGGTAGCGCTCGGTGATGCCCTTCTGGCGACCGGAGCCCTTGACCTCGCTGATCGTCAGCGACGGGAACCCCAGCCCGAGGAGCTCGAGCCGGATCGGCTCGAACGCCTCGTGGCGGATATATGCCTCGATCTTCTTCATGCGTTCACCTCGGTGGACTTCGTCGCCGACGCCTGGGTTGCCGACAACTGGGGAGCGGCACCGTAACTGACCAGCTCAGCGCTGGGGATGAACTGCTCCGGGTAGCCGTACATGCCGTGCTCGGAGATGTCCAGACCCGCTTCTTCATCCTCCTCGCTGACCCGCAGCCCGACGGTCACCTTGATGAGGAAGAACGTCGCGTACGAGAGCACGAAGACGGTGACGAACGCCAGCCCCACGCCGGCGGCCTGCACGCCGAGCTGCTTCAGCGACCCTGAGTACACCAGGCCGGCGTCGCCGACGCCGTTGAGCGTCGTCAGCCGTGGCGACGAGAAGATGCCGCAGGACAGCGTCCCCCAGATGCCCGCCATGCCGTGCGCGGACAGCGCGCCGACCGGATCGTCGATGAGCTTGTCGATCGCGTACACGGAGAAGACCACGAGGACGCCGGCGATGAGCCCGATGATGGGCGCAGCCCAGAACTCGACGTAGCCCGAGGGGGCGGTGATGGCAACCAGCGCGGCAATGGCGCCGTTGCCGCACATGCCGACGTCCAGCGTCTTGGTCCTGAAGAAGACCGTCAGCGAGGCGCCGATGACGCCGGCCGCGGCCGCGAGGTTGGTCACGACGACGACCTCCGCGAAGCGGCTGCCGTCCGTGTTCAGCGTGGACCCGGGGTTGAAGCCGAACCAGCCTAGCCACAGGATCAGGACACCGAGGCCGAACAGGGGCATGCTGTGGCCGGGGATCGCCCGCGGCTTGCCGTCGGGGCCGAACTTGCCCTTGCGCGGGCCGAGGAGCAGCAGCGCGGCCAGGGCACCCGTGGCGCCGGTGAGGTGCACGACCGTCGAGCCGGCGAAATCCTGCACACCGTTGCCGATCTCCGCGAACAGCCCTCCGCCGAAGCCCCAGTGGGCGATCAGCGGGTAGATCAGGCCGGCGAAGACGATGCCGTAGATCGGGTAGGCGACGAACTTGATGCGCTCCAGCGTCGTCCCCCACACGATCGCCAGCGAGACCGCCGCGAACGCGAACTGGAAGAAGAAGAACGTCGCACCGGCCCCGTCGAAGGGCGCACCGGCGACGGTGTCGCCGAACCCGACGAGGAAGCCGCTGTCACCGGCGATCACCGCATCACCGCCGAAGGCGATCGCGAACCCGCAGATCCACCACATGACGGAAGCGACGGAGAAGTTGACGAGGATCTTAGCGACCATCGTGCCCACGTTCTTGCCACGCGTGAAGCCGAGCTCCAGGAGCAGGAACCCCGCCTGCATGAACATGACCAGGAACGCGGCCACGATCACCCACGTGTTGTTGAGCTCGTCGGTGAGAGCCTGGGCGGTCTTGGGATCGGCCTGGGCCAGAGCGGACCGTGGGACCAGCAGGGCGGCGAGCAGGCCTACGAATAGGCCGCGGACCAACAGCGAACGGCGCATACATCCTCCTGAGTAGATTGCCCATCCAGTCTGGGAGCCCAGGGCGTGGGGCGCCTTAGCCGGGTGTCGAAAGATCGCGCCAGCGCCTTCGCCCGGTGGTCGAGGACCCCCGGCCACGATGTCGTACACCCGGGCGAAGGCCCATCGCAGGCTTTTGGCCAGCGGGATAAAGTGCCGTCGAGAACGCCGATCTACGGTGGTGCTCGCGTTCCGCGCGTGGACACTTCCCCGCGTGGGTCACGTGCCCGCACTCGATACCCGGAGGACTGAACCCCCCTATGAGCAAGACCCGTCAGCACAACGTCCACGCCGCCCAGTGGAGCGCCAACGGCGGCGCCATGGGAGCGTCGGACCTCACGGCCCCCGGAGCCTCGGTGTTCGGCGCCAACGTCTTCTCCGTCAGCGTGCAGCGCGAGCGCCTGCCCAAGCAGGCGTTCAAGGCGCTGCAGGCCTCGCTGGCGGTCGGCGGCGCCCTTGACGCCACGTTGGCCGACACGGTCGCCCAGGCGATGCGCGAGTGGGCGATGGAGCGCGGTGCCACGCACTACACGCACTGGTTCCAGCCGCTGACCAACCTCACCGCCGAGAAGCACGACGGCTTCTACGAGCCCGCCGGCGACGGCACCGCGATCGCGGAGTTCTCGGGCAAGGAGCTCATCCAGGGCGAGCCGG
>JBBSUL010000137.1:0-9061 GCA_038234375.1 Solirubrobacterales bacterium | reverse complement strand
GCCGGGACGGCCGGGCAGCGTGCCCTCATGCTCCTGCAGGGCTTCGGCGCCGCGCGCCGCTGAGGGTGGTCGGGCCTACTTGACGACGATCGTGCCGGTCACCCCGCTCTGGCGCTTGCTGCGGTAGCTGATCGTCCCCGTCGTCTTCGGCGTGAACGTGTACGTCTCGCCCGGCTTCAGCGTGCCGGACTTGAACGAGGCGCCCTTGTCGGCGGTGACGTCGTGGTCGAACGGGTCGTCGTTCTGCCACAGGATCTTCTGGCCCTGCTTCACCGTGAGCGACTTGGGGTCGAGCGCCGAGTCCTGGATGCTGACCCGCGCGACCTCGGTGGGCAGCGACCCACTGTTGGTGGCCGCGGGGGTCGGGGGCGGGGTGGCCGCCGACGACGTCGAGCTGCCGCCGCTGCCACCGGTGCTGCCGCTGCTGCCGCGGGGGGAGGACGCGGAGGTGTCGGAGCCGCCGTTGGTCACGGTGCCCGAGGAGGACGAGTCGTCGGAGCCGCAGCCCGCGATGGCGATCGTGGTCGTCGCGGCGAGCGTGAGGAGGAGGCGGGGCATGGACGCTCCTTTTGCGTCGGGGGCGGTCAGGTGCTCGGTCTAGCGTTGCACAGGCGGTTTGCCCCGCGGCCCGCGGTCGAGTCCCATCGTGACGGGGGCGTGGTCGGAGAGCCGGCCGCGCGGCAGCACGGTCACCGGGCCGTCGCGGTGCCAGCCGCGGGCGAGCACGAAGTCCACGTCCTCCCCGCCGAGGACGGTCAGATCACCGGCCCGGGGCCGACGCGTGTTCGTGTCACCCCCGAGGATCACCGGCGCGCCGGGGCCCGCCCAGCGGTCCAGCGCGGCGGCGGCGGTCGCCAGGTCGGCCTGCGCGTCGGCCTCGGAGTGCACCTGGGCGTGCAGGTTGGCCACCCAGGCGCCGCCGGCCAGACGGACGGCGTGGGCCACGCGGCGCTCGGGCCGGTGGCGCAGGACGACGGTGCGGTGCTCGGCGATCAGCGTCCCGCGGACCAGGATCGCGTTGGCTCCGCCCCCGTTCGACTTGATGACGTCGGGGTACCGGAGGGCGACGAGCCGGCGCAGCGGCAGCAGCGCATTGCGGGAGGTCAGCGCCATGCGGGCGCTTGCGCCGCAGGCGCGGCCCATCGGCACCGGCCACCACGGGGGCACCTCCTGCAGGAGGGCGACGTCCCACCCCCACCCGGCCAGCGCATCGGTGAAGGCGTCCTGCAGGTCATGTCCCGCGTTCGGGACCGAGCGGCCGTGAAAGAGGTTCCAGGTGAGCACGCGCACATCGCTATCTTCCCGCGCCTGATGGCACGCTCCTTCCTGACCGGTGCCGAGCTGACGGCCGACGAGCTGCACGGCCTCCTGGACCGGGCGCTGGCGCTGAAGGCCGACCCGCTCGGATCGCGGGCGCTGAGCGGCCGGACGGTGGCGCTGTTGTTCGAGAAGCCCTCGACGCGGACGCGGCTGTCGTTCGAGGTCGGTGTCGTCGAGCTCGGCGGGCATCCGCTGATCCTGCGCCCCGGCGAGATGCAGCTGTCCCGGGGCGAGTCCGTGAAGGACACCGCCCGAATCCTGAGCCGTCAGGTGCAGGCGGTGGGGGTGCGGACCGGGCCCGACGCGTTGCTGGAGGAGCTGGCGGCCGAGGGCACCATCCCGGTTGTCAACATGCTGACCGCCGGCCACCATCCGTGCCAGGCGCTCGCCGACCTGCTGACGCTGAAGGAGCGCTTCGGCGACGTGCGCGGCCTGAAGCTCGCCTACGTCGGGGACGGCAACAACGTCGCACGGTCGCTGGCGATCCTCGGGGCGCTGGCCGGCGTGACCGTCGCGGTCGCCGCGCCCGCCGGCTACCAGCTGGAACCGGTCGCCGGCGCGCAGCTCACCGACGATCCGCACGAGGCGGTCGCCGGCGCCCACGCCGTCTACGCCGACGTGTGGGTGAGCATGGGCGACGAGGAGACCGCCGCGGCGCGCCGGGCGGCGCTGGCGCCCTATTGCCTGGACGACGCCCTCTTGGACGCTGCCGCCGACGGCGCCATCGCCCTGCACTGCCTGCCCGCCCATCCGGGCGAGGAGATCACCGCCGAGGTCCTCTACGGCCCGCGGGGCGAGTGGATCTGGACGCAGGCCGAAAACCGCCGCCACGCCCAGAAGGCCCTGCTGGAGCTGCTCGTCCCTTAGCGCTCAACGACGACGGGCCGCCGAGGCGGCCCGCAGACGGTGGGGACGGGTGTCCCCTGGGGACTACCGGCCGTTGACCGCGTCCTTGAGAGCCTTGGCGGCGGTGAACTTCGGCGCCTTGGAGGCGGCGATCTCGATCTTCGCGCCCGTGGCCGGGTTGACGCCCTGACGGGCGGCACGGTCGGACACCGAGAACTTGCCCAGCCCGGCAATGGCGACCTCGCCACCTCGGCTGAGGGTCTCGGTGAGGATATCGGCAAGCCCATCGACAGCGGCCTTGGCCTGTCCGGACTGCAGGTCGGCCTTCTCTGAGAGGGCCTGGGCGAGTTCGGTCTTGTTCACGGTGTTTCCTCCATGCGTTGACGGCGACTGCGGCGGAGCCTACTGCGCCGCGCGGTTGGATGATGCCCAAAACCCAATCGACATGCGGGTTCTGCGACGGGGCGGCACCGAATCACATCCGTCGGACGGCACGGTGCGACGGCGGTCACCCGCAGACAACCGTACGGTGCCCCCGGCACCCGCAGGCGGTATACCGTGCGAGCAGACACCGCCTGTCGACCTGTTCTGGAGTCCGATCGATGCCGCCTCGCAAATCCGCCTCGCCCGCCGCCGGGAAGTCCTCCCCGGCCCGGAAGACGTCCGCGCCGGCCAAGCGCGGAAAGACCCCTGCGCCGGCGGACCCGGCGGCGATCGATCCCGCATCGCCGGAGGCCCAGGCTGCCCGAGACGAGGCGATGCGCGCGAACCTGGCGCAGCTGCGCGACCTCATGGCCGGCGGAGTCATGCTCACCGCCCAGCGGGTGCAGGAGGCCATGGACGACGCGGTGCGCCGCGGCAAGATGACCCGCCAAGACGCCGAGGAGGTCGCTCGCTCGCTCGTCGACGTGGGCCGCCGCCAGTCTCTGGATCTCGTGGCCGAGATCGAGCAGCTCCTGGGCCGCGGACGCAGCGACCTGGGCTCGGCGTCCAGCCTCGTGCGGGACAAGACCGACCGCGTGCTGTCGGAACTGGACCGGGTGCGCCGCCAGGCGGGCGTGGGCTCGGCGCTGCCGATCGACGACTACGACGACCTGACCGCGGCGAACATCATCGAGCGCCTGGACGGGCTGACGCCGTCCGAGCTGCGCCGCGTCCGCGACCACGAGAAGCGCTCGGCCAACCGCAAGTCGGTCCTCGCCGCGGTGGAGAAGGCGCTCGCCTGACCCCGTCGCGCGCCGGTCCCGGCGGCGCCCTGCGATCCTGGGCTCCGCATGGAGTCTCCCGAGCCCGCCCCCGCCACGCCGTCCGCGCGTCCCGAGCGCCCCCGCCGCCCCGACAAGGGGCAGGAGCTGGAGCTGACGATCGACGCGCTGGCGCACGGCGGGAACGGGGTGGCGCGCCACGACGGGTTCGTCGTCTTCGTCGGGGGCACGGTGCCCGGTGACCGGGTGCGCGCGGTGTTGAAGACCCGGAAGAAGGGGTACGGCGAGGCGCGGCTGCTGGAGGTCGTGGAGCCGAGCCCGGACCGCATCGCTGCCGTGGCCGACCACCCCGGCGCGGCCTGGCAGGTCATGCCCTACGAGATGCAGCTGCGGATCAAGGCCGAGCAGGTGCAGGACGCGTTGACCCGCCTCGGCCGCCTCGACGGCTTCGCCACCGAGCCGATCGTGCCGGCGTCCTCGCCGTGGGGGTACCGCAACAAGCTGGAGTACTCGTTCGGGTCCGGGCCGTCCGGAGAGCTCGTGTGCGGCTTCCACGCCCCCGGCTCCTGGGAGACCATCATCGACGGCGAGTCGCGCCTGGGCTCCGACTCCGCCAACGCCGCCCGCGCGACCGTCCTGGCCTGGTGCCGCGACCAGGGCCTGCCCGCCTACGACCGCCGCACCCAGACGGGCATCCTGCGCAACCTCGTCGTGCGGGAGGCCCGGCGCACGGGGCAGCTGCAGGTGCGCCTGGTCACCTCGCCGGTCCAGCTCGGCGACCTCGCGATCGCGGTCCTGGCCGAGACGCTCGACGCCGACTCGCTCATCCACACGCAGTACGACGGCCTCGGCGAGACGACGACCGGCGGCGTCTCGACCCTGCTGGACGGCCGCGATCACATCGTCGAGGAGCTGTGCGGCCTGCGCTTCCGCATCAGCGCGGACGCGTTCTTCCAGACGAACACCGAGATGGCCGAGGAGCTCTACGCCGTCGCCGCGGGCTACGCGGACCTGAAGGGCTGGGAGCGCGTCTACGACCTGTTCTGCGGCATCGGGACGATCGGCCTGTCGCTGTCGCACCGGGCCGGGGAGGTCTGGGGACTGGAGATCGTCGAGGACGCGATCGCCGACGCGATCCGCAACGCCGAGGTCAACGGCATCGACAACGCGCAGTTCTTCGCCGGCGACGTGCGCCTGGCCCTCTCCGAGCTCGTCGAGCGCGCCGGACGGCCCGACGTGCTGCTCGTCGACCCGCCTCGCGCCGGGCTGTCCCAGAAGGTCGTGCGGCGGATCATCGAGGCCAACCCGAAGCGAGTCGTCTACGTCTCCTGCAACCCCACGACGCTGGCCCCGAACGCCGCGCAGCTCGTCGACGCCGGGTACCGGCTGGACCGTGTGCGCCCGGTCGACATGTTCCCGCAGACGCCGCACATCGAGTGCGTGGCGGTGCTGGACCGCGCCTGAGCGGTCGCCCGACGGCGTGGTCCCGACGCCGCCGGTCAGGCGGCGCCGTCGTCATTCGGCCCGCCACCGCGCTTGCCCAGCCACTCCGACAGCTTGTCGCCGGCGGACCCCATGGCGGTAGCCGCCTCGCTGAACGCGCCGTCCAGCGCCCCGCCGGCGCCCTTGACCGTCGTCTTGACGCGCTCGGAGTAGTGGGTGGCCGCGTCGCCGGCCTCGGCGCGCGCGTCGACGGGCTCGTCGCGCTTGCGGTAGTCGCCGGAGACGATGCGGTCGTACTCGCCGCTGTGCACCCAGGCCATCAGCTCGTGCACGCGCTTGACCGGCAGGGCGTGCGTGACGCCGAGATCGAGGAACAGCCGCGTGACCTTCTGCAGCCCGCTGGCCGGCTCAGCGTACTCCTGGCCCTGCCGCATGAACGCGTCGAGGTCCAGGTGCTCGGCCTCGGTGCCGGCGGTGATGATCATCAGTGAGCGGCAGATGACCAGCGGATCGCGGAGCACGAGGGCGGCGGCGCGGTCGCAGGTCAGCTCCGCGGCGCGGCTCCACTCCAGCAGCGCGGCGCGGATCGGCGTGACCGGCAGGGGCAGCGCGGTGGCCGAGACCCGCAGCAGGATCTGCAGCGCGGTGCGGTAGAGCTGGTGGTCGGAGAGGATGTGCGCGGCCTCGTGGGCCAGGACCGCCCGCCGGCACGGGGTGTCCAGCAGCCGCACGAGCTCGGACTGCAGCACCACGATCGGCTGGGCCGCGCCGATCGCCATCGCGTTGGGTGACGGGAACTGCGTCAGGTACAGCGCCGGGACCGTCTCCATGTCCAGCGTGGCGTAGGCGATGTTGTGCTGGCGCCACACGTCGGGCAACTGGTCCTCGGACAGGCGGACCCCCGAGCCCAGGTAGCTGGCGCGCAGCGCCCGCTCGTACCCGAGCTCGATGAGCTTGCGCACGACGGTGTCCAGGTAGGGGATCGAGGCCAGGGCAGCCGAGGCCGCCCGGTCGGCCGGATGCTCGTAGGCCTTCGGCGAGATGTTCGTCAGGCGGTAGCCCTCGGCCGGAAGCGAATCCATCGACCGAGGGTACCCGGGGCGGCGCGCGCTGCGCGCCGGGCTACGCCGCGCTGACGCCCGCGCCGATCGGGCAGCCGACGCCGGTGCCGCTGAGGTTGCAGTAGCCGTTCGGCACCTTCTGCAGATACTGCTGGTGGTAGTCCTCGGCGTAGTAGAACGTGTCGGCGGGAGCGATCTCGGTGGTGATCTCGCCGCGCCCGGCGTCCGTCAGCGCTTGCTGGTACCGGTCGCGCGAGGCGGCCGCCGCGGTGGCCTGGGCGTCGTCGGCGGTGTAGATCGCCGAGCGGTAGGTGGTGCCCACGTCGTTGCCCTGGCGCATGCCCTGCGTGGGGTCGTGGGCCTCCCAGAACTCGCGCAGCAGCGCCTCGTAGGTGATCCGCGCCGGGTCGAAGGCCACGAGCACGACCTCGGCGTGGCCGGTGCGGTTCGTGCACGTCTCCTCGTACGTCGGGTTCGTCGTCAGGCCGCCCTGGTAGCCGACCGCGGTGGAGACGACGCCGTCCAGTTCCCAGAAGTGCTTCTCGGCGCCCCAGAAGCAGCCCAGGCCGAAGTAGGCGACCTGGACACCGTCGCCGAACGGCGGCTTCAGCGGCGTGCCCAGGACCGCGTGGCGGTCGGCGACCGGGAGGGGGGTGTCGCGACCGGGGAGCGCGTCGCCGGGCTCCACCATCTCGGACTTGGACTTGAAGAAGCGCATGGTCTGAGGGTACCCGCGGAGGGGCGGGCATTCACCTCGTGCGTGACCGTTCCGCTGGCGTTCATAGACTGCGGTGCATGCGTGCCGCCACCATCGCCGACGGGCAGGTCTCCGTCACCGAACATCCCGACCCCGTCGCCGGTCACGGCGAGGTGCTCGTCCGCGTCCTCGCCGCCGGCATCAACGGGGCCGACATCCTGCAGCGCAAGGGCGCCTATCCCGCGCCGCCCGGCTCCCCGGCCGACATCCCCGGCCTGGAGCTGGCCGGGGAGGTCCTCGAGGCCGGCCCGGGGGCCGACCGCTTCAGTCCCGGCGACCGGGTCATGGCGATCGTCGGCGGCGGCGGGCAGGCCGAGCGCGCGATCGTGCACGAGCGCCAGCTCATGCCGGTGCCCGGCGACCTGCCCTGGGAGCAGGCGGGCGGCGTGGCCGAGGTGTTCACCACCGCCCACGACGCGCTGTTCACGCAGGGTGGCCTGGCCGCGGGAGAGCGGCTGCTCGTCCACGGCGCCGCCGGGGGCGTGGGCACCGCCGCGGTGCAGCTCGGCGCGGCCACCGGTGCCCACGTCACCGCGACCGTCCGCCGTGAGGAGGCCCGCGAGGCCGTGGCCGCCCTCGGCGCGCACAGCGTCATCGACCCGGAGGGCTTCGTGGACGCCGGGCCGTTCGACGTCATCCTCGAGCTGGTCGGCGCGCCCAACCTGCCGGGCGACCTCAAGGCGCTGGCGACGGGCGGCCGGATCGTCGTCATCGGGGTCGGCGCCGGGCCCAAGGCGGAGGTCAACCTGCTGGCGCTGATGGGCAAGCGGGCCACGCTGCGCGCGTCGACGCTGCGGGCGCGTCCCCTGGAGGAGAAGGCGGCCACCGCCCGCGCGATGGAGCGCCACGTCCTGCCGCTGCTGGCGCGCGGTGATGTCCGGGTCCCGGTGGCGCAGACCTTCCCGCTCGACGCCGCGCACGACGCCTACGAGGCGTTCGCGGCCGGCGGCAAGGTCGGCAAGATCGTCCTGATGATGAGCTGACCGCTCCCGTCAGCCGTCGACGGGCTTCGGGCAGCCCCGGCTGCCGGAGCCCTTCCAGGGCAGGCGCACGACGACCGAACCGGCGTTGTTGTCCTCGCGCAGCTCCACCAGCTCGTTACGCGGGTCGACCTTCAGCGTGTAGAGGAAGCAGCCGTGCAGCCCGGTGACGTTGATCGAGTTCTGCGGGTAGCCGTAGGGGTAGATGTCGGCCCACCCCACGCTCGTGCCGAGCGTCAGCAGCCGGGCGGTGCGGGTCGTCGAGCACGCACCGAACTTCCGTGTGCGCGGCGAGCGCGCGTAGGTGCGGCGGTTGCGTTGATCGCGCACGCGCTTGAGGTCGCGGAAGCAGTAGTCGACCTTGGGACCGGTGCGCCGGATGCGCCCGACCTCGCCGTCGGCGTCGATCGGCCGCAGCGTGAAGCTCGCCGCCCCCTGGTACTTCCAGTACTGGCCGCGGGTCTTGGTGTCGTAGAACTCCAGATGGCCACTCTCGAGGAGCACGCGCGGGCGGTCGGCGCGCGTGCGGGGCCGCAGCACCTGTCGGGTGGGCATCGCGTACTCGGCGTCCCCGCTCTTCTCACGCCGGGCGCGGATCTCCAGGGGGCCCTCCCCGACGTTGACGATCGCGTTGGTGGCCGCGAGCAGCTGCCGCTTGGGCGTCCGGATCAGGTGCATGTTGTAGGGCCTGCGCATGATGAGGTCGGGGCACGCGACCGTCCGGTCGGGACTAGCGCAGGGGGTGGCGACCGTGGCGGCCGCGAGCATGGCGGTGAACAGCATCGCGGGGATGCTACGAAGCGCGCCGCGCCGCGACGCCGGTTCCGGGGTTGCGGCGCATCGGCGTTGTTCGCGATCCTACGCGGATGCCCTGGGGTCATCGGTGCACCGTGACGGGCGCAGAGAATCCGAGCACGGCGCGTACGGGGGCAGCCGGGCGTCGTAGCGCACCCGCAGGCCGCGGCGGGCCATGACCTGGTAGCGGACGCGCCCGGTCCGCGGGTCGCG
Organism: Solirubrobacterales bacterium; assembly: GCA_038234375.1. Lineage (GTDB taxonomy): Bacteria > Actinomycetota > Thermoleophilia > Solirubrobacterales > Solirubrobacteraceae > Paraconexibacter. Next base: position 441 of record JBBSUL010000137.1, on the reverse strand, counting down.
GCCGAGGACGATCAGCCGGCGGGTGTGCACCGTCGAGGGCACGACGATCTGCAACTTGTCCCGGGAGCGCGGCTGCCGGCGCGGGACGACGAGGTAGGTGATGTCGTGGTAGACGGGCCGGACGGCCACCGCCCGGATGCTGTGCACCAGGCGCAGGCGCAGCACGGCCTCGCCGGGCATGCGGCCGTCGTCGGTGGGGGCCCAGTCGCGCAGGTCCTCGTCGTGGGTGACGTAGTGGGTCAGTGCGGAGGTCAGCGCGGCCTCGGCGGCGCCCAGCGCCTCCCGGTTGCGGTCGTCGGTGCGCAGGCTCTGGCGGTACAGCTGACGGCGTGCCTGCACCGTGAAGCCGACGGACACGTCGACCACGCGGAAGCCCGCGGGCTCGGCGACGCGCACACGGCAGCCGTCCGCCCCGGCCGCGATCACGTCGGCCAGGCCGGG
>JBBSUL010000136.1:0-9068 GCA_038234375.1 Solirubrobacterales bacterium | reverse complement strand
TCACGCTTGAGCTCGGCGGCCACCGCACCCACCGTGGCGAGGTCGGCGGTGTTGAGCGCCAGCACCGCGGCGAAGACGACGACCACGCGGCCGCGAGCGGGTCCGCCGGCTCGATCCTCGACGAAGCGGCGCAGCCGGCCTCCCGCCCCGCTCGAGGCGTGCGACCCGGCACCTCGCGGAGCGCGGGACGGCCGGGCACCAGCGCTCGCGGGGTCCATCAGGCCGGCTTTTCGCCGTCGGCGGGCAGGCGCAGCAGCAGCGCGACCGACAGCAGGATCGCCGCCGGGCAGACGCCCCAGGTCGCCGCGTAGCCGTAGCGGCGCCGCTCGTCCCCGGTCAGCTTGCGACCGCCCCCCTCCGAGCGGGCGGCCTCAGTGGTCGCCATGTCCGCGACGCTGCAGCCGATCGACGGCCGTCGCCTGGCCTGCCGAGAGGGCGAGGTAGACCCCCGTGGCGGCGAACGGCGCGATCAGCCAGGCCACGGCGCCGCTGATGGCGTGGGCCAGGAGCGCGGCGACCCCGAACGCGACGCCGACCGCGACGATGTTCAGCACCCCGGCCAGGGGGAACGCCTGGCTGACCTCGGCCTCCTGCTCCGGGGCAGCGATCACGAGCACGCCCTCGAGCGCCGCGAACGCCCCGATGCCGCCGGCGATGAGCAGGTAGAGCTGGCCGACCCCGGGATTGCCGTGGGTCTCCGAGAGGGTGGCCACCGTCGACGCGATCGTCAGGGCGTAGCCGTAGGCAGCCGCGGTGCTGCGCAGCACCGCGGTCAGCGCGGACCGGTAGCCCTCGGTCATCAGTAGGCCCGCCACGGGTCCACGCGTCCCGCGAGCGGCTCGCCGGCCAGCCAGCGGACCAGGTTCTCCGTGAAGAGGGCGACGATCCGCTCGTCCTCGGCCGGGGTCAGCGCGGCGGTGTGCGGGCTAAGCAGCACGTTGTCCAGGGTCCACAGCGGGCTGTCGTCCGGCGGCGGCTCCTCGGCGGTGACGTCGAGCGCCGCGCCCGTCAAACGTCCCTCGCGCAGCGCGGCGACCAGGGCCTCCTCGTCGATGACCGGGCCGCGCCCGACGTTGACGACGACGGCCTGTTCGGGCAGGCGGCCCAACGCCTCGGCATCCAGCAGGCCGCGCGTCTCGCCGGTGAGCGGCAGGCTCGACACGAGCGCGTCGCACCCGGGGAGCAGCTCTGCGAGCTCGCCGGTGGCGTGGACCGCGTCAAGCACGTCGGACGCGGAAGTCCCCGACCGGGAGACCCCCACGGTGCGCATCCCGAACGCCCGCGCGAGCCGGGCGACCTCGAGCCCGATCGGGCCCAAGCCCAGCAGCAGGAGGGTCCTGCCGCGCAGCTCGCCGACCGGCCGCTTCTGCCAGCGGTGCTCACGGCGGTCCTGCAGCAGCCGCGGCAGCTGCTTGGCGAACGCCAGCAGCCCGAACAGGCAGAACTCCGCAAGCGGCCCGTCATGGATCCCGGTGGCCTTGGTGATCACGACCCCGTCAAGCTCGGCGGCGGAGAGCCCGGAGGCGCTCACGACCTGCCCCGCCCCGTCGGCGGTCGCCTGGACCCAACCCAGCCGCGGGCACCCGCGGATCACCCAAGCCAAGCCCTCCGGCTCGTCGCCGGGGATGCCGAGCAGCACGTCGGCCTCGCGCAGCAGCGTCTCCCAGCGCTCCTGCTGCTCGGTCGAGCGCGCGAAGTCCTCCTCGCCTCGGTGATCCCCCGGCCAGCGGGCCGCGGGCAGCAGTTCGGGCTCGTGGACGACGCGGACGCCCTCGGGCGCGCGGCGGAGCAGCCCCTCGATCGCCTTCGGGGCCAGCGGAACGGCGACGACCACCGTCAGGTCTGGGAGGGTTGTCACCCGCCGCCGTCCGTGGTGCGGCACACGTCGGCGGCGTTGACCAGCGCGAGGTGGCTGAGGGCCTGGGGCATGTTGCCCAGGAACGCGCCGTCGGCCGGGTCGATCTCCTCGGTGAGCAGGCCGAGATCGTTGACGTGGCCGACCATCGTGTCCATCAGCGACGTTGCCTCGTCGAGGCGGCCGACGCGGGCCAGGGCCTCGACCGCCCAGAACGAGCAGGCCACGAATGCGCCCTCGCGCTCGCGCATCCCGCTGTAGCGGTACAGCAGCCCGTCGCCGGCGTCCAGCTCGCGGCGCACCGCGTCGACCGTCGCCGACAGCCGATCGCTGTCGGTGTCGGCCAGCGTCCCCCGGGAGGCCAGCAGGACCGCGGCGTCGACCTCGTCGGGCCGGTCGCCCGCCCGGGTGAGGGTCCGGTGGCGCTCAGACCAGCACTGCTCGTCCACGTACGCGCGCACCCGGTCGGCCTCCGCGCCCCACCGGCGGACGTTCGCGGCGGGGATCTGCCCCGCCTCGGCGAGCTGCACCCCGCGACGCAGCGCGTTCTCGCACGCAAGCTTGCTCTGCGTGTACTGGGCGGTGTCCCCCAGCTCCCACAGCCCGGCGTCGGCGTGGCGCCAGATCCGGGTGACGAAGTCCAAGCAGTCGGCCAGGCGCCGGGAGGCCCGCGGATGCAGGACATGCCCGTCCTGGACGTACAGCCACGTCGCGTCCAGCAGGTCACCCCAGTTGCCCAGCTGCAGCTGGCTCTCGGCGCTGTTGCCGACGTGCACCGGCCGCGAGCCGCGGTAGCCGTCCAGGTCGCGCTCGTGCTGGGGCGCACGCGGCGTGGAGTCCACGCGGTAGAACGGGCGGAGCATCGGGGCCGTCCGGTCCACCGCGTCCAGCATCCACGCCATCGACGCCTGCACCTGCGTGCGGTAGCCCAGGCGCATCATGGCCTCCAGCGTGAGGTTGGCGTCGCGCAGCCAGGCGTAGCGGTAGTCGAAGTTGCGGGGTCCGCCGATCCGCTCGGGCAGCGACGTGGTGGACGCGGCGACGATCGCGCCGCTGTCGCGGTCGACGAGCAGGTCCAGGGCCAGCGCGCTGCGCACGACCGCCTCCTGCCACGGGCCCTCGTAGGTGCAGCGGGCCGCGAAGCGCCGCCAGCGGGCCGCGGTCTCCTCCAGGCGGTCCAGGGCGACGTCACGCCCGACGGCCTCGGCGGGCTGGCCGGCGTAGACGCCGAGGTGCAGCACGGCCACGTCACCCTCCCGGAGGCGCGCCTGCCCGCCGACGGCGCCGTCGCGATCGTCGATCTCGCCGGCGCCTCCGGACTGGACGGTGAGCAGCAGGTCGTTGTGGCCGAACAGGGCGATCCCCGCCTGCCGGCGGGGGGTCACGGCGGTACGCCCGAAGTCAAAGCGCGGCTGCACGTGCCAGTCCAGCGTGATCTCGCCCGACACGCAGTCAAGGCGCCGGACCAGCTGCGTGTCCGGGGTGGCGGCGTCGGGCAGGACGAGGGCGTCGGTCACCCGTGCCTGCCCGGCGGCGGTGGTGAACGTTGTCTCCAGCACGTTCGTGTCGGGCAGATAGCGCCGTGCGGAGGAGCAGGCCTCGGTGGGCGCCAGCTCAAAGCGCCCGCCGCGGCGGCGGTCCAGCAGGGATGCGAACACCGGGTCGCCGTCGCAGCGGGGCACGCACATCCACTCCACGGTGCCGTCCGCGCCGATCAGCGCGCTCGTGCGCTTGTCCCCGATCACCCCGAGGTCGCGGAGTGCCGGGTAGTCGTCGGACGCGCGCATGAGGCGCGGGCCTGCCCTCCCGCGCTCGGCGTCAATCCCCGGAGGTTCCTCGACGGACCGCGCCCGTCGCATGCGGGCTGTCCGCGGGTAGGGACGGCCCATGAGCCAGACTGTCGTGGTAACCGGAGCGTCCAGCGGCATCGGACGCGCGATCGTGCGCCGGTTCGCGGGCCCGGACGTGAACCTCGCCCTGATCGCCCGCGGCCGCGACGGGCTGGAGGCCGCCGCGCGCGAGGTCCGTGAGGCCGGCGGGCAGGCGCTGGTGCTGCCCACCGACGTCGTCGACGCCGATGCCGTCGACGCTGCGGCCGAGGCCACAGAGCAGGCGTTCGGGCCGATCGACGTGTGGATCAACAACGCGATGACCACGGTGTTCGCCTTCTTCGAGGACATCGAGCCCGAGGAGTTCCGGAGGGCGACCGAGGTCACCTATCTGGGCACGGTGTGGGGGACGCGGTCGGCGCTGGCACGCATGCGGCCACGCGACCGGGGCACGATCCTGCAGGTCGGCTCGGCGATGGCCTACCGGGGGATCCCGCTGCAGTCGCCCTACTGCGGCGCCAAGCCCGCGATCAAGGGGTTTCAGGAGTCGCTGCGCACCGAGCTGCGCCACGCGGGCTCCAACGTCCACCTCGGCATGGTCCAGCTGCCCGGCGTGAACACGCCGCAGTTCGACCACGGCCGCGACAAGCTGCCCAAGCGCCCGCAGCCGGTCGCGCCGATCTACCAGCCCGAGGTCGCCGCCGAGGCCGTGCACTTCGCCGTGCGGCGTCGGCGCCGTGAGCTCTACGTCGGGGTGCCGACGGTCTACACGATCTGGGGCAACCGCCTGGCGCCCTGGCTGGCGGAGCGTTACCTCGCGGCCACCGCGGTCAGCGGGCAGCAGTCGGACGTCGACCGTGACCCCGACCGCCAGGACAACCTGTTCTCCCCGCCGCCCGGTGACCCCGGAGCGCGCGGCGACTACTCCGGCCGCGCGCACGAGCACAGCGTGCAGCTCATGCTCTCCAAGCACCGGCGCTGGCTGGCGGCGCTGGCCGCCGCCGCCTCGGCGGCGGTCGCCGTCGCGTTGACGCGGGATGGCTGAGCGGGCGGGCCGAACGAAAGGAGCCCACATGGGCATCATCGACAAGGTCAGTGGCAAGGCCAAGCAGGTCGCTGGAGGAGGAGACCTCCTAGCGTTCCCGGTGCGACCCCGGGCGGCGACCGCTCCGGTCGCCGCCCGCCGGTCTTGCCCTATCCCTCAGGATGGGCCTGGGGGGCGCCGCGCGGCGGGCGGGCGATCTCGGCCCGCTCGGAGCCGGCCTGCTCGCCGAACTTCTCCTCGGCCGCGTCGTCGGGCTCGCTGGCTCCGGAGGTCGCGCCCTCGCCGACACCCCTGCCGCTCTCGGGGTTCTCGGAGTCCGGCTGGGCCGGCTCGTCGACGAACTCGGTGTGCTCGTCCTTGGGTCCCGACGAGAAGCGCGGCTCGTCGGGGTCCTGGCTGGAATGCTCTTCGGACATGGTGTGCCCTTCGGTCGATCTTGGACTGGACGGTGCCCTTGTACCCGGTGCGGCGAAGAGCCAACCGATACGGCCACCCCCAGCGCGAAGCCCGAGGGTCCGCCGACGAACCTCCGGCGGCGCGAGGCTCATCGACGGGGGTAGGCGCGGGACGTCGCAGGCTCGGCGTCTGTCGGGCCACCACCGCATCAGACCAGGAGCTCACAATGAGTCAGCCCACCGTCGCCCAGTTCATCCTCGAGCGCCTGCACGCTTGGGGGGTCGGTCGCATCTACGGCTTCCCGGGCGACGGGATCAACGGTCTGCTCGGCGCCTTCCATGAGGTCCCTGACGTGCGCTTCGTGCAGACCCGGCACGAGGAGATCGCGTCGTTCGCCGCGTGCGCTCACGCCAAGCTGACCGGGGAGGTGGGGGTGTGCATGGCCACCTCCGGCCCCGGGGCCATCCACCTGCTCAACGGCGTCTACGACGCCAAGCTCGACCATCAGCCGATGGTGGCCATCGTCGGCCAGCAGGCCCGCAGCTCGCTCGGGGCCGACTACCAGCAGGAGGTCGACCTCGTCTCCCTGTACAAGGACGTCGCCCACGAGTTCGTGCAGGTGTGCATGGTGCCCTCCCAGGCGCGTCAGCTCGTGGACCGGGCCATGCGCATCGCGGCGGCCACGCGCTCACCGACGTGCCTCATCGTCCCCAACGACGTGCAGGAGTCCGAGTACGTCGAACCGCCCCGCGCGCACGGCTCGGTGTTCACCTCGACGGGGTTCTCCCACAGCCATCCGCAGCCCGCGGTGGCCGAGCTCCAGCGCGCGGCCGAGATCCTCAATGCCGGCGAGCGCGTGGCGATGCTCATCGGCGCCGGCGCGATCGGGGCTGAGGAGGAGGTTCGCCGGACCGCCGAGCTGCTCGGCGCCGGCGTCGCCAAGGCGCTGAACGGCCGCGCCGCGCTGCCCGACGACCTGCCCTACGTGACCGGGTCGATCGGACTGCTGGGGACCAAGCCGTCCTACGACATGATGGCGGGCTGCGACACCCTGCTCATGGTCGGCACCTGCTTCCCGTACGCCGAGTGGCTGCCCCCGGAGGGCCAGGCCCGCGCGGTGCAGATCGACATCGACCCGCGGCGGCTGGGCATGCGCTACCCGACCGAGGTTGACCTCGCCGGGGATGCCGCCGCCACGCTGCGCGAGCTGAGCCGGCTGCTGGAGCGCAAGGAGGACCGCGGCTGGCAGGAAGAGATTCAGGAGAACGTCGAGCGCTGGTGGAAGATCCTCGACGAGCGCGCCCACCAGTCCGCCGACCCCATCAACCCGCAGCTCGTCTTCCACGAGCTCAGCGCCCGCCTGCCCGACGGGGCGATCCTCACTGCCGACTCGGGCTCGTCCACCAACTGGTGGGCGCGCCACCTGCGGATGCGCTCGGGCATGAAGGCCGCGCTCTCGGGCACGCTGGCCACGATGTGCCCTGCCGTTCCCTACGCCCTGGCCGCGAAGTTCGCCTATCCCGACCGCCCGGTGATCGCCGCCATCGGGGACGGCGCGATGCAGATGACGGGCATCAACGCGCTCATCGACGTGGCCAAGTACTGCGAGGAGTGGTCGAACAAGCAGTTCGTGGTCTGCGTGCTGCACAACTGCGACCTCAACCAGGTCACCTGGGAGCAGCGCGTGATGGCCGGCGACCCCAAGCTCGACGCCTCGCAGGTCCTGCCCGACGTCGACCTGGCCGGCTACGCGCGGCTGCTCGGTCTCGGCGGCATCCGCGTCGAGCGCCCCGAGGACGTCGGTCCGGCGTGGGATGAGGCGCTGGCCACCAATGGCCCGGTGTTGCTGGACGTGCTCACCGACCCCGAGGTCCCGCCGCTGCCGCCGCACATCCGCTTCGAGCAGGCCACCGGCATCGCCAAGGCCCTCCTGCACGGCGACCCGGCCGCCCGGAAGATCATGACCGGGGCGGCCAAGGGCAAGCTGGCCGAGTTCACCACGCGATGAGCGTCGCGGCGGCCGCGGTCGACGTTGCCGTCGACGGCCTCGACGTGTCGGTGTACAAGATCCCCACCGACGCGCCGGAGTCCGACGGCACCCTCGCGTGGGACTCGACCACGATCGTCGTCGTCGAGGCCCACGCCGGCGGCGTCACCGGCCTGGGCTACACCTACGGTCCGCCGGCGGTCGGCACGTTTGTCACCGACACGCTTGCCGGCGTGGTCCGCGGCGCGGACGCGCTGAAGGTCCGCGACACGTGGGCGCGGATGCAGACGCAGATCCGCAACGCGGGCCGGCACGGGGTGGGGGCGATGGCGGTCTCCGCCGTCGACAACGCGCTGTGGGACCTGTCGGCCCGGCTGCTGGACCTGCCGCTCGTGCGGCTGCTCGGCCAGATCCACGACCACGCCGTCCCGTACGGCAGCGGGGGCTTCTGCTCCTACGACTCAGAGCGCCTGCAGCGTCAGCTGGCGGACTGGGCCGGGCAGGGGATGACCCGCGTGAAGATGAAGGTCGGCCGGCACCCCGGCGAGGACCGCGGCCGGGTGCGGTCCGCGCGCGCGGCGATCGGCGCCGACGTGCAGCTCATGGTCGACGCCAACGGCGCCTACCACGCCCAGGAGGCGCTGGGCTGGGCTGCGTGGTACGCCGAGCAGGACGTCACCTGGCTGGAGGAGCCGGTCACCTCCGACGACCTCGACGGCCTGGCGGTCGTGCGCGCGCAGGGGCCGCCGGGGATGCTGATCGCCGCCGGCGAGTACGGCTGGACGCTGTGGCACTTCCGGCGGTTGCTGGAGCACGGCGCGGTGGACTGCGTGCAGGCGGACGTCACGCGGTGTGGCGGCATGACCAACGTGCTGCGCGCCGACGCTCTCTGCCAGGTGCACAACGCGCCACTGTCCGCGCACTGCGCGCCCGCGCTGAGCGCGCACGTCATGTGCGCCTGCCAGACCGCCGTGCACCTGGAGTACTTCCACGACCACGTGCGGGTCGAGTCCATGCTCTTCGACGGGGTCCTGGCGCCCGAGGACGGGGTCCTGACCCCCGACCTCTCCCGCCCGGGCCACGGCCTGGAGCTCAAGCGTCAAGACGCCGAGAGGTTTGCCGTCTCATGAGCACCGTCGAGATCCCCGTCCACGTCCACGCCGGCGTCGGCGGCACCCAGCCCGGAGTGGGCACCGTCGACGTGGGGCACCTCAAGCGCGCGCTGGAGGACACCGTCAGCGCCGCGGGCGAGGTGCGCTTTGACGCCGGGACCCTGGCGATGTACGCCAACGACTCCTCCAACTTCCGCCAGATCCCGCTCGGCGTCGTCTTGCCGGCGTCGGTGGAGGATGTGGTGGCCACCCACCGCGCGTGCGCGCAGTACGGGGCCCCGATCGTCAACCGCGGTGGCGGCACCAGCCTGTCCGGCGAGACGGTCAACCGGGCGATCGTCATCGACTGCTCCAAGCACTTCCACGAGATCGGGGACGTGGACCGCGAGCAGCGGACCGTCCGCTGCCGGCCCGGTGCGATCAACGAGCAGGTCAACGTGAAGACCGGACGGCAGGCCGGGCTGATCTTCGGCCCGGACCCCTCCTCGCACTCGCGCTGCACGATCGGCGGCAACGTCGGCAACAACTCGTGCGGCATCCACTCCGTGCAGGCCCAGCTCTACGGGCCCGGCCCCCGGATGTCGGACTGTGTGCGCAGCATGGAGGTCGTCACCTACGACGGCGAGCGCTTCCAGGTCGGCGTCGGCGAGGAGGACCAGCTGGAGGCGGTCATCGCTGCCGGCGGGCGCAAGGGCGAGATCTACGCGCAGCTGCGCGACCTGCGTGACCGCTACGCCGACGTCATCCGCGAGCGGATGCAGCCCGTGGAGAAGCTGCCGCGGCGCGTGTCGGGCTTCAACCTCGACGAGCTGCTGCCCGAGCGCGGCTTCAACGTCGCCCGCGC
>JBBSUL010000135.1:0-9089 GCA_038234375.1 Solirubrobacterales bacterium | reverse complement strand
GACGCCCTCCAGACGGCGCAGGCGCGGCGCGCCGCCGCGCCGGTAGCCGACGATGAGGGCCACGACGAGGACGGTGAGGACGTTGCTGCCCAGGCCGACGATGAGGATGTCGCGCAGCGGGGCGCCGCCGGCGCCCGGGCCTTCGGCGGCGGCGGTGGTCGTGGTCGCGGCGGCGGCGAGGAGCGAGGTCATGGGGTCGCCGGTGGGGTGAGCGTCAGGGTCGGCACAGTGATCCGTCGCTTGTCACAACACTGTAGCTACGGCACTGTTACATATCCGGCGGCGCGGGGCCACCCTGTGTGAGGAAGGCCACGTCGCACGCCCGGACGTGCGACGCTGCGCACCGTGAGCGCGCCCTCCCAGCGCACCCCCCGCCTGCCGCCGCAGGAGCGCCGCGTCCAGCTGCTCGACGCGGCCCTGGACCTCATCGCCGACGAGGGGTTCGCCGCGGTCAGCGTCGAAGCCGTGGCGCGCCGGGCGGGAGTCACGCGCCCGGTGGTCTACGACGCCTTCGGGGACCTGGACGGCCTCATGCTCGCGCTCATCGACCGCGAGGAAGAGGCGGCGCTGGGGCCGCTGCTGGCCATCGTGGGCGGCGATCCCGGCGACGACGTGGACCCCGAGGACTTTCTCGTCGACAGCGTGCTGGCCTTCCTGCGCGCCGTCCGCGAGAACCCGCGGACGTGGCGCTTCGTGCTCATGCCGCCGCGCGGCAGCACCCGTCAGATGCGCGAGCGCATCGTCCGGACCCGCCGCCTGATCGCCGACCGGGTCACCGCCCTGCTGGAGTGGGGCGTTGCGCGCCGCGGCGGGCCGCTGGGCCTGGACCTGGAGCTCTTCGCCCGGCTGATCGTGTCCGCGGGCGAGGACGCCGCCCGCCTGACCCTGCTGCACCCTCGCCGCTACCCGCCCGAGCGGATCGCCGACCTCGTCCGCGGGGCCCTGCGCCTGCTGCCGGCCGACGCGCAGCCGACCGGCGCGCCGCCCCCGCCCGCGCTGAGCGACCTCACCGGTCCACCCCCGGCGGTGGCCGCCACCGGGTCCGGACCGCCGTCCCCCGAGCGCATGCCCCGCGCCGCCCGCCGCGAGCAGCTGCTGGACGTGACCCTGGACCTGCTGGCCGCCGAGGGGTTCGAGGCGCTGACCATGGAGGCCGTCGCGCGCCGCGCACAGGTCAACCGGACGGTGGTCTACCGCAGCTTCGCCAGCCAGCAGGTCCTGCTGCTGGCGCTGCTGCGGCGGGAGGACGTGCGGACCCGGACCGGACTGGACGCGCTGCTGCCGACCGACCCGGCCGGGCGGACCGCCGCCGTCCTGGTCGCCGAGGCGCTCGGCGCCTTCCTGACCCTCGTCGCGCGCAACCCGCAGACCTACCGCATGGTGCTGCAGCGCCCGGAGACCGCGCCGCTCGTGCTGCAGAAGATGGTCAACCGCCGCCGCGCCGCGCTGGCGCAGCGGCTGCGGCCCCTGGTCGGCTGGGGCCTGGCCGGCCTCGCCGTCGACGGTGAGGCGATCGACGACGACGTGCTCGCGCGCCTCCTGCTCTCCGTCGCCGAGGAGCTGGCCCGCATGACCCTCGACGATCCCGACTTTCCGCCCGCCCGCGTCGCCTCAGGGACGTGGGCGCTGCTGGACCGGGTGCCGCTCGGATGAGGACCCGGAGCGCGGGGACGCTCCCACTGAAGCGGATGCCCGGCGCATTCCCGGGCAGCGTCGCGACGTGGCAGAACCACCGCTTCCCGGGCGCCACCGCGTTCGTGGTGGAGCTGCCGGCCGGCCCGCCTCACCGCCGCGACGGCCGCCCGTCACGTCGAGGCCGTGCGGGGGCTGTGATCGGGATTGTCGGTCTCGTTGACGGGCGTCGCGTCCACGGAGCGGGCCGTTCGCGCGGCACCGCAGCCGACCGGCCACACCGTCCCCGACCGACCCGGTCCCGCGGGTCGACGCCGTACGTACCCCGTCACCAGTCTCAACGGATCGTCGTTGTCACCTACAGGGCCCGGCGACCGCTGAGGGCCTTGCCGAGCGTGACCTCGTCGGCGTACTCCAGGTCCGAGCCGACGGGGAGGCCCGAGGCCAGGCGCGTGACCCGGACCTGGGGGGCGCGCTCGCGCAGCACACCGGCGATGTGCTGCGCGGTCGCCTCCCCCGTGGTGGTGGGGTTGGTGGCCACGACGACCTCGGCGACGGCCGGGTCGCCGCCGCCGTCCCCCACGCGCGCGTACAGCTCGTCGAGCTTGAGGTCCTCAGGGTCGATGCCGTCGATCGGGGACAGCGCGCCGCCGAGCACGTGGTAGCGCCCGCGGTACTCGTGGGTGCGCTCCAGCGGCTGGATGTCCCCCGGCTCCTCGACGACGCAGATCAGCGTCGTGTCGCGCCGCTCGTCCTGGCAGATCCGGCAGCGCGGCTCGTCGGCGAGGTTGAAGCAGATCTCGCACAGGCGGATCTTCTCCTTGACCTCGCGGATGGCGTCCGCCAGCGCGGTCGCGTCCTGAAGATCTGCGCGCATGATGTGGAAGGCCAGGCGCTGCGCGGTGCGCTGCCCGATCCCGGGCAGCTTGCCGAGCTCGGTGATGAGCCGCTGGACGGGCGGGGCGTACACGGCGGACGGAGCGCGGAGGCGGCCGGCCTAGAGCCCCGGCAGGCCCATGCCGCCGAGGTCCATGCCTCCGGTCAGCCCGCCCATCTTGTCCGCCGCCAGCGCCTGGGCGGAGCGCAGGCCCTCGTTGACGGCGGCGAGCACGAGGTCGGACAGCATCTCGGGGTCGTCGGGGTCGACGGCCTGCGCGTCGATGGTGATCGCCTTGACGACGAGGTCCCCGGACACGGTGACGCTGACCATGCCGCCGCCCGCGGACGCCGTGACCTCCTCGCTCTTGAGGTCCTCCTGGGCCTTGGCCATGTCGGCCTGCATCTTCTGGACCTGCTTGAGCATCTGGTTCATGTCGGGCTGGGGCATCTAGGACTCCTGGTCGGGAACGATCTCTTCGGCGTCGAACTCGTGCTTGAAGCGGTCGACCCACTCGTCGGCGGACGCGGGGGCCTGGGCGGCGGCGACCTCAGGGACGAGGGCCGCCAGGTCGTGCAGCTCGATCGTCAGGAGCGCGTCCAGGCCGGTCACGGCCCGGATCGCACCCGCCACGATCTCGCGGTTGGGGGCCTGATCGGCGATCCGGCATTGAAAGGCGTGCTCACGGTCGAAGGCCACCGTCACGTCCCGCCCGACCAGCGCGATCGGCCGCGCGTCACCCAGCCCGGCCGCCAGCTGTCCGTTGGACACCCGCACCGCATCGACCACCGCCGGCCACACCTCGGCCAGCTCGGGAAGCGAAAGCTCCGACCCCCCGACCGCCTCACTGACGACCGCCGGCGCTTCCGCGGAAGCACCCGGACCGACTCCAGCCGACCCACCCACTTCCGCGGAAGCACCAGCAGGCCCCGCAGCCTCGGCGCCCGCCGACAGCCCCGAGGCATCAGACCCAGCTCCCCCTCCCCCGCGCGACGCAGAGGGACCGCCAGGCCCAGACCCAGACCCAGACCCAGACCCAGCCTCCGCCACCCCGCGCGGCGCGGAAGGACCGCTCGACTGGGACCCTGCCTGCCCCGCAGGCGAGGGGTCGACGGCAGCCGGGACGGCTGGAGCGGTTGACGGCGATCCGGAGGCCACGGGAGCGGGAGCGGACCGGACGTCCCCCGGAGCGGCGTCCGGGGCGGGTGGGAGCGGGTCGGAGCCGGAGGGACGAAGCGAAGGGGGATGTCCGGCCGCGGACGCAGCGCCGCCCGCCAGCGCTCGCTCAAGACGCTCCAGACGCACCATGAGCGCCTTCGCCGAAGCATCCACCTGCGGCGAAGCAGCCTTCACCAGCGCCAGCTCCATCTGCGTCCGCGCATCCGCCCCATCCTTCATCGCCCGCAGCGCCCCGGCCAGCAGGTCGATGAGCCGCGTCACGTCCCCGGGCGCCACGCGCTCGGACTGCTCGACGAGCCGCGCGTCCCGGTCAGGGGTGACGGCGATCTCGGCGGGGACCGAGCCGAGCGTCTGGACGAGCATGAGATCGCGGGCATGCGCCTCGAGGTCGCGGACGAACTGCGACACGTCGCGCCCGGTCTGGGCGAGCTCGGCGGCGGCGAACAGCGCCGCGCGGGCGTCGTGGGCGGCGACGGCGTCAAGCGCCGCGAAGAGCAGGTCGGCGTCGGCGACGCCAAGCACGGCGAGCACGTCCTCGGTGAGGATCCGCGGCGTCTCGCCGCCTGACCCGGTTGCCCCCGTGTAGGTGACCAGCTGCTCCAGCGTCCCGAGTGCGTCGCGGAAGGAGCCGGTGGCGTGGCGGGCGAGGAGGGCGACGGCGTCCGGCGGGATGTCGATGGCCTCCTGACCGGCGACGCGCTGCACGACGGCGGCGAGCTGCTCGACGGTCGGGCGGGTGAAGTCGAAGCGGTGGCAGCGGTCCACCACGGTGGGCAGGACCTTGCCCCCCTCGGTGGTGGCGAGCACGAAGATCGTCGACGGCGGCGGCTCCTCCAGCGTCTTGAGGAACGCGTTCCACGCCGCCGTGGTCAGCATGTGCGCCTCGTCGAGGATGTAGACCTTGTACTTGCCGCTGACCGGCGCGAAGGAGACCGAGTCGCGCAGCTCGCGGATGTCGTCCACCGAGTTGTTGGAGGCGGCGTCCATCTCCACCACGTCCATGGACTGGGCGCGCTGGATGGCCACGCAGCTCTCGCACGCCCCGCACGGCAGCTCGGTCGGCCCGTTCACGCAGTTCAGGCACGAGGCGAGGATCTTCGCCATCGACGTCTTGCCGGTGCCCCGGGAGCCCACGAACAGGTAGGCGTGGTGCAGCTTGTCCTGGGTCACCGCGTTGCGCAGGGTGCGCACGACGTGCTCCTGGCCGACCACGTCGGCGAAGGTGCGGGGGCGGTGGCGGCGGTACAGGGACGGGGCGGTCGACACGGCTGCGATCCAGTCTGCCACACCCGGCCGCGACCCCGGCCGACCCCTCCGCGCCCGGCGCGCCGGTACCCTGACGGGCTCGATGAGGCGCCTCGCCAACCCCGCGGCCCTGGCGACGATCGTCGGCTCCGCGCTCCTGCTGCGCCTGGTCTACGGCGAGCCGTTCCTGAACTACGATGCCTCGTACGCGCTGGTGTGGGCGCAGGACATCGCGCGCGGGGCGACCCCGGACTACAACGGCTTCATCGCCCCGACGCCCCACCCGCTGCAGACGCTCGCGAGCTTCCTGGCCCTGCCTTTGGGGGACGCGACGACGCACGTGCTGGCGTGGCTGGTGATGCTGTGCATGGGGGGCCTGGTGTGGACCGTCTACCTGCTGGGGCGCGAGCTGTTCAGCCGGCCGGTGGGCGCGCTGGCGGCGGTGGTCCTCCTCACGCGCAGTGCGTTCGCCAAGAACGCCGAGTTCGCCTACGCGGACATCCCCTTCGCGCTGTTCGTGACCTGGGCGCTGCTGCTGGAGGTGCGTTCGGTGCGCCGCGGCGCGCCGGTGCTCGTGCTCCTCACACTGGCCGGGCTGCTGCGCCCCGACGCCTGGGTGCTGGCCGCCGCCTACTGGCTGTGGCTCGTGGCCGGGCGTGTCCCCGAGGACTGGCGGGCGCGCCTGGCCGCCCGTGGCACGCTCGGGCGACCGGCGGAGGGCGCCCGGCTCATGGGCGCGGCGCTGCGGCGGGATCCGCGCCGGCTCGGCGCCCTGGCCGTGCTCGGGGCCAGCGGCGGCCTGCTGTGGGCGATCAGCGATGCGGCGATCACCGGCGACTTCCTGCACTCCTTCCACGGCACGAAGGATCTTGCCGCACAGCTGGACCGGCCGCGCAGCGTGTTCGACGCGCCCTTCCGGACCGCGCAGTTCCTCGCCTTCACCCTGCGCGAGCCGCTGATGGTCGGGGTGCCGGTCGGCTGCGTGTTCGTGCTCTTGTTCCGGCGGCGGGCGCTCATCCTGCTGGGGGTCGCGGCGGGGATGGCGCTGCTGTTCATCGCCAGCACACTGGGCGGCCTGCCGCTCATCGCCCGCTACGTGCTGACCCCCTCGGTCTTGCTGGTCATCGTGTACGCCGCCGGCTGCCTGGGCTGGCTGGACCTGCCGTCGGGCTCGCCGACGCGGCGGACGTGGCAGCGCGTCGGGCTGTTGTCGCTGGCGCTGTCGTTCCTGTTCATCCCCTTCCAGGTCACGGTCGTGGACACGGCGAAGGGCAAGGTGGCCAACCAGGGCACGATCCAGCGGGACCTGAAGGTCGTGGCCGACGCACCGGCGGTGCGGACCTACTACCGCCGCTGCGGGCGGATCTCGACCTTCGACCACCCGGAGGTGCCGCCGCTGCGCTACTACCTGGACGTCCCGCCGGGCGCGGTGATGGACAAGAAGGACCCCGACCACCCGCTCGCGCAGACGCTGCTCATGCCGGTCGACGACCGCGTCTCCAATCGCTTCTACCAGGGCCGCCCGCCCCTGATCGTCCCGGACGGCTACGCCGAGGTCTACCGCAGCCGGTTCTGGCGCCTGATGGCCTCCCCGCGCTGCCGGGCGGCGGTCAGCGCCGGGCGCACGCTGGTGGGCATCGAGCGATCCTGAGCGCCGAGCGCCCTTCGGTACCGCCGTCCGCTTGACACCGGAGGTGAGTGAGTGCATACTCACAGACGTCACCATGGTTCCCCCGTCCTCCGCCACCCGCACGCTCTCCACCGCCGAGGACCGGCGCGAGGCCGTCATCCAGGCGGGCATGCCGCTGTTCGCCGCGGGCGGGATCCACGGCACGTCGACGCTGGCGGTGGCCAAGGCCGCCGGCATCTCCCAGGCCTACGTCTTCCGCCTGTTCCCGACCAAGGCCGACCTCGCGCTGGCGATCGTGCAGCGCTGCAACGACCGCGTCGTGTCGACCTTCACCGCCGCCGTGGCCGCGGCACGCGCCGCGGGCGACGACCCCGTCCACGCCATGGGCGAGGCGTACGCCGAGCTCATCGGCGACCGCACGCTGCTGCTGCTCCAGCTCCACGCGCACGCGGCCGCCCCGCAGGAGCCGGCGATCCAGGCGGCGATGCGCGACACCTTCCGCCGCCTGCACGCGATCGTCGCGCCTGAGGTCGAGCACGACGCCGAGCGCGTCACCCACTTCTTCGCCACCGGGATGCTCATGAACGTCATGACCGCCCTGGACGTGCTCGCCGTCGACGAGCCGTGGGCGCAGATGCTGTGCACGCTGCCCGAGCTCGACGACCCCGCCTGACCCCTCTTTTTTTTGCCCACTCAATGAGTAACCACTCACTCTCCTACCCGGAGGATGCCGCCATGCCCCCTGCCCCTGCCGTCACCACCCCAGAGGAGCCCAGCGCGCGCGGACGCGCCGGCTGGACGCTGGCGATCGTCTCGGTCGCCCTGTTCATGACGTCGCTGGACAACCTCGTGGTGGGCGTCGCGCTGCCGCGGATCCGCACCGACCTCGGCGGCTCGCTGGAAGCGCTGCAGTGGACGGTCAACGCCTACACGCTCGCGTTCGCCGTGCTGCTCATCACCGGGGCGGCGCTCGGCGACCGCTTCGGGCGCAAGCGCATGTTCATCGCCGGCCTGGGGGTCTTCACCCTCGCCAGCGCCGCCGCCGCGGTGTCGGTGGACATCGGCACCCTGATCGCCGCCCGCGCGGTGCAGGGCGCCGGCGCGGCCATGGTGACGCCGCTGACGCTGACGCTGCTGGCCGAGACGTTCCCTGGAGCCCGGCGCGGCCTGGCCCTCGGCGTGTGGGCCGGGGTCAGCGGCCTCGGCGTCGCGCTGGGCCCTGCGGTCGGCGGCGCCGTCGTGCAGTCGATCTCCTGGCACTGGATCTTCTGGCTCAACGTCCCCACCGGGGTAGTCGCGATGACGCTGGCCGCCCGCCTGCTGGCCGAGTCCCACGGGCCGGAGGGCCGGCTGGACATCCCGGGGCTGGCCCTCGTGGCCACCGGACTGTTGGGCGTGACCTTCGGCATCGTCCGGGGGCAGGAGCTCGGCTGGACGAGCCCCACCGTCCTCACCGCGCTCATCGGCGGCAGCGTTCTCGTCGCCGCCTTCCTGGCCTGGGAGCACCGGGCGCCCGCCCCGATGCTGCCGCTGCGCTTCTTCGCCTCGCGCGGGTTCTCGGCCACGGGCGTCGTGTCCTTCTCGATGTTCTTCGGCGTGTTCGGCGCGATCTTCCTGCTGGCCCAGTTCTTCCAGACCGCGCAGGGCTACGGGCCGCTGGAGGCCGGACTGCGGACGCTGCCGTGGACGGCGATGCCGATGTTCGTGGCGCCGGTCGCGGGGATCCTCAGCGACCGGATCGGCTCGCGGCCCCTGATGGCGACGGGTCTCGGGTTGCAGGCGGTGGCGATCGGGTGGCTGGCGCGGGTCAGCGCCGTCGACGTGGCCTACAGCGCCCTGCTGATCCCCTTCGTCCTCGGCGGGACCGGCATGGCGCTCGTGTTCGCCCCCGCGGCCAACGCGACGCTGCAGTCCGTCCGCCCCGAAGAGGCCGGCCAGGCCTCGGGCGCCACCAACGCCATCCGCGAGCTGGGCGGGGTCATGGGCGTCGCCGTCCTGGCCAGCGTCTTCGCGGCCAACGGCGGCTACCAGAGCCCGCAGACCTTCGTGGAAGGGCTCACGGCCGCGCTGCCGTACGCGACCGTCGTCCTTGCCGTCGGCGCGGTGGCCGCGCTGTTCGTCCCCGGCCACGGCGCGGGCACGCAGGACCCCGAGCTCGGCGACGCGCTCCCACCGGTCGACGGTGGGGTCAACGTCGACGTTGACGCGCGTACCCTCACGCCCGCCTGACGGCCGACACCCAGCGCGCTTCTGTGGCCAAGGTCGGACACAGAAGCACTCGGGCGCGCAGGCAAGAAGATGGACCGTGCACCCGGCCTGGTGGCGCGGTCACCGGAAGCATTCGCTGACCCCTGGCTCGTGCTCGGGAGCTCCCGCTACGCCCATCGGTGATCGCTTAAGGCTGCTTCCTTCCGGACCTGACCTGGTTCACGAGCCGACGTCGCGCGGGACCCGAGCCGTCAACACCAGACATCAGCGCGCCGACCCGATGGCCACACCCCGCAACCGGGGATTCGGCCTCGCTAG
>JBBSUL010000134.1:0-9257 GCA_038234375.1 Solirubrobacterales bacterium | reverse complement strand
GCCGGGCGCCCGGCCGGTCGGTCGCCGGTGGCCGTCACCCGGGGCCCGGCCAAGAAGGTCGTGGTTCACGTCGCGGGCGCGGTCCAGAAGCCCGGCGTCTACCGGCTCACCGACGGTGACCGCGTCGCCGACGCCGTCAAGCGTGCGGGTGGCCGGGCCAAGGGTGCCGACCTGGACGCCATCAACCTCGCTGCGAAGGCCCAGGACGGGGTGCAGATCATCGTGCCGCGCAAGGGCGCGGCGGTGGCCGCCGGCGGTGCGGCCCCGACGAGCGCCGGCGCCGGCGCACCCGCCGCCGGCGCGTCGGGCGCCGCCGCGGCAGCCGGAGCGCCCGTGAACATCAACAGCGCGAGCGCCGAGCAGCTGGAGACCCTCGACGGGGTCGGGCCGGCCACGTCGGCAAAGATCATCCAGTACCGCACCGATCACGGCCCGTTCAAGAGCGTGGACGACCTCGAGCTGATCCCCGGGATCGGCCCGAAGAAGCTCGCGGCGATGCGCCCGCACGCCACCGTCTGAGCGCCCGACGCGTCGTGATGCCAGGCGTCGTCGAGGTGGTCGCCGGACGCCCGCGCCACGCGGTGCTGGCCGCGCTGGTGCTCGGCCTGCTGCTCGGGCCGCGGATACCCGTCGCGGCCGTGGCGGCGGCCGCCGCGGTGGTGCTGGTGGCGGCGTCCGCGGTGCCGTGGGCCACGGTGACCGTCGTCCTGGTCACGGCCGCGGTCGGCGTCGGCGGCTACCTCGGCGACGTCCGCGTCCGGGCTCTGGATCGCACCGCGCTGGGTCCGTTCGTCGGTCATGTCGTCCGGGGCGAGGTGACCGTCGTGCAGGCGCCGCGCGGGCAGCGGCGCGGAGGCTGGACGGCGCTGGCGAGCTACCGCGGCGAGCCGGTGCTCCTACGCGTCAACGGCCCGTCGAGCTTCGGCGGCGCCTCCGCGCCGGACTCGCGTCCACCGCCGCGCCCGCCGACCGGGGCGGTGGTCGCCGTCCGCGCCGCGGTCGCTGCGCCGGACGACTACGCCACCGTGCTGCGCGCGCACGCGGTCCTGCGCCTGCTTGACGTGCGCGCGACCGGACGCCACCGGGGAGGGGCGGCCGGTGGCGTGGACGCGCTGCGCCGCGGCGCGATGCGTCGCCTGGCCCACGGGCCGTCTGCGGTGCGCACCGCGCTGCTGCAGGGCATGGTCCTGGGCCAGGACGCCGGGCTGCCTACCACCACTCGTGACGAGGTCCGGGCCTCAGGCCTCAGCCATCTCACCGCCGCCTCGGGGGCGAACATCGTGCTGCTCTGCACGCTGGTCATCGCCCTCAGCGGGCTGATCGGCGTGCCCTTCCGGGTGCGCTGGCTGGTCGTGCTCGCGCTCATTGCCGTGTACGTGCCGCTGGCGGGGGCGGGCCCGTCGATCCAGCGTGCCGGGATCATGGGCGCCGCGGGGGTCGTGGCCATGCTTGCCGGGCGACCATCGGCGCGCTGGTACGCCGTTGGCCTGGCGGCGTGCGTCACGCTGCTCCTGGACCCGCGGGCGGCCGGGGATCCCGGTTGGCAGATGAGCTTCGCGGCGGTGATCGCGCTCGTGACACTCGCGCGGCCGTGGGCCCAGCGCCTGGCCGAGCGGGGCGTCCCGGGGCCGCTGGCCGAGGCGCTGGCGGTGACCGCCGCGGCGAGCCTGGCCACCGCGCCGATCATCGCCGCGCACTTCGGCCGCGTCGCTCCGCTGTCGGTGCCCGCGAACCTCGTGGTGGCGCCGGTCGTCGCGCCGGTCATGTGGCTCGGGTTCACGGCGTCCACCGCCGGGGCGATCGTCCCTCGACTCGGTGCGGTCCTCGACGTCCTCGTCGACCCGCTGCTGCGCTGGGTGGTCGCGGTGGCGCACGCGACGGCGGGCGGACCCGGCGCCGGACTGACCGTCGCGCCCCCCGTCGTGCTCGCGGGGTGCATGTGCGCCGTGGTTGCCGCCGGGGTGGTCGGGCCGGTCAGCGTCCGGGTCCGCGGCGGACGCCCTGTCCCGGTGAGCCGGGTGGCCGCGCTGGTCGGGATCCTGCTCGTCGCGGTCGTCTGGGCCCTGCGCCCACCCGGGGTGCCGCCGCCCCCTCCGGTGCAGCGCTTCCGGGTGACCTTCCTGGACGTCGGGCAGGGCGACGCGACCCTGCTGCAGGTCCCCGGCCACGCCGTGCTCGTCGACACCGGACCACCCGACGACCCGCTGTTGGCCCGTCTGGCCCACGCGGGCGTTAGGCGCCTGGACGTGCTGAGCATCAGCCACGCCCAGGCCGATCACGACGGGGCGGCCTCCGCGGTGCTGTCGCGGATGCCGGTGGGGCTGGTGCTCGACGGGCAGGACGGTGTGCGCAGCGCCATCGGAGGTCGGATCGACGCGGCCGCGCGCATTCACCGCGTGCGCCGGATCCCCGGCCGAGCGGGGATGGTCCTGCGCCTGGGGACGTTGACGCTGACCGTGCTCAGCCCCGACGACGGACCCAGCGCCGGCGAGACCGGCGATGACCCCAACAACCGCGCGATCGTCATCCGGGCGTCGGTCGGTAACGCCACGGTGCTGCTGACCGCCGACGCCGAGTCCGACGTGCTGTCCCGCCTGGACCTCGGTCCGGTCGACGTGCTCAAGGTCTCCCACCACGGCAGCGCCGACCCCGGCCTGCCGCGCCTCCTGCGGACTCTGCGGCCCGTCGTCGCCGGGATCGAGGTGGGGGCGCACAACACGTACGGCCACCCGGTGCCCGCGACGGTCCGGGCGCTGCGGGCCGTCGTGCCGCGCGTGGTGCGCACCGACCGCGACGGCAGCGTGAGGGTCGACCTCGGCCCGGCCGGGTGGACGGTGACGCCCCACGGGTGACGGGGGTCGGCGACGTGACGCGGCTCCCGCCGCGGGGTGAGGCCGCTTTTGTCCCGGCAAGCGGAACGGAGCGGACGCACCCGCTGTGGGATGCTCGGCCGGCGGGTGGCGCCGCTCGGTGGTGCCAGGGAGGACCGGTCTGACGGGTGGGGCGGCTGGGTCCCGGTGGGCGCGACGGAGCGGACGCACTCCTGGTGCCGAGCCTCGGGGCGGCGCTGTGCGCAGCCTGCCCGGGGTTCACCCGGTACCGGGGGGGCGGACGACGCGGGCACACCATCGAGGGCGGGGTCGACGGTGTCGCACGAACGCGGGCGGGAGGGCGACAAAGGTACGGCGCGGGCCGCCGTTTGGCCGGTGGCGGCATGTGGTGTCGCACGGATACCGGCGTCTGGCCCGCGAACGTGCGGCTCCGGCTCTGCGCGGTGCCCAACAGGGCAGCGACCCGGCCTTCCCGAGCAGCCCGGGCGGCCCGGAACCGCGCGCCGGGGGCGCGGCGTCGCCGCCCGTCACTATCCTCCCTCCCCGATGCCCGCCTGGAAACCGGCGTTCCTCATCCACGGCGACGATCACGGCCGCGTGGGCGAGCGCCGCGCGCGGCTCCGTGACATGGCCGAGGCCGAGTCCGGCAGCGGTGGGGTGGAGGGCTTCGAGGGCGACGCGTCCACCCCTGAGGCGGTGGGGCGGGCGCTGAACGCGATGACGTTCGCGGTCGGGCGGCGCTTCCTCGTCGTCGACGGGGTCGAGCGCTGGAAGGACGCGGACGTCAAGCAGCACCTGGAACCGACCCTGAAGGCGATGCCGCCCGACACCACCGTCGCTTTCTTCGGCCGTGACGACGGGCGGGCCAAGGTGCCGCCCGCCCTGGCCAAGGCGGTGGAGACGGCCGGCGGATCGGTGGCCGCCGAGATGATGCTCAAGGGCAAGGAGCTGCCGCGCTGGGCGATCGGGGAGGCGCGGCGGCTTGGCGTCGACCTGGACCCTGCCGCCGCACGGGAGCTCGTCGAGCTCGTCGGCGAGCGCCAGCAGCGCCTGCTGCGCGAGCTGGAGAAGCTCGCGCTCGAGCACGACGCCGGCACGCTCCTCGGGGTCGACGAGGTCCGTTCCGCCGCGGCCCCCTCGGCCGAGCAGCAGGTGTGGGGCTTCGTCGACGCGCTCGTGGCGCGCAACGCCGACCGCGCGGTGCGCGCCTACCTGGAGCTGCGCGCCCAGGGCGAGTCGGTCGGTCGCCTCGTCCCGCTGATGGCCCGCCGGGTCCGCGAGCTGGAGTCCATCAGCGCCCGGCTCGAGGCTGGGGAGTCCCCGGCCCAGGTCAAGGGCTCCGTCAGGATGCCCCCGTGGATGGCCGACCGGCGCATCCGCGAGGCCCGCTCCACCGACCTGGAGAGCCTGCGCACCGCGGTCATCGCCCTCGCCGACCTCGAGGTGGCAAGCCGCGGCCTGTCCGAGCTGTCCGACGACACCGAGGCGCTTCGCACGATCGCCGCGATCGCGGCCTGACCCGCCGGTGCGTCACGCGCGCAACCGGTATCCGGTCGTGAAGAGGCGCAAATTGAGCGCGAAGAGCGCCGACACCGCGCCGACGAGGAACAGCAGGGACAGCGCGATGTTCGTCTCGGAGTAGTCCAGGAACCCGTAGCGGACGAGCCCGATCATGTAGTAGACGGGGTTGAAGTGGGTGATCGTCGCGTACGGCTCGGGCAGCAGCGACGCCGAATAGAACACGCCCCCGAGGAAGATCAGCGGCTGCAGGATGAAGGTCTGGGCGAAGGACACGTCATCGAACTGCTCGGCCCGGATGCCGACGAGGACCCCGAGCTGGGAGAAGAAGAAGCCGACGAGGCACAGGGAGGGGACGAGGACGAGCGGATGCTCGACCGGGAGCCCGATGAGCACCGACGCGGCCGCGAAGGTCAGCGTCGCGATCAGCGCGCCGCGCAGGAAGCCGCCGAGTGAGAAGGCCAGCAGCAGCTCCAGCGGTGACGACGGTGAGGACAGCTGATCGTCGATCGCGCGCTGGAACTTCTGCTGCAGGATCGAGGATGAGTTGTTGGAGAAGGCGTTGACCGCCCAGGCCATCATGATCAGGCCCGGGACGATGAACACGACGTAGTCGTATCCGTGCAGCGTGTCGATCCGCGAGCCCAGGGCGGCCCCGAAGACCGAGATGTACAGGAAGGTCTCCAGCAGGGGCGCACCGAGCGTCTGACGCTTGATCTTCATGAAGCGGCTGACCTCGCGGCGGGTCAGCGAGGCCATGCGGATCTGCGCGGCGGTCACGACGGCACCGCCGGGACCTGGGCGCGCGAGAGCTCCTTGCGCCCGACGAGCTCCAGGTAGGCGTCCTCCAGACCGGAGACCCCGTACTGCGCCGCCAGCTCGTCGCTGGAGCCCTGGGCGACGATCTGCCCGCCGTTGATGAAGGCGATGCGGTCACACAGCTGCTCGGCCTCCTCGAGGTAGTGCGTGGTGAGCAGGATCGTCGTGCCCTCGGCGTTGATCTGCTTGATGTAGTGCCACAGCTCCAGGCGCAGCTCCACGTCGACGCCGGCCGTCGGCTCGTCGAGGATGAGGAAGCGCGGGCGGTGCATGAGGGCCCGGGCGAGGATCAGCCGCCGCTTCATGCCGCCCGACAGCGTGCCGGTCCGCTCGTCCTTCTTGGCGGTCAGCGAGAATGCGTCCAACAGCTCGTCGGTACGCTCGCGGCGCTCGCGCTTGGGCATGCCGAAGTAGCCGGCGTGGTAGTCGAGCGTCTCGACGACGGTGAGAAACCAGTCGATGTTCACGTCCTGGGGCGCGAGGCCGACGGCCTGGCGAGCCTGCTCGTAGTGGCCGACGGCGTCGTGTCCGAAGACGCGGATCGACCCTGACGTCGGCGTCGCCAGGCCGGTCGTGCAGTGGATGAGCGTCGACTTGCCGGCCCCGTTGGGCCCGAGGAGGCCGAAGAACTCGCCGTCCTGGATCTGCAGCGCCACGCCGTCCAGCGCCTGCACGCCTGTCGGGTAGCGCTTGGTCAGCGCGTCGATGTCCAGCGCAAGGGCATCCGGGGCCTCGTCAGCGGAGGTCACGGGGTCGCGGGAGCGACCGGAGAGGAAGGCCATGGCGGGGATGATGCTCCTTCAAGTGCCCTCGAAGTCAAGAGCGGGGTTGACGCAGATGGGGGTCCCGGTCGCCCCGCGGCGCCGGGTCGCGCCGACGGCGGCGCGTGTCAGGCGGTGTGGCCGGCGCGCACGCGGGCGGCACGGGCCTTCTTGCGGGCGCCAGTGTTGCGATGCAGCGCACCGCGCTTGACGGCCTTGTCGATCATCGAGATCAGCTCGCGGTGGTGGGTGTCGGCGGCCGCGTCGTCGCTGCCCGCCGCGGACTCCTCCAGGCGGCGGAAGTACGTGCGGATCGTCGACGTGTAGCGGCGGTTCTCCAGGCGCTCGCGCTCGGTGCGCAGGATGCGCTTCTTCTGGGATGCGATGTTGGCCATAAGCGACGGGGGAGTCTAGCGCCGCGGCGGGCGGGGCGCCGCGCGGGCCCGCCCCGCCCGCACCGTCCTCTAGCCTCCCCCGGCCGTGTCCGCGCTGCCCCCGACCTCCGAGCCCGCCGTCCCCGCTCCGGCCTCGGAGCCCGAGCGCCCGCGCACCGGCGTCGCGCGCAACACCTTCATCTTCTCGATCGCCACCGGCCTGAGCCGCATCATGGGCCTGGTCCGGGAGGTCGTGGCGTCCAGCTACTTCGGGACCGGCGGCCCGGCGTCAGCGTTCACGATCGCCTTCCAGTTCCCCAACCTCATCCGGAGCCTGTTCGCCGACGCGGCGATCAGCGCCGCCTTCGTGCCCGTGTTCACCGAGCTGCTGGAGCAGGGTCGCCGCAAGGACGCCTTCCAGCTGGCCAGCACGCTGCTGTTCTGCATCATCGCGGCGCTCGGGGCCATCACCGCCCTGTTCATCGTGTTCGCCGGCGTCGTCATGCCGGTGTTCCTCGGCCCGGAGTTCGGCGGCGCGCTCGTCGACCTGACCGTCGGCCTCAGCCGCGTCCTGTTCCCCATCGTGCTGTTGCTCGGCGTCAACGGCCTCGTCGTCGGGATCCTCAACGCCTACGGCCACTTCGCCGTGCCCGCGATCGCGCCGCTGGTCTGGAACATCGTGATCATCGGCTGCCTGATTGCCGTGCGCCCGTTCTTCGACTCGGGCAACGAGCTGTACGGCTACGCGATCGGCGTCCTGGCCGGCACCGTCGTGCAGCTGGCCATGGCGCTGCCGGTGCTCGGGCGCCTGGGGTTCGCCTTCAGCCGGACGTTCGACCTGCGCGACCCCCGGATCAAGCGGGTCTTCGTCCTCATGCTGCCGATCACCATCAGCCTCGGCGTCATCAACTTCGACCTGTACATCAACTCCAGCCTCGGCACGCTCGTGTCCGACCAGGCGCCGCGGGCCATCGACGCCGCCTTCCGCGTCTACATGCTGCCCCAGGGGATGTTCTCGGTGGCGCTGGCCACCGTCCTGTTCCCGACCCTCAGCCGCTTCGCCGCCCGCCAAGACCTGGACGGGTTGCGAGCCGCGCTGAGCAACGGATCGCGCCAGATCTTCCTGCTGCTCGTGCCCGCTGGGGCGTTCTGCGCGGTCCTGGCCACCCCGATCGTCCGCCTCGTCTACCAGCGCGGTGAGTTCACCACGGAGTCCACCGAGCTCGTGTCCAGCGCGCTGTTCTGGTTCTCTTTCAGCCTGCCCTTCGCGGGCATCAACCTGTTGCTGACGCGGGCGTTCTTCAGCCTGCAGCGCCCGTGGATCCCCACCGCGCTGGCCGTCGGCAACCTCGTCATCAACGTGATCGTCAGCCTGCTGCTCTACCGGCCCTTCGGCGTCGGGGGACTGGTCATCGGCACCGCCGTCGCGAGCCTCGGCATGACCATCGCCCAGGCGGTCTACCTGCGGCGGCTGCTGCACGGCTCCCTGGAGGGCGGGGCGATGTACGAGGCCCTGCTGCGGATCGTCAACGCCTCCGGGCTGCTCGGGGCGGTGAGCTACGGGACGTGGTGGGTGGTCGACGACGTCCTCGGCCGCTCGCTGCCGGCCCAGGTGCTGTCGGTCGGCGGCGCCATGGCCACCGGGCTCGTCGTCTACGTCGTCGCCGTCCTCGTCCTGCGCGTGCCCGAGGCGCTGCAGATCCGCCGCTTCGTCACCGCGCGCCTGAACCGAGGGTCCGCATGAGCAGCATCGACTGGTCCATCGGCAGCTACGAGCGCACGGCCGCGACCCTCGACGAGGTCAGCGAGACGGTGGTCGCGCAGGCTCAGATCGCGCCCGGCGATCGGGTGCTGGACATCGCCTGCGGCACCGGGAACGCCGCCCTGAAGGCGGCGGCGCTCGGGGCGCAGGTGACCGGCGTGGACCTCGCGCCGCGGCTCGTGCTCGTCGCCTCAGAGCGGGCGCGCGCCGCGGGGCTGGAGGCCCGTTTCGTGCCGGGGGACGCGCAGGAGCTGCCGATCGCCGACGCGTCCGCCGACGTCGCGCTGTCGGTCTTCGGGCTGATCTTCGCCCCCGACCAGCGGCGGGTCGCCGCCGAGGTCGCGAGGGTGCTCGCGCCGGGCGGCCGCGCGCTCATCACCGCGTGGATCCGTGAGGGAGCGCTGGCCGAGTCCGGCGCGGCGATGGCCCGGGCGCGCTCCCGGGTCCAACGGGCGCCGGCGGGCGAACCGACCCCGGGCCGCACCCCGGTGGACTGGGGCGACGCGCAGACCGTGCGTGAGCTCTTCGCCGCCCACCCGGTATCGGTCGACGTCGCACCGGCCAGCGTGCCGTTCGTCGCCGTCTCCCCGGAGGCCTACACCGCCGAGCAGGCGGAGCACCACCCGCTGTGGCTGGACGCGCACGCGGCGCTGGGCGACGAGCCGTTCGCCGCGCTGCTGCGCGAGCAGACCGACATCCTGCACGCCCACAACGAGGACCCGGTGGCTTTCCGAATCACCAGCCGCTACGTCCTCGTGACCGTCGTCCGCGACTGACTCCGTCCGGCCCGCCGCGTCGGCGTGACGGGCGGGACCGTATCCTCAGCGGACCTCCATGAGCGACCAGTCCCTTATCCGCACGGATAGGTGCATCGTTGCGTCCGGAGTCTTTCCATGAGCGATCAGCGCCTTATCCGCACGGATAGGTGCATCGTTGCGTCCAGAGTCTTTCCATGAGCGATCAGCGCCTTATCCGCACGGATAGGTGCATCGTTGCGTCCGGAGTCTTTCCATGAGCGACCAGCGCCTTATCCGCAATTTCTCCATCATCGCCCACATCGACCACGGCAAGTCGACACTGGCCGATCGCATCCTGGAGATGACCCACACCGTCGACGCCCGCGGGATGCGCGAGCAGGTGCTGGACTCGATGGAGCTCGAGCGCGAGCGGGGGATCACCATCAAGGCGCAGG
>JBBSUL010000133.1:0-9286 GCA_038234375.1 Solirubrobacterales bacterium | reverse complement strand
GGGTCGTCCATCGGCAGCTCCTCCATCGACGGCCGCTGGCCGCTGGAGCGCTCGATGATGTCCAGGGCGTCCTCGATGACGTCGAGGTTGCGTAGGCCCAGGAAGTCCATCTTCAGCAGGCCGAGCTCCTCGATGGGCTTCATCGAGAACTGCGTGACCTGCTTGTAGACCTTGTTGCCGGCCTCGTCGGTCGTGCGCGCGTCGGCCAGCTGCAGCGGCACGACGTCGGTCAGCGGCATGCCGGCGATGACCACCGCCGCGGCGTGGATCGAGTTGGCGCGCACGATCCCCTCCAGGCCCTGCGCCACGTCGATGATCTGCTTGGCCGTCGGGTCCTCGTCGTAGGCCTTCTTCAGCTCCTGACCGTCGGCCAGGCACGCCGCGAACGTCGGCGCGCGCCCCTGCTCGGGGTCGGGGATGAGCTTGGCCAGGCGGTCACCGACCCCGTAGTCATGCCCGAGCACCCGCGCGGCGTCCTTGGTCGCCGCCCGGGGCAGCATCTTGCCGAAGGTGATGATCTGGGCGACGGACTCGCGGCCGTACTTGTCCACCACGTACTGCATGACCCGCTCGCGACCCTTGACCGAGAAGTCGATGTCGATGTCCGGCATCGACACCCGCTCGGGGTTCAGGAAGCGCTCGAACAGCAGATCGTGCTCGATCGGGCACAGGTCGGTGATCGCCAGCGTGTAGGCGATCAGCGACCCCGCCGCGGACCCGCGACCGGGACCGACCGCGACCCCGTTGTCCTTGGCCCACTTGACGAAGTCCCACACGATGAGGAAGTAGGCGTCGAAGCCCATCTTGCCGATGACCCCGAGCTCCATCTCCATCCGCTGCACCGCCGCCGCCGGCAGCGGCATCCCGTACCGCTTGTGCATGCCCTCCATCACCCGCTCGCGCAGGTAGGCGCCCTCGTCCTCGCCCTCGGGCAGGAAGCGCGGGATCAGCTGTCCGCCCAGCGGGATCTCCACCTCGCAGCGCTCGGCGATCTCCACGGTCGAGGCCAGCGCCTGCGGCCACCGCGCGAAGTCCTTGGCCATCTCCTCGCCCGACTTCAGGAAGAACTCGTTGGTGTCGAAGGTCATCTTCGGCATCGCCAGCGTCGACTTGGTCTGCACGCACAGCAGCGCGGTGTGGTGGTGGTAGTCCTCCTTGCGCAGGTAGTGCACGTCCCCGGTGCCCACCAGCGGCGCCCCCATCTCCCGCGCGATCCGCTCGATCCCGACGTTCGCGCGCTCCTGATCGTCGATGCCGTTCTTCTGCAGCTCGAAGTACACGTTGTCCGGCCCGAACGCCTGCACCAGCTGGTCGGCGTACGCACGCGCCTCGTCGTCGCGCCCGGAGATCAACCGCTGACACAGCCGGCCGGCCAGGCACCCGGTCAACGCGATGATGCCGCGCCCGTGCTGTTGCAGCTGCCCCATGTCCACCCCGGGCTTGCCGCTAACCAACCCCTCCAGGAAGCCGCGGCTGGAGAGCTGCACGAGGTTGCGGTACCCCTCGTCGCTCTGCGCCAGCAGCGTCAGGTGGTTGCGCTCGATCCGCCGGCCCGACCCGGGCTCCGGGCGGTCGGCGTGATCGTCGACGTAATAGACCTCACACCCGATCAGGGGCTTGATCCCGACCTTCCGGCAGGCCAGGTAGTGCTCCACCGCCCCGTTCATCACCCCGTGATCGGTCAGCCCCAGGGCGGGCTGCCCGAACGACGCCGCGCGCTCGGCAAGCTTCTGGATCTTGCACGCGCCGTCCAGCAGCGAGTACTCCGAGTGGACGTGCAGGTGGGCGACGGGCGGAGGGGTCACGAACGTCTGAGCTTACGGTCGGTGGCGGATGTCCAGGCCCTGCGCGGCGTCCACCCAGGTCAGCAGCCGACCGACCGCCGCGACGTTGCCCTGCACGCGCGCGCCGGCGTCGCCGGCCAGGAACGCCCCGAGCCCCCCGGCGCCGACGCGGACCGTCGCGGCGGCGTGGACCGGAGGGCCGGCGTGGACCTGCAGCGGAGCGTCGTCGCAGGCGACGATGTGCGCCTGCACCGGCCCGTCCTCCTCCGCGAAGGCGACGGTGAAGCGCTGGTTCGGGCCGACGGGCACCGCGACGACGTCCGCGAGCAGCTCGAGGATCTGGGTCACCGGGAGCTCGATCCCGGCGGCGGCCACCCCGGCCAGGCCGACCGGCGGTCGCATCGCGCGGGCCAGGCGGCGGGCGCGGCGGCGGCGGCCGTTCACGTGGACGGCGGGGGGCCGGCGGCGACGGGTCCCGCCGCCGACCATGACGGCCAGCGCCTCGGCGCTGCCGACGATCCGGAAGTCGGCTTCGGCGGCGGCGGCCGCCCGCTCGATGGCGGTCGCCGTCCCGTCCGCACCCAGCGTCACCCGCAGCTCGGGGTGGTCGGCGAGCGCCAGGTCGTAGGTCAGGTCCTGCCGCAGCCGGTCGGCCTGCACCGGCAGCAGGGTCTGGATCAGGTGGGCCGCCGCGGACGCGTCGCGGCGGGCCAGCGCGACGATCGCCGTCCCCAGCCACGGGCTGGGGGTCCGTCGTGTGACGGTGACGGCACGGGGGCCGATCTGCACCTCCGGCACCGTCACGGCAGCCTCGGTCGCGGCGTCCGACTCAGGTCCGGCGCCGGCAGCCGCGACGGGCGAGCCGGCGTTGTCACCGGGCGTCGCGGTCTCCGCGTCCGGCGCGGCCCCGGGGGGCGTCCGCAGCCGGGCCGCGGCGCGGGCCAGGTCAATGATCACCGAGTCGGCGCCGCCCTCGCGGCCGCCCTCCTCGCCCTTCGGGTCCTGCAGCGCCGGGTGGTCGGCCGGCGGCATGGGCGGCGGTGGCCGCAACTGCACGCGGGCGTGCTCGAGCTCGTCTTCGAGCTCGACGATCCGCTCCTCGGCGAGCGCGGCGGCCTGCTCCTGTGTGGTCAACGCCTCCTGCCACCGCACTGCCTCGTCGGTGGCCAGGCCCCCGACGGGCCCCGCCGCCTCCGCCGGGTCCGGGTGCTGCTCGAGCGCCTCCTCCGCCCGGCGCCGGGCGGCGCGCTCGGCCGCGAGCTGCCGGCCGAGTTCGGTCACCGTGGTGGTGAGCTGGTCACGCATCTCGGTCGCGCGCTGCTGCATCTCGGCCATCCGGGAGCCCAAGCGATCACGCTCGAGCTCAAGCTGCCGGTCGCGCTCGGCGGTCATCGCCGCGATCTCCTGCTCGAAGCCCTCCTTCAGCAACCCGGCGACGCCGACGAGCTCGTCGACCAGAGCCTCAAGCTGAGCCTCGCGGTCGGCCCGGCCCGCGTTCCCGGCCCGGACCTCGGCCAGCCGCCGCGCGCTCTCGGCCAGCTGCCCGTCGCGCTCGGCGATCCGGGCCTGCGCGTCGCCGAGCTGGCTCTCCAGCTCGGCGCGCAGCTCGACAAGCTGGCGGGACACCGCCTCCTGGATGCGGACCCGGCGGTCGAGCTCGTGCTGCAGCAGGGTGACCTCGGCGGCGGCGCGCTCGCGCTCGTCCTCCATGCGCTCGGCGAGGACCGCCTCGGCCTCCCTGAGCGACGCGCGGTCGTCGGAGCCCGAGTCCTGCACCTCGGCCGCGAGCGCGGTCCGTGACTCCTGGCGCGTCCGCTGGGCCTCGCGGCGTACGCGGAACAGCTCGTCCTCGAGCTCCCGCTCACGCGACCGGGCCCGCTGCAGCTCGACGCGGAGGGCCCGCAGCTGCCGTTCGGCCTCGTCGCGCGCGGTCGCGGCGTCCTCCTGCACCTCCTCGCGGAGCTGGGCCTCCGCGTGCTCTCCCTGCTGGGCGGCACGCAGGTGCCGCTCGGTCTGCTTGAGGCGGGCCGCTAGCTCCTTGCGCTGCTCGTGGGCGCCGTCCAGCTGCTGCTGGGCGCGCTTCAGCTGCCGCTCGGCGGCGACCGCCCGGTCGTAGAGCGCGTCCTCGTTCAGCTCGGCCCGGCGCGCACGCCGCTCGGCGAGCACGCGAGGGTCGACGATGGTGCCCTCGTCGAGATCCTCGGCATCACTCAGGTCACGGTCCGGCTGCACCACCGGCGAAGGTAACTCAGCTTCCGGACAGCCCGAGAGCTCGTTGCCGCTCCTTGCGGAAAACCGCGGCGCCCGGCCCGGCGGGCCGGCGCGACGGCCCGTTCAGGAGGACCGCTCGCGCAGCCGGTGAGCCAGGCGCGACTGCAGCGACCACAGCTC
The DNA here is from genome assembly GCA_038234375.1 of Solirubrobacterales bacterium. Taxonomy (GTDB): domain Bacteria; phylum Actinomycetota; class Thermoleophilia; order Solirubrobacterales; family Solirubrobacteraceae; genus Paraconexibacter. The sequence continues at coordinate 5,111 of JBBSUL010000133.1, read as the reverse complement.
GATGAAGCCCGGCGAGGCCTGCTGGCTGAACAGCCCGCCCGAGGTCTCGAAGGTCGCCAGCTGCGCGTCGTAGACCGCGTTCGGCGAGGATCGCGTCACCACCCGGCAGTGGCCCTTGTAGAGCTTGAGGCCGATCTCGCCGGTGACCTGCCGGGCGACCTCGTCCATGTAGGCGTCCAGGTCGGTGCGCAGCGGCTCCCACCACAGCCCGGCGTACACGAGGTAGGCCCACTTGCGGTCCAGCTCGCCCTTGAACTGGTTCTGGTGGATGGTGCAGACCAGGCGCTCGAGCTCGGCGTGCGCCTGGAGGAGCAGCGTCGCCGCGGGCACCTCGTAGATGTCGCGGACCTTGAGGCCGACGATGCGGTCCTCGATGTGATCGACGATGCCCACGCCGTGCTTGATCCCCAGATCTTGGCAGCAGGTGATGAGCTCGACGAGGCCGAGCGCCTCGCCGTCGATGCTCACCGGGACGCCCTGCTCGAAGCCGATCGTCACCGTCTCGGGCTCGTCGGGGGCCAGCTCCGGCCGCGTGACGAGCTGGAACACGTCGTCGTCGGGGGCGTGACCGAGGTCCTCGATCCACTTGCCCTCGCTCGAGCGCCCCCAGAGGTTGTCGTCGATCGAGTACGGCGTGACCTCGGCGCCGCCCTTGATCGGGATCCCGTGCTCGCGCGCGTAGGCGATCTCCTCCTCGCGGCCCATCATCCAGCCGCGGACCGGCGCGATGACCTTCAGCTCGGGGGCCAGCGTGGCGACCGTCGCCTCGATGCGGACCTGGTCGTTGCCCTTGCCGGTGCAGCCGTGCGCGACGGTGTCGCAGCCGTGCTTGCGGGCGTACTCGACGGCGAGCTTGGCGATCAGCGGCCGGCCGAGCGCGGTGAACAGCGGGTAGGCCAGGCCGTAGATCGCGTTGGCGTGGATCGCCGGGACGATGAAGTCGCTGGCGAACTCCTCGCGCGCGTCGACGACCTCGGCGGCCACGGCGCCGAGCTGCAGCGCCTTGCCCTTGACGACGTCGTAGTCCTCGCCGGGCTGGCCGAGGTTGATGGTCAGAGCCACGACCTCGGCGTCGTACTCGTCCTGGATCCACTTGAGCATGACGCTCGTGTCCAGGCCGCCGGAGTACAACAGCAGGACGCGGTTGACCTCGCCGGGCTCGGCGAGGTAGCTCGCGGTGCGGGTGTGCGGGGCGGAGGGGGCGGCGTCGCTCATGGGGCGCGAAGGGTACGTGAAGGGTCACCGGGCCCGTGGGGCGACCCGGCGGAGCGACAGACGACGGCGTTCGCCGCCCGCTGCGTCAGGCGGTCCCGGACTCGCCGGTGAGGCTGCGGCAGAGCTCGACGAGGCGACGGCCGTCGTCCCGGGAGCCGTGGGTCGTGGGGATCCGGTGCTGAGCCCGGGGCTGCCGGTCGTGCCACAGCCGTCCGGTGCAGCGAGCCGGTTCGGCGGCGGCGGCCAGCCAGGTGATCGTGTCCGCCCCCTCGTCGACGGTGCGCAGCAGCGGGCCCATGACCTTCGCGAAGCGCGGCAGCGAGGACTGCACGCCCGGGGTGTCCGCCCAGCCGGGGTGCATCGCGTGAGCGACGAGACCGGTCCCCTCCAGCCGGCGGGCCCACTCGGTGGTCAGCACCATCTCGGCGCGCTTGGAGCGCGCGTAGGCGCCGGTGCCGTCGTAGTCGCCGCGCTGCGCCTGCGGGTCGTCGAGCTCCAGGGCCTGGGCGAACATGCCGCCGCTCGTGACGGTGACGATCCGTGCCGGTGAGCTCGTGCGCAGCAGCGGGAGCAGCCGCTCGGTGAGCAGGAACGTCCCCAGGACGTTGGTGGCGAAGGTCAGCTCGATGCCGTCACCGGTCTCCTCACGGGTCGAGCTCATGACGCCGGCATTGTTGACGAGGACGTGAAGGGCGTCGACACGCCCGGCGACGTCGGCGGCCGCCACGCGCAGCGAGGCCTGGTCGGACAGGTCACCGAGGACGAGCTCGACGTCGGGGTTCTGCGTGGCCGCCGCGATCTCGCCGACCGCTTTGCGCCCGCGCGCCTCGTCGCGGGCGAGCACGAGCACGCGGGCGCCGAGCTGCGCACATTGCTGCGCGGCGGCCCGGCCCAGGCCCGCGGTGCCCCCGGTGACCAGGACCGTCCGGCCCTCCATCCGGGGCAACGGCGCGAAGCCCCCGCGGCGGGCGAGGTGGCCCAGGCGGCTGTAGCCGGGGACGACGGTGAAGTCCATGGCGCGATCGACGACGGTGCGGAGCATGGAAGGAGTACCGGGCGCCGAGCCCGCCGGGATCACCCGCTACGTCAGCAGGCGCTCGAGGCGGTCCAGGCCGTCGTCGAGCTCGGCCTCGGCGATGGTCAGCGGCGGCAGCAGGCGAACGGTCGACGGGCTCGTGGCGTTGAGCACGAGGCGCTCCTCGCGCAGGGCGCGCCCGACGAGGGCCATGGCGTCCACACCGTCGACCTCGACGGCCTGCATCGCCCCGCGCCCGCGGACCTCGCGCACGCGGGGCATGGCCGCCAGGCGGGCCGTCATCCGCTCGCCGAATGCCCGCACACCGGCCAGCAGCGCGGGGTCGGTGACGACGTCGAGCACGGCGTGCGCGGCGGCGCACTGCACCGGGCCACCGGGAAAGGTGGAGCCGTGGTCGCCGGGCGCGAACACGTCGGCCATCGCGGGCCCGGCGATCAGCGCCCCGATCGGCAGCCCGCCGGCCAGGGCCTTGGCGACGGTCACCGCGTCGGGGACCACCCCGCTGTCGTGCCAGGCCCACAGCTCGCCGGTGCGCCCGAGCCCGCACTGGATCTCGTCGAAGATCAGGGCGGCGCCGTGCGCGTCGCAGGCGGCCCGGGCGGCCTGCAGGACCTCGGCCTCCAGCTCGTACACCCCGCTCTCGCCCTGGACGGGCTCGAGGATGACGGCCGCGGTCTGCGCGTCGACGGCGCCGGTGATGGCGTCGGCTGTCGGCTCGACGGCGACGAACCCGGGCACGAGCGGCGCGAACGGCGCCTGCTTGGACTCCTGGGGCGTGGCGGACAAGGCACCGTAGGTGCGGCCGTGGAAGCCGCGGTGCACGGAGACGATCGTCCCGGCCCGGCGGCGCTTGCGCGCGCACTTCAGCGCGGCCTCGACGGCCTCGGCGCCGCTGTTGGTGAAGAAGACCCGGGCCCCGTCCCCCAGAGTCGACAGCACGCTCAACCGCTCGGCCAGCCGCACCATCGGGTCGGTGTAGAAGAGGTTGCCCACGTGGATGAGCTGCGCGGCCTGCTCGCGGATCGCCGCGACGACGGCCGGGTGGCAGTGCCCCACCCCGTTGACGGCCAGGCCGGTCTGCAGATCCAGGTACTCGTGGCCGTCCGCGTCCCACAGGCGTGCGCCCGCGCCCCGCACGAACTCGACGGGCTGCCGGGCGGAGTTGGCGGTGAGGAAGGTGTCGTCGACGGTCATTCCATTGCTCCTAGTTCATCAACAGCCCGGGAAGGCGAGCCCCCGGGGCGAGCGTTCCCGGGCTGTAGCCGAGCCCCTGGGCGAGGCTTCGGCACTAGCGGGCGGCTCGAATTTTCGTGCCGATGCCGGCGTCCGTGAACAGCTCCAGCAGCAGCGAGTGCGGCACGCGGCCGTCGACGATGTGCGCGTAGGTCACGCCGCCGTGGATGGCGTCGATGCAGGCCTGCAGCTTGGGCCGCATGCCTCCGGAGACCGAGGGCAGCGCGGCCTGCACCTCGTCGGCGTGCGCCTCGGAGATGACCGACTCCGGGTCGTCGGCGTCGCGCCGCCAGCCCTCCACGTCGGTGAGGAACATGAGCTTGTGCGCGCCCATCGCCCGCGCCACCGCGGTGGCGGCCTCGTCGGCGTTGACGTTGTAGGAGTGCCCGTCGGCGTCGGCGGCGATCGAGGCGACGACCGGGATGTAGTCCTGGGCGACGTGGTTGATGACGTCCACGTCGACCTTCTCGATACGCCCGACGAAGCCGATGTCCGTCCCCGCGGAGGAGAGCTGCTTCTCGGCCCGGAACAGGTTCCCGTCGTCCCCGCTGAGCCCCACCGCCGCCTGCCCGTGCCGGTTGATGCGCAGGACGATGTCCTTGTTGACCTTGCCGATCAGCACCATCTTGGCGATCTCGACGGTGTCGGCGTCGCTGACGCGCAGGCCGTCGACGAACTCGACGTCCATGTCCAGGCGGCGCATGTAACGGGTGATGTCCGGGCCCCCGCCGTGGACGACGACGACGTTCAGGCCGACGTACTTCAACAGGACGACGTCGCGGGCGAACTCCTCGCGCAGGGCCGGGTCGGTCATCGCCGCGCCGCCGTACTTGACGACGATGGTGCGGCCGTGGAACTCGCGGATGTACGGCAGCGCCTCCAGCAGCGTGCCGACATCACGGACAGGACGGGCGTCTGGGGTTCTCAAGTGGTGTACTCCGCGTTGATGGTCACGTACTCGTGGGAGAGGTCGGAGAAGAAGACCTCGGCCTCGTGCCCGTCCCCGGGCAACCCGATGGCGTAGTCGACCTCGTCGCCCGCAACGAGCTGCGCGAGGGCCGCCTCCTCGTGGCCGGTCGCGGCTCCGGCGACCGCGACCTGGACGCCCTCGATGGCGATGTCGTAGGCCAGCGCCCCGGCGGCCGCCCCGGTCACCGTGGCTCCGGCCAGGGCGCCGCCGATCGTCTGGGCGATACGGCCCCAGTTGGGGTCGCCGCCGTGCAACGCGGCCTTGACCAGCGGCGAGTTGGCCACCGCACGGGCGACGACCTGGACCCCGCCGGCGTTGCCGCCGCGGACGGTCACCCGGCCGACGCGCCGCGAGCCCTCCCCGTCCTTGGCGATGAGCAGCGCGAGCTGACGCAGGAGCGCGTCCAGGGCCAGGCCGAAGCGCCGCTCGTCGTCGCTCTCCGGCGCGACCGTGACCCCGGAGGCCCCGGAGGCCTGCAGGACGACGGTGTCGTTCGTCGACAGCTGCCCGTCGACGGAGATCCGGTCAAACGACCGCTTGACGCACACGCCCAGGAGCAGATCGGCGGTCGCCGCCTCCAGCGCCGCGTCGGTCTGCACGAAGCACAGCATGGTGGCGAAGGCCGGCTGGATCATCCCGGCGCCCTTGGCCTGCGCG
>JBBSUL010000132.1:0-9304 GCA_038234375.1 Solirubrobacterales bacterium | reverse complement strand
GTGCCCGACCCGCGCCCCTATGCCCCCGAACACGCCGCCGGGACGCTGGGCGCACCCGACCCCGCGGCCCCGACGGCCCCCGACGCCGCGACGCCGCCCGAGCGCGAACGGGCGGCCCCGGCGCCCGCTCGCGGATCCGCGCCACCGGCGGATCAGGCGACGGGTGAGCATCAGCACCGGTCCTTCAACGCGGTCCCCACCAACGCCGAGCGCAAGGTCGTCCGGGCGCTGGAGGTCTTCAACCTCGGTGCGCACACGCGCACGGTGGCGGGCGTGTCGCGCTCACTCGGCCGCCCGACAGCGACGGCGCGGCCCTCGGAGACCGAGGGCAGCGTGGTGACCATCGTCGTCGCGTGGGAGCTCAGCTGGTACCGCTATGAGGTGGATCTCGGTGACGAGGCGTCCGGGGTGAGGCTCAGCGAGCAGGGCACCGAGCTGTCCGAGCTGCCCCAGGCCGACCGTGCCGGCAACGTCAGCGCCGACGAGGGTGGCTTTCTCACCGCGTCCGTGCCGCCTGAGTAAGCTGAAGCGCACCATGGTCTGCCGGTGCCCGCGATGATCTACTGCGTCGTCCCCGAGCCGCTGGAGGGCGAGCTGTTCGAGAAGCTCGTGGCCTACTACGCCGACGACCCGAACGTGGAGGTCATTGTCGACCGGCGCAAGAGCGAGCGCCGCACCGTCGGCGACGCTCCGCCGGAGGGCACGCAGCGCGAGACCCGCGACCGGCGGCGCCCGCGGGTCGCCGGTGAGTTCCTACCGATCACGTCGGACTGACGGGGCCGCACGGCCGGGTAAGGATGTTCTCACGGGTAGAATCCTCCGGGTGCCCCGACTGACGGCCCGTGCGGCCAAGCCGACGCATCCCCCCGCCACCGAGGACGGCCGCTCGCGCGCCACCTCCCTGGGCGGGCCCCGTCGATGACGGTCGCCGTCGCGCTCTTCGCCGCCGCGCTGGCGGTCATCGCATCCGAGAAGGTCGATCGCACGAAGATCGCGCTGCTCGGCGCGGTGCTCATGCTGCTGACGCAGACGCTCGATCAGGAGCAGGCGATCGAGGCCGTCGACTTCAACACGCTCGGCCTGCTTGTCGGCATGATGCTGATGGTCAAGATCACCGAGCCCACGGGGGTCTACACCTGGCTGGCCATCAGGGCGGGCCAGCTGTCCAAGGGCCGGCCGCTGGCCATCGTCGCGTACCTGGCCTCGACCACCGCGGTGCTGTCGGCGTTCCTGGACAACCTGACCACCGTCCTGCTGATGGTGCCGATCACCTTCCTGCTCGCCGACGCGCTGGACATCGACGCCATCCCGCTGGTCATCATCGAGGTGCTCGTCTCCAACATCGGCGGGACCGCCACGCTGATCGGCGACCCGCCGAACATCCTCATCGCCGGCCACACCGACCTGTCCTTCGGTGCCTTCCTGGTGAACCTGGCTCCGATCGCGTTCCTCGCGTTCGTCGTCGTCACCGTCGGCCTGTACGTCGTGTTCCGAAAACGGCTCGTCGTCGAGCCCGAGGCGCGTGACCGGGTCATGGAGCTGGAGGCCGACAAGTCGATCGAGGACATGGACGAGCTGAAGCGGACGATCCCCATCCTCCTCGGCACGATCCTCGTGTTCTTCGTGCACCAACTGCTGGGGCTGGAGCCGGCGACGGTGGCGCTGACGGGGGCGACGGTCATGTTGCTGGTCAGCCGCCAGCCGCTGGAGCGCTCGCTGGGGGGCATCGAGTGGCCCACGCTGTTCTTTTTCATCGGCCTGTTCGTCATGGTCGGGGCCCTGGAGGAGACCGGGGCCATCGACAAGGTCGCCGAGGCGATCGTCGACGTGACCGCGGGCAACCGCAGCGCCGAGCTGCTGGGCATCACCTGGCTGTCGGCGATCGGGTCGGGCATCGTGGACAACATCCCGTTCACCACGGCGATGATCCCCGTCGTCGACGAGTTGCAGGGCCCGGACTCCGCAGACAACGCCTACTGGTGGGCGCTGGCGCTCGGCGCCTGCTTCGGTGGCAACGCCACGCTCGTCGCCGCGGCCGCCAATGTCGCGGCGGCCGGCATGGCCTCCCGGGCCGGCCAGCCGATCAGCTTCGTCACCTTCCTGAAGATCGGCCTGCCGGTCACCCTGGTCTCCATGATCATGGCGACCGCGTACATTGCCTTGAGGTACCTGTGAGATGAGCCCGCGTTCTGTCACCAACCCGCTTGTGCGCGATGCGCCGACGGTCCATCAGAACGTCCCGATCGAGGACGCCCTGCGCAAGCTGCTGCCGACAGACCTGCCGGCGCTGCCGGTTGTCGACGACGAGGAGCGCCTCGTCGGCATCTTCGGCGAGCGCGAGTTCTTCACAGCGCTGTTCCCCGGCTACCTGTCGGAGATCAAGTTCGCGGGCTTCGTGCCCAAGTCGCTTGAGGCGGCCCTGCAGAAGCGGGCGAGCTGTCGCCGGGAGTCGGTCGGCAAGTACATGAACACCGATCACGTCGACCTGACGCTGGACTTCTCGGACACCGGCGTCGCGGAGACCTTCCTGCACCATCGCGTGCTGATCATCCCGATCGTCGACGCCGGCCACGTCGTGGGGGTCATCACGCGCTCGGACTTCTTCCACGCCGCGGCCGATCGGTTCCTGGCCGCGCCGTCGTGATCCCGCCGCTGGCCGCGGCCAGCGCGGCCCAGGACGCGCTCGTCGCGCTGTTCGTCGTCCTGCTGGCCGCGAAGCTCGGGGAGGAACTGTGCCGGCGCACCGGGCAGCCGGCCATCCTCGGCGAGATCGTCGCCGGGGTCGCCGTCGGGCCGTCGGTGCTCGGCCTGGTCTCGCCGACGGAGATCCTCGAGGTCTTCTCGGAGCTGGGCGTCGTGTTCCTGCTGTTCGTCGTGGGCCTGGAGACGCGGCTGTCGGACATGCGCGCGGTCGGCGGGCCGGCTGTCCGGGTGGGGGTCCTCGGCGTCGTCATCCCCTTTGCGGCGGGGTTCGGCCTCGGCGAGCTGCTGGGAGATGGGCTGAACACGAGCCTGTTCCTCGGGGCCGCCCTGATGGCGACAAGCGCCGGCATCACTTCGGCGGTCCTCATCGATCTGGGGGTGGGCGATCGTCGGGCGGCGCGCACGATCCTCGGCGCGGCCGTCGTCGACGACGTGCTCGCCCTCGTCCTGCTGTCGGTCGTCGTGGGGATCGCCGAGGGGGGCGGGGTGAGCATCACCGGGGTGGCCGGCCTGCTGCTGATCGCCGTCGTGTTCATCGGGGTCATCGCCGTGGGCGGCAGCAAGCTGCTGGAGCGGTATCCGCACGGGCTGCAGGTCTTCGCGTTCAGCCACAACGGCCTGCTGCCCGCGGTGCTGCTGCTGCTCGGCCTGGCCGCGCTGGCCGGCGAGATCGGCCTGGCCGCCATCATCGGGGCGTTCCTGGCCGGGATGATCGTGGCCGAGACCAGCCACCACTCCGACGTGGAGGACGACGTCAAGCCGCTGTCGGACTTCTTCCCGCCCTTCTTCTTCGCCTACATCGGGCTCCAGGTCGACCTCGGCGCGCTGGCCGACGTGGGGACGCTGGGCCTGTTGCTGGCCGTGACCGTCCTGGCCGTGGCCAGCAAGCTGATCGGCAGCTGGCTGGCCACGCCGAGGATGGCCCGCGGCGACCGCGCCCTGATCGCCGTGGGCATGGTGCCGCGCGGGGAGGTCGGCATCATCGTCGCCGGTATCGGCGCGACCGCCGGGGTCATCGACGGCGAGCTGTTCGCCGTCATCGTGGGCATGGCGGTGCTCACGACGGTCATCGCGCCCCCGGTGCTCCGGAGGCTGACGGCCGCGCCCGCGGGCGCGCCGACCCCGCAGATCCAGACCGGCTGACCGGCCTGCGCCCGGCCGTCGGGGCGGAGGCCGGGAACCGACCACGCCGGTAGGCTGGCAACGCCGCGATCAGGGTCGCGTCCCCTGCGCATGCTGCCCGAGATCACCGACTTCGCCGCGCCGCTGACCCTTGTGGCGGTCGGCCTCGCGCTCGCCGTGCTCGTCACGTCGCTCACCGACCGCGTGCCGATCCCGGCGCCGGCGCTGTTCCTGGCCGGGGCGGCGGTCACCTCGGACCTGATCCCGTCCGTCCAGGAGCAGGTGCAGATCGTCACCGTCGAGCGGATCGCGGTCGTCGCGCTCATCGTCGTCCTGCTCAACGGAGGGCGGGACATCGGCGCGACCCACTTCCGCCGCTCACTGGGCGACATCAGCGCGATCGGGCTGCTGGGCACGTTCGCCACCGCGGCGGCGCTGGCGGTCGTCGCGCGCCTTGTGCTCGGGATCGACTGGGAGGTCGCCGGGGTGCTCGGCGCGGCGCTGGCGCCCACCGACCCGGCCGTGATGTTCGCCGTGCTGGGACGCCAGGAGGTCGGCGGACGGTCGGGGACGGTCCTGGAGGGGGAGGCGGGGATCAACGACCCGGCGGGCATCGCCCTGCTGCTGGGCATGGTGGAGGTCGCCACGCACCCGGAGGCCTCGCTGCTGGTCGTCGTCGACGACTTCGTCGTCGAGATGGGGATCGGGTCGATCCTCGGTCTCGTGGGCGGCCGCCTGCTCGTCGCGCTGCTCGGCCGCGTCCGCCTGGGCGGGTCGGGTCTGTATCCCGTCCTCGTCCTCGTCCTCGCGGGCCTGCTGTACGGAGCCACGACGGTGGCGGGTGGATCGGGCTTTGTGGCCGTGTTCATCGCGGGCCTGCTGCTCGGCGACGCGCGACTGCCCTACGGCGAGGAGATCGATCGCTTCACCTTGGGGCTGGCGAGCATGGCCGAGGTCGTCGTGTTCCTCGCCCTGGGGCTCACCGTGGACCTGGCGGCGATCCCGGCCGAGGACTGGCTCGGAGGCCTGGCGATCCTGCTCGTGCTCGCCGTGGTCATCCGACCGCTCGTGGTCGCGGTGACGCTGTCGCGGTCCAGCCTGGCGCGCAACGAGAAGGCGTTCATCGCATGGAGCGGCCTGAAGGGCGCTGTCCCGATCCTCCTGGCTGCGTTCGCGGTCCTGGGCGACGTGCCCGACAGCCAGCGGATCTACCACGTCGTGTTCGTCGTCGTGCTGGGCTCGGTGGTCATCCAGGGCGGCATGGTGCCCGCGGTCGCGGCGTACCTGCGTATCCCGATGCAGCTGCAGCCCGCGCTGCCCTGGGAGCTGTCGGTCCGTCTGGCCGAACCGCCGCGCGACCGGGTGGAGTTGGCCGTGGAGGCCGGATCGCGGGCCGAGGGCACGCCGTTGGCGGACCTGCCGCTCGGTGAGCAGGCCTGGGTCACCCTCGTCGTCCGCGACGCGCACGCCGTGCCGCCACGGCCCGAGCTCGTTCTGCAGGCGTTGGACGTGGTGTTCCTGCTCGGGGTCGAGGACGAGCAGGCGGTGGCCGACGCGTTCAGGCACGAGCCCTGAGGCCCAAGGTCCAGGCCGTCGGCCTGTTCTTCGCCGGTGAGTCCGGTGACGGGCGACCTGATCGCGCTTGGCGTGGCGGGTCCTCGCGCCCCTGGTGCTCCGAAGGCTGAACGGGGCCGCCGGACGGTGCGTCGCCGGCACCCGCGCCCGGCCGGGTGACGGTAGCCGCTGCGGGGGGAGTCTGCGTGCCGCCCCCGCATCACCAAGGCTCCACGGGCGTGTCAGATCAGGTGCCCACGCCCGCCTCGGTGGCCGCCGCGGGTTCGTCCTCGTCGGAGGCGGCTCCGTCGTCCGAGCGCGCGCCGGTGCCCCCCAGCGACACGGCCGCGCGCGCGGTCACGAGGTGGTAGAGGATGAGCAGCTGCACGAGCGCCAGCGACTGTGAGCGGTGCAGCTGGGTGCCGATCGTGAACTCGCCCAGGCGCCGCGAGCGCAGGTGCTCGGCGAACTGCATCCGGTCCCAGATGGCCTGCTCGACCGCGGCGGCCGTCTCGCGGTCCATGGTGCCGGGGATGTGCAGGACGCTGTCGCCGTCCTCGTGCTCGTCCAGCGTCAACCCTCCGGCCTGCACGAACGGGGTGAGGTCGGGATGCGGCAGCCCGTCGCTGAGGGTCAGTTCGGCGTCCAAGTGGGTGGGGTCGTCGTTGGCGTCGTCGGTTGGCGTGAACGCCACGAGGATGTCGGCGCTGCCGCGCTGCGGCCGGATGAAGGCCTCGGAGTCGGGCTCGCGCCGGTCCAGGTCGGCGAGGACCTGGTCGGTGGTGTAGCCGCGGCGTGAGCAGTCGCGCTGGACCTTCCAGTGGCGGCGCAGCTCCTCCGGGGGGTTGAGATAGACGCGCACGTCGTAGGCGTCGAGCATCTCGGGCAGGTAGTAGCCGAACAGCCCCTCGATGACCATGAAGCGCGCGGGCGTGATGTACACCGGCGGCCCGAACGTGCCGTCCTGATGGCGGTACACGGGCTTGAGGATCGGCTCGCCCTGGCGCACGTGCGCCAGGTGCTGGGCGATGATGTCCATGTAGTTGCAGTCCGGATGCAATGGGGTGATGGCCAGGTCCTTGCGCTCCTTGCGGTCATACCGGTGGTAGTCGTCGGTGCACATGTGCGTCACCTGCTCCTCCCCGAGTACGCGGACCAGGCCGCGGGTGAGGGTGGTCTTGCCGGAGGCGGAATCGCCGACGACGCCTAGGATCACTGGTCGGGGCATGGGGCTCCTTCGTCGTCGCTGAACACGCTGCTCTTGCGGATGTCGGTCTCCTGGATGTGCACGAGGTCTTCGCGCGTGGGGCGCTCGCCGTCCAGCGCGGACGCGTAGATGCGCCCGGCGTGACGCAGGCGCGCGCGCTCGATGCCGTTGCGCACGCTGCGCGCCTGGGCAAAGCGCGGCTGCTCCATGCGCAGGGAGAGGTACTCCTCGAACGCCTGCGCGGCGTCTTCGCCGAACTCGTAGGACTCCTGTCGCATCATGATCTGCGCGATGGCCATGAGTTCTGACACGGAGTAGTCGGGGAAGTCGATGTGGTGCGCCACGCGCGAGGACATGCCCGGATTCAGGTCGAAGAAGCCTTCCATGCGGTCCTTGTACCCGGCGAGGATGACGACGAGGTTCTCGCGCTCGTTCTCCATCACCTGCAGGAGGATCTCGATCGCCTCCACGCCGTAGTCCCGCTCATTCTCGGGACGGTGCAGGTAATAGGCCTCGTCGATGAACAGCACGCCGCCGTGGGCGCGCTTGAGGACCTCCTTGGTCTTCGGCGCCGTGTGGCCGACGTACTGGCCGACAAGGTCGTCGCGAGTCACCGCCACGACCCGGTTCTTCTCGATGTAGCCCAGGCGGTGCAGGATGTCGGCCACGCGCATCGCGACCGTCGTCTTGCCGGTCCCGGGGCTGCCCGTGAAGGACATGTGCAGCGTCGGCCGGGCGGAGGTCAGGCCCGCCCCTCGGCGCAGCTGGTCGACGACGAGCAGGGCGGCGATCTCGCGGATGCGCTGCTTGACGGGGGTCAGCGCGACGAGCTCGTCGTCAAGCTCGGCGAGGACGTCCTCCACCGCGGAGCCGCCCACGATCTCCTCGATGCCGATCTCCTCGATGTCCGCGTCGTCGTCAGGGGCATCGGGGGCGGCGTCGGCCTGGGTCGGTGAGCTTGCCACGCGGGGCCTCTCAGTCGGTCGCGCGGCCGTTGCCGGTCGCCACGTCGCTTTCGGCGGGCGCGCCGTAGCGCCGGCCGACGGGCTGCTCGGCCGCGTAGGCGTGCAGGCTGTAGCGGATCACGCGGTCGTGGGACTCCGTCCGGTCCAACCGGAAGCCCGGCTCGTCGTCGGGGCGGTTGACCAGGAAGCTCAGCGCCGTGGTCTGGCGGCCGAGGCGGTTGTCGTAGGCGGCGACCTTGACGTAGTGCTGCGGGTGGGCCTCGCGGCAGGAGCGGATCTCGCGCACGGCTTCGTCGACGTCCTCGCGCTCGAGGTCGAACATCGGCTGGCCCCACATCTCCCAGTAGGCGTTGCGCGGGTGCGGGTCGTCGGTGTACTCCACGGCGATCGCCCACTCGTTGTCCAGCGCGTAGGCGACCTGGGCGGTGATCTGCTCGTCGGTGAGGTCCGACAGGAACGAGAACGCTCCTTGGGTGATGCGCATGATGGTCTGCCTCTCTCTGTCTCTCGTAGGTGTTCAGCTGGCCGTGGGCGTGAGGGCGACGTCGGGCGTGTCGGTGGACGCGAAGTCGAAGGTGACGTCCTTCCAGACCTGCAGCGCGGCCTTCAGCTCGGGGCAGCCCTTCGCGGCGTGCTCGAGGATGTCGGGTCCCTCCTGGAAGTAGTCCTTGCCCTCATTGCGGGCCTGGATCATCGCCTCGACGGCGACGCGGTTGGCCGTCGCGCCGGCCTTGATGCCCATGGGGTGCCCGATGGTTCCGCCGCCGAACTGCAGGATCACGTCCTCGCCGAGGTAGTGCAGCAGCTGGTGCATCTGGCCGGCGTGGATGCCGCCGGATGCGACGGGCATGACGCCGGGCAGCGCGGCCCAGTCCTGGTCGAAGAAGATCCCGGTCGTCGGATCCTCGGGGACGTGGTCCTGGCGCAGCGTGTCGTAGAAGCCCTTGGTCGTGTTGGGGTCGCCCTCCAGCTTGCCGACGACGGTGCCGGCGTGGATGTGGTCCACGCCGATCAGACGGCACCACTTGGCGATCACGCGGAAGGACACGCCGTGCGTCTTCTGGCGCGTGTACGTGCCGTGGCCGGCGCGGTGCAGGTGCAGCAGCATGCCGTTGCGCCGCGCCCAGTTGGACATCGACTGCATCGCCGTGTAGCCGACCGTGAGGTCCTGCATGATGATGATGCTGCCCAGCTCCTTGGCGAACTCGGCGCGCTCGTACATCTCCTCCATCGACGCGGCCGTGACGTTGAGGTAGTGGCCCTTGACCTCCCCGCTGGCGGCCTGCGCGCGGTGCACGCCCTCCATCGAGTACAGGTAGCGGTCGCGCCAGCGCATGAACGGCTGCGAGTTGATGTTCTCGTCGTCCTTGGTGAAGTCCAGTCCGCCGCTCAACGCCTCGTAGACGACGCGGCCGTAGTTCTTGGCCGACAGCCCGAGCTTGGGCTTGGTCGTGGCGCCGATGAGCGGGCGACCGAACTTGTCCAGGTACTCGCGCTCCATGACGATCCCGTGGGGCGGGCCCTGGAAGGTCTTGACGTAGGCCTTCGGGATCCGCATGTCCTCAAGGCGCAGGGCGGCCAGCGCCTTGAAGCCGAAGACGTTGCCGATGATCGACGAGGTGAGGTTGGCGATCGACCCCTCCTCGAAGAGATCGATGTCGTACGCGATCTTGGCGAGGTACTCGCCCTCGCGGCCCGGGATGGGCTGGACGTCGTAGGCCTTGGCCTGGTAGTGCTCGTGCGCGGTCAGCCG
>JBBSUL010000131.1:0-9403 GCA_038234375.1 Solirubrobacterales bacterium | reverse complement strand
GCCGCCCGCTTCGTGCGCACCTGCGACGCGTTCAACATCCCGATCATCACCTTCACGGACGTCCCGGGCTTCCTGCCGGGCACCTCGCAGGAGTGGGGCGGCATCATCCGCCACGGCGCGAAGCTGCTCTACGCGTTCACCGAGGCGACGGTCCCGAAGATCACCGTCATCACCCGCAAGGCCTACGGCGGCGCCTACGACGTCATGGCCTCCAAGCACCTGCTGGCCGACTTCAACTTCGCCTGGCCGCAGGCCGAGGTCGCCGTCATGGGCGCCGAGGGCGCGGTCAACATCATCTACCGTCGCGACATCGCCGGGTCCCCGACGCCCGACGAGCGCCGCTCCAAGCTCATGGACGACTACAAGGCGCGCTTCGCCAACCCGTACGTCGCCGCCGAGCGCGGGTACATCGACGACGTCATCATCCCGCACGAGACGCGCCCGAAGCTCATCGGCGCGCTGGAGATGCTGCTGACCAAGCGCGAGCCGGGCCCCAAGCGCAAGCACGGCAACATCCCGCTGTAGCCGGGTCCAGCGCCATCTGCGACGGCGGGGGACCGCACCGCGACGCCGCCGCGCCGATCGCGTGCGTTCTTCGCGTAGCCCGCCCAAAGGGAGGCCGCGAACCGCCACGGTCACCGCATGCCGTTCCTCGACGCCACTGAGAACCTGGACTACGATGGCCACGTCGACGCCGTCTTAGCCGTCATGCCGACCGTGGCCATCACCGAGGACATCCACCGCTTCACCTCCGCCGAGTTCTGGCAGATGGTCGACGCCGGGGTGTTCGACGAGCGGGAGCACCGCGTGGAGCTTCTCGACGGGATCGTGGTCGACGTGATCCAGCCGGGTGAGGAGCACGTCTGGCCCATCCAGGAGCTCGTCGGATGCTATTCGGGCGACCCGCACCTGCTGCGTCCGCAGTTCCCGTTCGAGGCCGCCGACGGGTGGGTGCCCCAGCCGGACTTCGCGATCGCCGCGCGCAACGACGAGTTCCGGGCGCCGGGCAAGCGACGCTCGCCGGTGCGCGCGCTGCTCGTCGCCGAGGTCTCGGTCACGACGAAGGCCATGGACCTGCGCAAGGCCGCGGTGTACGCGGGCGCGGGCATCCCGGTCTACTGGCTCATCGACGTGCCGGGCGGCGTCGTCCTCGAGCACACCGAGCCCGAGGACGACGGCTACGGCCTCGTGCGCACGCTGCGCGGCGACGACGTCCTCGACGTCGCCGTCGAGGGCATGGCGCCGATCACCGTGGCCGCGCTGCTCGCCGGCGTCTGAGGAACGCCCGTAGGCTCTGGGGTGGCGCACGAACGGACCGTTGTGGGGTGCCTTCGTGCGCGACCCCCGGTCTGCCGATGCCCGGATGAGCGCGTCATCACCGTGTGACCGGTGGGCAGCGTGGTCATGAGCCCTCCGGCCTGAACGACCCTCCCGCTGAGGGCGTGCTCTCGGCCGCGGCACCGCACCTTCCCGTGCCCGAGGGCAGTCAACGTGCGGCGCCAGACGATGCGCGCGGTGCCCGAGGCGCGGCGGCGTACGTTTGCAGGTCCGACGGCGGGCGACGTGCGGCGCCGTGTCCCCGTGGCGCCGATGACCGCTCGCGGCCGGACCTCACGCCCCTCTCAGCGAGACCCGACAACCCAGGTGCCGGACGGTACTCAGCGTTCCCGCGCCGGCGATGAGGTGACGCGCGGAGTCTCAGTGACCGCTGACGACACTCAGACTCCGCACACCAGCATGGCCCTCCGGCGTGTCAGGCCGGCACGAGCGCGACCGCGGCCTCGGGGGCGGCGACGCGGAAGCTGAAGGACTCCTCCAGGTACAGGTGCACGTCGCCTGAGTCGTGGTGGTCGTAGCCCACGGCGATGTCCTGCCCGGACTCCAGCAGGAAGTCCCCACCGCGCTGGCTGAGGACCACGGCACCACGGACCCCCGGCGCCAGGGCGATCGGGCCGCCGAGGATCTTGCGCAGGTGGTCGAGGAGCGGGTAGCCGCCGTGCTCGGTCGTCTGCACGACCGCGGTGTACTCGTCGGTGCCCAGCGCCAGCCCGTAGGGACCGGCGACGCCGCTGCGGTGCAGCAGCTCGACCGCGCGGGCGACGTGGCTCGGATACGCGCCGAAGTCGTCGCTGCGGGTGATCGCGTCGTGCGGTGAGACCTCGGTGATCCCGGCGACGGACGCCTGCGGCCAGCCGTGGAAGATCGCGGTGTTCTCGGCCACGGCCAGGCTGCGGGCGGCCGCGGCAAGGTCGTCCAGGTCGACGTCCGCCGCGCCCCGGTCCCCGTCACGCAACTCGGCGCGGGACACCGTGAACGCGGCGTGCAGCTCGGCGAGGGGCAGGACACGCCGGCGCAGGGCGGTCACTCCGTCGCACGGCGTCTCGGCGATCGGCTCGACCCGCCCGAGGTTGGTGGCCGAGTAGTCCCAGCCGTGCGGCCCGGAGAAGTCGACGAGCTTGCGCGCGGCCAGCGCGGTGACGAGCCGCTCGCGGGCCTCCTGATCGATCTCGGCCCAGCCGGCCGAACTGATCGGGGCCTGATCGCGGAGCAGGTGGTTGGCGCTCATATCGACTGCCCCCTCAGGCTCCCGATCCCCAGGTCCGGGCCGCCGGGTGCGACCGCCACCGTCGGGTCCTCGTCCCCCGCGCCCTCCTCGGCCTCCTCGCCGAGCTCGACGATGTCCCCGTCGGTGAACAGGATGCCCTGGGCGATCTGGCGCCACTGCGGCTTCTGGCGCAGCAGGAACTCAAGGTCCATGGCGAAGTGCTTGTACTCCTCGCCGACCGCGTTGGTCATGACGTCGCGGGCGACGGCGTCCGTCTCGATCGAGATCCGCTGCTCGTACCAGCCGATCGCCTCCGCCTCCTCGGTCAGCGACGCGCACAGGCGCGCGAACGTCCGCGTCTGCGCCGAGAGCTCGTCGGGTGGCTCGTGGTACTGGTCGAATCCCATGGACCCAGGTCCTACCACGTGCGCGACACGGCCAAACGCAGCGCACGCGCGGTCTGCGCGGCCGGTGTGCCAGGACCGCTCCGATCCTCGCGCGAGACCATCAGAAGGTCGAGCCGTCGGTGACGCTGGACACCATGACACCGGGGCGGTCGACGGCTACGCTGGGCGCTCCGCCGCGCCGCGAGGAGACATCGCTATGGCCATCGATCAGCACGTCCACCGCCTCACCGTCGAGGAGTACCGCCAGGTCGTCGACAGCGGCGCCCTCCGGACGGCCCGGGTGGAGCTGCTCGACCATGAGGCCGATCACCGTCACCGCGCTGCTGGCCGGCTGACGCAAGCGGTCCTTCCGGACCGACCTTCCGGCCCGGCGGCGAACCGTCGCACCGGATGGCAGTTCTCTGCGACGATCATTCGATGCGCAGCACGCAGGCCCGCGCCAGCCCGGTCAGGCTCAGCGCCCGGATGGTCGCCGCGCTGGGCGCGCTGCTGGTCGTCGCTGCGACCGGCGCGTCGTCCGCCCGCGCCGCCGAGCCGACCCTCGCCGCCGACGCCGGGCCGCTGCGCGCCGTGGTCACCACCGAGCCGTGGAGCGTGCGCTTCGGCGGCCCCGCCGGCCAGGCTCCGCTGCAGGAGCACGCCGGCACCGGGTCCGGTCCGGTGGGGACACTCGGGTTCCGCACGCTCGCCGGATGGTCGCGGGCCACGAAGGTCGTCGACCAGCGACGCCACGGCGCCGACTGGGTCGGGACGCTGTCCACCACCGACCCGGCCGGGCGCACCATCACCGTGCGCCTGGCCGGAGCCGGCGCCGGCCTCGTGCGCCTCACCGCCACCGTCCTCGCGGGCGGCCTCCCACCCGTCGACGCGGTCGGCACGTCGTTCGACGCGCCCGCCGGCGAACGGCACCTGGGCTTCGGCGAGCGCGCCAACGCGGTGGACCAGCGCGGCCGCGAGGTCGAGAGCTACGTCGCCGACGGGCCCTATGAGAACGTCGAGAACCCGTTCATCGCCGCCTTCGTGCCCACCCCCGGCTACCGGCCGCGCCCGGACGCGACGTACTTCCCGATCCCCTGGCTGCTGTCCAGCCGCGGCATCGGCGTGCTGATCGAGGACGATCCGGTCTCCACCTTCCGCCTGGGTACCGACGATCCCGGCGCCTGGTCGGTGGCCGTCAACGGCACCGCGATGCACCTGCTCGTCGTGGCGGGCCCGACGGTGCCGGACGTCCTGCGCCGCTACACCGCGCACGTGGGCCGCCAGCCACCGGCCGCCGCACCGTTCTACCTCGGCCCGTGGTGGCAGCCCAAGGGCCCAGAGGCCGAGAACGTCAAGCTCCTCCAGAACGCCAGGGCGACCGGATCGGTCGTCCAGACCTACACGCACTATCTGCCGTGCGGCGACCAGCAGGGCAAGCCGCAGCGCGATCGCACCGCCGCCTTCCACGCCGCGGGCCTCGCCGTCACCACCTACTTCAATCCCATGGTGTGCACGACCTACGGCGCGGCCTACGGGCCGGCCGCCGCCCGCGGCCTGCTCACGCGCCGCGCCGACGGGTCCCCGTACACGTACCGGTACACGGGCTCCTCGCAGTTCTTCGTCGGCCAACTGGACTTCACGAACCCGGACGCGCGCCGCTACTACGGCGACCTGCTGGACGAGGCGGTCAAGGACGGGTACGACGGCTGGATGGAGGACTTCGGCGAGTACACGCCGCTGGACGCCCACGGGCAGGACGGCTCGACCGGAGAGGCCGGGCACAACACCTACGTCAAGCGCTACCACCAGGCCGCCCGCGAATACGCGCAGGACCGGGCCGGCAGGCCGCTGGCGCGCTTCAACCGCTCGGGCTTCACCGGCAGCGCCCGGTACAGCCAGATCGTGTGGGGCGGGGACCCGACGACGTCGTTCGGCTTCGACGGCCTGCGCTCGGCCGTGTCGGGCGGCCTGACGATGGGCCTCAGCGGCGTATCGCTCTGGGGCTCGGACATCGGCGGTTTCTTCGCGCTGTCGCAGCCGCAGACCACGCCGGAGCTCCTGGCCCGCTGGCTGCAGGTCGGCTTCGCCAGCGGCGTCATGCGCACCCAGGCCAGCGGCTTCTCGCTCGTGGACTCCCCGCGCGCGCAGATCTTCGACCCGGAGCTGCTGCCGATCTGGCAGCGCTACGCGCGCCTGCGCACCCAGCTGTACCCGTACCTGGCCTCCGCCGAGCGCCAGTACGACGCCACCGGACTGCCGCTCATGCGCCACCTCGCCCTCGCCTACGCGCAGGACTCCCGAGCGACCGCGCGCGAGGACGAGTACCTGCTCGGCGACGACCTGCTCGTCGCCCCCGCCCTGGACGCCGGCCAGCGCGAGCGCCGCGCCTACCTGCCGGACGGACGCTGGGTGGACTGGTGGCGCTCGGTCACGCTCGACGCCGACGGCGCCCCCCACCTGGGCGCGGCCACCACGCACGAGGGCGGACAGGACGTCACCCTGCCCGCCCCGCTGGACGAGCTGCCGCTGCTCGTGCGGGCCGGGACCGTTCTGCCGCTGCTGGACCCGTCGGTGCAGACGCTGACGGCGTACGGGAAGGGCAACACCGTCCGCCTCGCCGACCGCAAGACCCGCCTGCGCCTGCTGGCCTGGCCGCGGGGCCGGCGGGAGCTGTCGATCGGGCCGGACCGGCGGGACCGCGCGATCTCCGCCGAGGCGCGACGCGGCTGGATCCTCCAGCTGCGCCAGGGCCGGCGGCGCACCGTCGAGCTGGAGGCGTCGCTGTCGACCCTGGCCCGCGGGGCCTTCGCCCCCTGCCGGGTGCTGGGCGGCCGCAGCGGCCGCGTGCCGCTCAGGCGTGGACGGGACTGGTCCTACAACCGCACGACCCGTGTCCTGCGCGTCCGCATCCGGGCCCGTGACGCCCGCCTGCAGGTCCTCCGGCGCTGCGCGCGCTGACCCGCGTCCCGCCCCGGCCGCCCTACCGGCCGACGATGCGATCCACCACGCGCGAGGCCGCCGCGCGGACCGGCTGCCCGACGATGTACAGGCCGTGCCGCGCCACGTCACGGGCCTGGCGGACGACGACCTCGGCCGCCGTCGGCTCGAAGCGCTGGATCAGATGGGCCGCGAGGTCCTGGCGCAGGTGGACGTGGTCCTCGGCGGTCAGCAGCAGGCGCTCGCGCGCGGGGAGCGTCCCCTCCCAGAACAGGCCCTGACGCTCGTCGGCCACGGTCATGCGCTCCTCCCAGCGCGAGGAGATCCGCAGCGACCAGTCGTGGTGCACGTCGTGGCCCTTGTGGGCGAACACGAGCTCACCGCCCTCCATCTGCACGAACCAGCGCCGCTGGGCCAGCCCGAGGTGCTGCCCGCCCCCGTCGTCGTGCTCGCGCTGCAGCAGCTCGGCCACCACGGTCGGGACCTCGACGTACCCGGCACGGGCGACGCGCGCGAGCTCCCGGCACACCCAGATGGGATCCCGGACGTCGGCCAGGGTCATGACGCACACGGCGACGTCGAACTGCCCGTCACGGAACGGCCACGGATCCCGCTCGCACATGTCGCGCGTCACCCAGGTCCGCGCGGTGAAGCGCTCCCGGCCGTCGCCGTGGTTGCCGTCGGGCGCGCGGGTGTCGTACGGCTGAGCGTCCAGCACCCAGTCCGCGCGGGTCAGCGGCGACGCCCAGCCCCCGACGTCGAGGACGAGGGCATCATCGGGCGTGGTGGCCGCAAGTCGCTCGAGCGCCGCCGGGAGCATGTCCGGCCAGCGTACTGCGGCCCGGGCCCGAGAGCCGGACGGGCGCAGCGTCCACGCGTCCGCCCGACGGTGGCCTCCCGCCGCCCGCGCTACAGCCGGACGTGCTGCGCGCTCACCGAGCCGTCGCGCCAGGCGGCCAGGACGGCGGCCGCGATCGCGAGGTCCTGGATCGCCAGCCCGGTCGAGTCGAACAGGGTGACCGCGTCCTGGCCGAGCCGGCCCCGGGCCTCGCCGGTGAGCACCGCACCCAGATCGGTCACGTTCGCGCGGGTGACCAGCCCGTTGTCCACGGCGGCGGTGAGCTCGCCGCCGTGGGCGGCCTGGTCGAACTCGTCGCAGAACAGGGCGCAGGAGGCGACGGCGCCCAGCGATGCCTCGGCCTTGCCCGGCCCGTCGGCCCCGAGCATGTTCAGGTGCATGCCGGGGCGCAGGTCACCGGCATCGACGACGACCTCGTGCCCGGGCGTCACGCAGCACACCACGTCGCAGGCCAGCGCCTCGCCGCGGGACCCGGTGCGCCAGCCCAGCTCGTCGGCCAGGGCGCCGGCGGCCTCCGCGCGCGGGTCGCAGCACACCCCGGGGGCGTACCCGGCCACCGCCAGGCAGCGTGCCGCCCACGTGCCGTGCTCGCCACAGCCGATGACCCCGGCGGTGCGCGCGCGGACCCGGGCCAGCGCCGTCGTGGCGATCGCGGCCACCGCGCCAGTCCGCAGGGCGGTGACCGCCCCGGCGTCCAGCAGCATCAGCGGCGCGCTCGTCGTGGCGTCGCTGAGGACCACGAGGCCCATGACCGCGGGGAGGCCCTGGTCGGTGTTCGACGGAAACGACGAGATCCACTTGAGCATCGCCAGCCCGTCGCCCCGGGCGGGCATCGCCCGGAAGTCACCGTGGGGCGGAGCCGGCAGGTAGAGCTTGCTCGGCATCGCCCACCGCCCCTCCTGGTAGGCGACGAAGTCGTCGCGGACGACTTGGATGGCCTGTGCGGGGGAGACGGCCGCCAACACGGCGGCCCGTTCCACGACGGGGATCTGGCTTGAGGCGGGCACGGCGTGGCATGATGCCGCACCGATGCCCGACCGCCGCCCCCGACTGCAGATGGCCGCCGGCTGCGCCGCTTCCGAGGCCGAGGCCGCAGCGGTCATCGCCGCCGTCGAGCAGTTCCTCCGCGACACCACGCCCCCGGCCGCGCCGGCGGACGACCGGCAGAACCCATGGCTGCGGGCGGCGCTGCTGGAGCAGACCGGGCACGAGGGCGACGGCCCCACCGCGTGGGGGACAGTCCATCCCTGGTAGCGCGTGGCAAGCGCCGCGCACGATTCCAACGGAGCTCTCAGGCGCACATCAGCATCCCCCCAGGCCCGCGGGCCACTCTGCGTTGGTCACCCTACGCAAGGAGAGCACCCCACCATGACCACCAAAGCCATCCGCATCACGGCGGTCGGCACCGGTTGCGCCCTCGCCGGCGCGGGCGCCGGTATCGCCGGTTCGACCGCGGCGACGT
Organism: Solirubrobacterales bacterium; assembly: GCA_038234375.1. Lineage (GTDB taxonomy): Bacteria > Actinomycetota > Thermoleophilia > Solirubrobacterales > Solirubrobacteraceae > Paraconexibacter. The sequence continues at coordinate 1,214 of JBBSUL010000131.1, read as the reverse complement.
CCTCCAAGTCGAGCTCGTCGACGTCGTCGACCGCCACGTCCGCCGGCGCTGCGGCCAAGCGGGCCGCCCGCCCCCGGCGCGGCGGCCCCGGGTTCGGGCCCAAGGGCGCCATGGGCCGCGGCCGGCCCGTCCACAGCGAGCAGGTCGTCCTGAACAAGGCCGGCGAAAAGTACATCACGCAGACCGTCGACAACGGCGTGGTCAAGTCGACCTCCGGCACGGACCTGGTCCTCACCGAGGGCACCACCGCGGTTCACGGCCCGCAGGGCACGACGACCACCCCGTAGCTCCCCCATCGCCGGCCGTCGGCCGGCGACAGCTGTCGAAGACGTCGCGCGTCCCCGGGGCGCGCGACGTCTTTCCGGCAGCCTCCGGCAGCAGGTCGGGTAAATATGTGATCTCAGATCGGGATTAGCTATTATCCGCGGCATGAGCATTTCCGGCCGCGGCTCCCTGAGCGACCCCGAGGTTCACGAGAACGTCCCGGGTCACGTCATCCCGATCATCGAAGGCGAGTTCGACGACTTCGACTCCGAGGCGCGCAAGTACCTCGACGGCAAGACCGAGGAGACCGAGTTCATCGGCTTCCGCCTCAAGCAGGGCGTGTACGGGCAGCGTCAGCCCGACGTCCAGATGATCCGCGTGAAGCTGCCCATGGGCGGCATCACGCCCGAGCAGCTGGAGGCCTTCGCCACCGTCGTGGAGAAGCACGTGCCGCTGAACAAGGCGCACATCACCACGCGCCAGAACATCCAGCTGCACCACGTCCCGCTGACCGACGCCGCCGAGCTGATCCGCGAGCTGTCGGACGCCGGCCTGTCCAGCCGCGAGGGCTGCGGCAACACCGTGCGCAACGTCACCGCCGACCCGTGGGCCGGCGTGGCCCGCGATGAGCTCTTCGACCTGACCCCGTACGCCGGCGCCTACGTGCGCTACTTCGTGCGCCACCCCACGACGCAGCTGATGCCGCGCAAGATCAAGACGGCGTTCGACGGCACCCCCGGCGCCGACCGCTCGCTGACCGGCATCCACGACATCGCCTTCCTCGCCGTCGAGCGCGACGGCAAGCAGGGCGTCGAGGTGCGCGTGGGCGGCGGCACGTCGATCATGCCCCGCGTCGCCCCGACGCTCTACGACTTCGTCGGCCTGGACGACGGCGAGTACCTGGAGGTCGCCGAGGCCGTCTTCCGGATCTTCGACCGCCAGGACTTCCT
>JBBSUL010000130.1:0-9450 GCA_038234375.1 Solirubrobacterales bacterium | reverse complement strand
ACTACGGAACCCCGGAGCAGGTCGAGCGCTACGCGCGTCCACTGCTCGAGGACGACGTCCGCTCGTGCTTCGCGCTCACCGAGCCCGACGCCGCGAGCTCGGACCCGACCAACATCCACACCACAGCGCACCTCGACGGGGACGAGTGGGTCCTCGACGGTCACAAGTGGTGGATCTCCGGTGCGCTCGGTGCCTCGTGGGCGATCGTCATGGCCGTCACGGACCCGGACGCGGCGCCCCACGCCCGCGCGAGCATGGTGATCGTCTCAACCGAGGCCGAGGGCTTCGAAGTCGTCCGTGCGCTGCCGCTCATGGGCCACTCGAAGGGCTACGGCCACTGCGAGCTGCGCTTCCACGGCGTACGGACGCCGAAAGACAACCTCCTGGGCGGCCGCGGGCAGGGCTTCGCCGTCGCGCAGGCACGCCTCGGGCCGGGTCGCATCCACCACTGCATGCGGGCGATCGGCGCAGCCGAGCGGGCCTTCGAGCTCATGTGCGAGCGCGCGCAGGCCCGGGAGACCAGGGGCGCCGTCCTCGCGGAGAAGCAGATGGTGCAGGACTGGGTCGCACGCTCGCGCATCGAGATCGACACCGCGCGCCTCTCCGTCCTGCACGCTGCGTGGACGATCGACACCGTCGGCAAGAAGGCCGCCCTGCAGCCCATCGCCCAGGCGAAGGTGCAGGTCGCGAGCATGCTGCAGGAGGTCGTCGACCGCTCGATCCAGGTCCACGGCGCGCTCGGGCTCTCCGAGGACACGCCCCTCGCCGGCTTCTGGCGGATGGCCCGCGCCCTGCGCTTCGGCGACGGCCCGGACGAGGTCCACAAGCTGGCGATCGCCCGGCGGGAGCTCGCGCGCTTTGCCTGACGCGCCGGACCCCGCCGCACTGACAGAGGCGCTCGTCGATGCGGGCGAGCCGGACCCGGGCGGCGGGCTCATCGTCGCTGCGCTGCCCGGCGGCGCTTCCCGCGAGCTCTGGGCGCTCACCCCGGCCGGCGGCGCGCGGCCGGAGTGGGTCCTGCGTCGCGACCCGCCCGGCGAGGTGCCGCAGACCTCGCGGGCGGAGGAGTTCGCCGTCCAGCGCGCGGCCTTCGCGGCCGGGGTCCCCGTCCCCCGCCCGATCGCAGCAGAGCCGGCCGGGGGCCGCTTCGGCAGCGCCGGGATGCTCATGGACTGGGTCGAGGGCGAGTCGCTGCCCAAGCGGGTCCAGCGGACGCCCGAGCTCGCGGAGGCGCGCAAGGGGCTCCCCCGAGCGCTCGGCGCCGCCCTCGCGGCCTTGCGGACCGTCGACGCGGCGGCGCTCCTCGGGGCCGTCCCGCCCGGGGACCCGGCCGCCGCGGGGCTCGCGACGGTCACCGCCGAGCTCGACGCGACGGGCGACGCCCTGCCCGCGCTCGAGCTCGTCCTGCGCTGGCTGGAGCTCAACCGCCCACGGCCCGTCCGGTCCTCGCTCGTCCACGGCGACTTCCGCCTCGGGAACTTCCTGGTCGGCCGGCAGGGCCTACTGGCGGTCGTCGACTGGGAGTTCTGGCACCTCGGCGACCCGGCGGAGGACCTCGCCTGGGTTTCTGCGCGCCCTTGGCGCTTCGGTGCGGCGGGCGGGGAGGTCGGCGGACTCGGCCGGCGTGAGGAGTTGCTCGCGGGGTTCGGCGACGACGTCGATCCGGAGCGGCTCCGGTGGTGGGACGTCCTCGCGCAGGCGCGGTGGGCGTCCTACTGCGCGCGGCAGGCTGCACTGCGCCGGGAGGGTGCGCACGCGTCGCTCGAGCGGACGGTCCTCGCGCGCCGTGTCGCTGAGGCCGAGTGGGACGCGCTGACGCTCACGGGGGCGGTGGCGTGAGCGGGGACCGGCCGACGGCCTCCGAACTCGTCGCCGAAGTCGCGCGCTGGCTGACGGAAGAGCATGCGCCGACGCTCTCTGGCGGGCCGCGCTTCCAGGCGCTCGTGGCCGGCCAGGCGCTCGCGATCGCCCTCCGGGAGCTCGACCTCGGCGCCGCCCACGCGGAGGCGGACGAGGCGGCGCTCGGCGCGCTCGTCCCGGGGACGCCGGCGGACGACGCCGAGGCGGTCCGCCGCGCGCTCGCGGAGGCGATCCGCGCGGGGAAGCACGACGACGACCTTCCCGCGCTCGCGGCGGCGCTCGCCGCGCACGTTCGCCGCAAGCTCGCCCTCGCCCGCCCGGGCTACGACGTACCCGCCTGAGCGCGGTCGCTCGCTGCCACGGACCGGCACCCGCGAAGCATGCGCCGCCCGTGCATTCTGCGGACGTCGCCCACGCTCGCGGGCATTTCGCCCGCGAGAGGTCGTCTCCGAGCTCCTCCGCGCGGCCGACCGCCCCGCCGCCTGCCCGAACGGAACCGCGGCGGGCGCGGATGCGGAGCGCGTCGTGGTGCCCTTGCGCTGAAGGTGGGGAACAGCATGACGTACCCCGGGTGATCTTCGTCAGGCGCACACCGTCCGCTCGAGGGTGCGCGTCAGCGCCCGGCCGTGCCGCGAGCGCTGCCTGGCCACGACGGTGACACGGTGCCGGCCGGCGCTCAGGCGACCGAGGCGGACGATCACCACGCGTCCTCGGTGCGCGACGGGCAGCGTCGTCGCACCCGAGCGGGCGCGCGCACCCACCACGCGTGACCCCGGCGGTTGGCGCAGCGCGATCCGCAGCCGCGTGCGCGCCCGGCACGCGGCGACCCTGCGCGGCGCCGTGATCCCCACACGGGTGGAGAACGTCCGCGTGACCGCGCCCACGGTGAACTGCTGGGCGGGGTTGCCGGGGCCGAGCGGCACCTCGACCCGCAGGCGCCCGTCGGCGTCGGTCCTGGCGCCGCGCGTGACGTGCTCGTCCCCGGTGGTCAGCTCGACGGTCGTCGTGCGTCCGGGCGCGTAGGCGGCGGGGGTCACCACCGTCGCGCTGCCACTCCCGGTCAGCGTGAAGCCGGACGCCCCCGCGCGCAGCAGCGAGGCGAACTCGCGGGCGGGCCGGTGCATCGACACGTCCCAGCCCCACTGTGAGAAGCGCGCGTCGGCGCTCTGGTAGTCGACCGGCGTCGGCGTCGGCGTCGGCGTCGGCGTCGGCCCAGCGAAGTCGCGCATCACCCCCGGCAGCACGTCGCGCAGGTCGCGTGCCCAGTACGGCCAGGTGTGGGTGCCGGGGCCGTAGTCGTGGTAGTCGATCGGGATGCCGCGCTCCACGACCTCCTTGTGGAACAACTGCGTCAGCTCGTGCGCGCCGGCCTCGATGCCCGTCCCGCCGGGATCGAGGCCCGGCCCGTCCAGGGGCCCCGACCGGCCGTTGCCCGTGTAGGCGTACAGGCTCGTGGCACGGAGGTTCCCGGCGAGCGTCGCCGGGTCGTGCGCGGCCCAGTTGACCTCGTTGGTCAGCCGGTCGCCGAAGAACGTTCCTGGCGGCACGCCGACGAGCCCGACCTCGGTGGCGGTGATGATCGGCGTGCTCAGGGGCACCGCGATCTCCGGGTTTGCCGAGATGTCGTCCGCCCCCGAGAACGACCCCGCCACGCCGAAGAGCTCCGGGTGGCGCGCGGCGTAGCTGAGCGCGCCGAATCCGCCCTGGGAGAGGCCGAAGATCGCGCGGCCGCCGCGATCGGTGCGGGTCCGCAGCTGCGAGTCGATCCACGGCAGCAGCCGCTTGACGTGCCACGTCTCCCACATCGGCGGCCCGAAGCGCCCGCCGTTGACCCAGTCGGTGAACCACCCGCCGCCGTCGGACTCGACCCCCGCGTCGGGCATCACGACGATCAGGTCCCGTCCGGCCGTCGTGGCCTCCGCGTCGCCCATCTGCACCCAGTCGGAGGCGCCGCCGCTCGTGCCGTGAAAGAGCCACAGCGTCGGGTAGCGGCGGCCCGGATGCTCGTCGTAGCCGGCGGGCAGCAGGATCTGCACGTTCGCCGGCGCCGTCAGCAGTGGGGTGGTCAGCCGCACCGCGAACAGCCGCGGGCTCAGGGCCCGGGCCGACACCACGTGCACGTCCTGGCCGTCCGCGAACGCTGGGGTCCCGACGGCGGACGCGGACGGTGCCGCCGCCAGCACAAGCAGCAGCGCCCAGGCCAGGCCGACCCTGCACCGACGGCGACCACGTGACCCCATGGTCCGAACGTAGCGGACGCGGGCGCGCGGTGCAGCATCGGTGAACACATACGTTCACCGATGCGCTACCGTCGGCGCCATGACGGTCGACGCCATCCTCGACAGCCCGGCCCCGCCGCGCATCCCCCCGGGCCGCCGGCAGGACATCGGCCGCGTCAACCACGCCGTCGCCCGCGGCCTCGGGCTCGTGGCCGGCGGCGGCCCGCCGAACGTCTTCACGACGCTGGCGCGCCACCCCGTCTTCCGGCGCTGGCTGCGCTTCGCCGGCGGCCTCATGCCCGGCGGGACGCTTCCCCGCGACGAGACCGAGCTGCTGATCCTGCGCGTCGCGCGTCTGTGCGACTGCGAGTACGAGCGTGTCCAGCACGAGCGGATCGCCCTGACCACCGGCCTGGACGCCGCCGACATCGCCCGGGTCCGCGACGGCGCCGACGCCCCCGGCTGGACGCCGCGCCGCCAGCTCCTGCTGCGCGCCGCCGACGAGCTGCACGCGACCCGCACGCTGTCCGAAGCGCTGTGGGCCCAGCTGCGCCCGCAGTTCGACGACGCGCAGCTCATCGAGCTGTGCCTCGTCGTCGGCCACTACGAGATGCTCGCCATGACCCTCAACGCCCTGCACGTCCAGCCCGACGTGCTCGATCCCGGCGGCCCGCCGCGCGCCCTGCGCGCGCTGCAGTCGCTCGTCGCCCGTCGTGCTCGCCGCCAGAGGAGGGCCGCATGATCCGCCGTCGCCCGACCCCGTCCCTGGAGGGCCGCCGCGTCCTCATCACCGGCGCCGCACGTGGCATCGGCGCGCTCACCGCCCGGCGCCTGCACGAGCGCGGGGCCCGCGTCGCCCTCCTCGGCCTCGAACCCGACGCCCTGGCGGCCGTGGCCCGCGACTGCGGCGAAGCGCCCTGGTTCGTCTGCGACGTGGCCGATCGCGACCAGGTCGACGCGGCGGTCGCGGCGGCCGTGGCCGCGCTCGGCGGCCTGGACGTGGCGATCGCCAACGCCGGCATCGGCGCGCAGATGGTCCTCGTCGACGGGAACGCCGACGTGTGGGACCAGACGTTCGCCGTCAACCTCGGCGGCACGTTCAACCTGGTTCGCGCCGCCGGCCCGCACATCGCCCACCCCGGCGGCTACTTCCTGCTGACCGCGTCCCTGGCGGCCGCGGTCCACCTGCCGCTCATGTCGGCCTACTGCGCGTCCAAGGCGGCGGTCGAGTCGCTCGGGGACTCGCTGCGGATCGAGCTGGCGCCCAGCGGGGCGCGGGCCGGGGTCGCCTACTACGCCGAGCTGGACACCGACATGACCAGCCGCGGCTTCGCCACCGAGGCCGCCTCCCGGATGCCGCTCGGCGGGAACGGGCACCTCCCCGTCGCCCCCGTGGAGCCGGCCATCGACGCGCTGGAGCGGGGGATCGCCCGCCGTTCGCGCCGCATCGTCTCCCCGGGTTGGGTGGCCGCCGTGCTGCCGATCCGCATGCTCGCCCAGCGCGTGGTCGAGCTGCAGGCCCGCCGGGGCCTGCGCCGCACCCTGGACATCGCCCGCGACGAGACGGTCACGCTGACCACCGAGCAGCCTGGCCGCGTCCGGTGACGCACGGTCCGGCGGCCGGGCCGGCACCCGCCGCAGGGCGGCTGCCGCGCGGACGCCACCGCCTCAGCCGCGAGCAGGTCGCCGCCGAGCAGCGCGCGCGGACGCTCCGGGCGCTGGCGGTCACGGTGGCACGCCGGGGCTACGCCGACACCACGGTGGCCGACGTGCTGCGCGAGGCCCGGGTGTCGCGCGCGACCTTCTACGAGCAGTTCGCGTCCAAGGCGGACTGCTTCATGCAGGCCTACGACGAGGCGGCCGGGATCGTCCTGGACGGGATCGGCGACGCGCTCGGCGCCACCGACCCGGCGGGGGCGGAAAGGGACCCGGTGGACCGGGCGCTGGCGGCCTACCTGGACCGCCTGGCCGACGAGCCCGCCTTCGCGCGGGTGTTCCTGCTGGAGGTCTACGCGGCCGGGCGGGAGGCGCTGGCACGGCGGGCGGCCACCCAGGCGGTCTTCGCGGACCTCGTCGCCGACCTGGCCGGGGCCACCACCGTGGAGGAGCGCTTCGCCGCGGAGGCGTTCGTCGCGGCCACAAGCGCGCTGGTCACCGCCCGCCTGGCCGCCGACGATCCCGACGGTGTGCGCGCGCTGCGCGACCCGCTCGCCGGCCTCGCGGACCGCCTGCTCGGTCGGGCCGGTCGTTGCACGCACGGTGGCGCGCGTCGTGCGTGGCTACCGTGACGGGCATGCCCTTCCGCCTCACCCTGCCTGAGTCCCTCCGTCTGGCGTGCACCACCACGAGCGTCGTCTGCCTGGCCGCCCTGGCCGCCGCCCCCGCCCACGCGGCCTTCCCCGGGAGCAACGGTGAGATCGTCTTCGCCTCGACGAAGGACGGCGACAGCGACATCTACGCGATGACGCCGAGCGGGTCGCTGCCGCGCAACCTGACGAACACCAAGGGCCGCGAGCAGCAGCCCTCGGTCTCCGCCGACGGCACCCGCCTGGCCTACAAGACCGCGGTGACCTTCCCCCGCCGCGAGGAGACGTGGACCAGCGGCTTTGACGGCTCCGGTGCCCGCGAGCTCACCGACACCCCCGGCGAGAAGCACTTCAGCACGCAGCCGTCCTGGTCGCCGGACGGCACCCGCCTGCTCGTGCGTTCCAACCGCGACGGTGGACGCTACGACGTGTGGTCGATCCGGACCGCCGACGGCGGCGACCCCATCCAGCTCACGCGGGAGGCCGACGACCGCTACCCGGCGTACTCGCCGGACGCCACCCGTATCGTCTTCCGCTCGGACCGGGCCGGGGATCCCGACATCTGGACGATGAAGGCGGACGGGTCGAACCCCGTCAACCTGACCGCCGGCAGCGGCCGCTGGGAGTCCGCCCCGTCCTGGTCGCCCGACGGCAAGCGCATCGCCTTCGAGCGCGCCTCCGCGCCCGGGGACCCCGACACGGACGACACGGCGTTCGCCTCCGACGAGATCTGGACGATGAGCGCCGACGGCTCCGACCAGCGCCGGCTGACCGACAACGCCTCCCACGACGAGGGTCCGGCCTGGTCCCCCGACGGACTGCGGATCGTCTTCACCGCCACCCGCGACGAGCCCAAGGGTGACCTGTGGCTGATGGACGCTGACGGCGGCAACCCGCACCTGCTGTTCGGCACGCCGGCGACCGAGGAATCCCCGGACTGGCAGCCGCTGCCGATCCTCGCACCGCCGCCGCTGCCTCCGGCCGGGCCCAAGCCACCGCCCGACAGCGACGGCGACGGGCTCTCGAACGCACGGGAGCGCGCCCTGGGCACCAAGGTCAACGACACCGACACCGACGACGACGGGCTCAACGACGGCGACGAGCCCCGGACGAATCCCACGCGCCGCGACAGCGACCGCGACGGCATCCCCGACGGGGTGGAGATCGGCCTGACCAAGGGCACCCCCGACAGCAACCGCGCACGGTTCCGCGCCGATCGCGACCCGACGACGACGACCAACCCGGCGCGCCGGGACACCGATCACGACGGGCGGATCGACGGCCGCGAGGATCGCAACCACAACGGCCGCGTGGACCGCGGGGAGACCGACCCGCGCCGCTTCAACCGCTTCTGATCGCGGCCGCGGACGGCGCCGCTGGCCCGGATCGGTGTTCTGGCGGAAACGGGTTCGCGCTGCGGCGCCACGTGACCGCAGCAGCAGTGTGCCCAGTCTGGCAAGCTGCTCGTGATGCGTCGGCCACGCCCGTCCCCGTCCCGTATCCGGGGTCGCTTCGCGCGGCTCGGGCGGTGGCGCCCGTCGCTGCCGCGGGTCCAGGGTGGGGTTGCGCGGATGGGCCGGTGGCGTCCGTCGCGCCCGTCGCTGTCGCGGGTCCGGGATGGGCTTGCGCGGCTGGGCCGGTGGCGTCCGTCGCTGTCGCGGGTCCGGGATGGGCTTGCGCGGCTGGGCCGGTGGCGTCCGTCGCGCCCGTCCGTGTCGCGGGTCCGGGGCGGCTTCGCCCGGCTGGGCCGGCTGCGCCTCGTCGTCCTCGTGGTCCTGGTCGGCGCGGGGTCCGGCGTGGCCATCGGGGCCGGCACGTCCACGCCCGACGCGTCCAAGCCGCGGCCCGCGCCGATCGACCTGCTCGCCGACGGGCCGCCGACCCCGTACGTGGCGGCCGTGGCCGAAACGGCCGCGCCCGTCGGCACGACCAAGAAGCGCAAGGGCTCCCGGAAGGCCGGTGCCGAGTACTACCGGCGGACGGCCGCGCGCCGCGTGCCCAAGGCCGCCGAGGCCGGGTTCGAGCCGCTGTACCGCGAGGCAGGACGCGTCTACAACGTGGACTGGCGCCTGATCGCGTCGATCCACCGGCAGGAGACGGCGTTCTCGACCGTGCCGGGCACCTATCGCGGCCTGAACAGCTTCGGCTGCTGTGGCGGCCCGATGCAGTTCAACGTGACGAACGGGCCGGTCAGCACCTGGGACGGTTACAAGCAGGCCTTCCGCGCCGGCGACCGGCCGAAGTCCTACCCCCACCGCACCAAGAACCACCCGTCGCTGTACGACGACTTCGACGCGATGATGGCCGCGGGCAAGCTGTTGGCCGACGGCGGGGCGCGCGGCGGGCTGGACGGCGGATCCTGGCTCGCCGCCTACGGCTACTACGGCCACGACAACTTCGGCGTCACCTACGCCAGCCAGGTCGTCGCGAGGGCACAGGGGTGGCAGCGGGACGGCTTCTGTGCCAACTGCGCGCTGGACCAGGGCCTCGTGTCGGCGCTGGACGACGCGTACGGCGTGTCGGCACGGCAGGAGCTCGCCGCGGCCGACGAGCGGCGCAAGGCGGAGAAGGAGCGCAAGAAGAAGCCCAAGGAGAAGCGCAAGCAGGCCAAGGAGAAGGCCAAGCGTGAAAAGGCCCGGCGTCAGAAGGCGGCCCGGGAGGCCGAACGCGAGGCGGCCAGCACGCCGAAGCCGTCCGGTTCCAAGAGCCCGTCGGGCGCGGCCACGACGTCGCCCGCCAAGAGCCCGTCGACGCCATCCAAGCCGACGACCTCCGGGACGACGACGCCCACGACGACTGCGCCGCCGGCCGAGCCCACCGCGCCCGCGCCCGCGCCGGCGTGCGCCAACGCCCTCAAGCAGGCGCTCGGCCGCTGCTGACGGCGTCGCCGGTACCGTGGCAGATCGTGACCGAACCGCCCGCGCTGCAGACGACGACGGACGAGCGCCGCGGTTCATCCCGTTCCGCCGGTCCGATCTCGTCGACATGCTCGTCGAACAGGACGGCCTCGACGCCACCGACCGCGACGGCTTCCGTCCGCTGGCCGAGCTGCTCAGCGCGACCTT
>JBBSUL010000129.1:0-9516 GCA_038234375.1 Solirubrobacterales bacterium | reverse complement strand
GGAACGAGCCCAACCACCCGGGCCTGCTCCTGCCCCAGTGGACGTCAGCCACCGGCGCGCCGACCAGCCCGGGCGTCTACCGCCACATGATCACAGCCGCCTACCCGGCGATCAAGCGCGTGCGCCCCGGCCTGCGCGTGCTCATCGGCAACACCTCCAGCGTCGGGGGACGCCCGGGCAGCGGGCCCGTCCCGCCGCTGCGCTTCCTGCGCCAGCTTGCCTGCGTGGACCGCCGCCTGCGGCCGATCCGGCACGGCGACTGTGCCGGATTCACCCGCCTGCCCGGCGACGGCTGGGCCCACCACCCGTACACGGTCGGCGCCCCGCCGTCAGCCCGCAGCAGCCCCCGGCACCCCGACGACGTGCGCCTGGCCGACCTGCCGCGCCTGGCCAAGCTGCTCGGCACGCTCGCGCGGCGTGGGCGCATCGCTCCGGCGGTGCGCCAGATCCACCTCACCGAGTTCGGATACGAGACCCATCCCGTCGGCGACCGCAAGGGTCTGACCCAGCGCCAGCAGGCCCAGTGGCTGCCGTGGGCGGAGTACGTGGCGGGACGCCTGCCGCAGGTCGTCTCGGTGGCCCAGTTCCTGCTCGCCGACCAGCTGCCGGCGCCGACGCGGATCAGCGACTCGACCGCGCGCCCATTCGGCGCCTTCTACACCGGGCTGCTGACCGGATCTGGCCTCCCCAAGCTCGCCGCGCGGTCGTTCACCGTAGGGATGTTCATCCGCCGGCGCAGCGACGAGCGGCTGCAGGTCTGGGGACGCCTGCGCGGCGGACCGATCGGCCGGCGGACCGTATCGGTCCAGCGGCGCGACACGCACGGCCACTGGCGCGCGATCCGCACCCGTGCAAGCCCCAACTCTCCGGCCGTCAAGACGTTCGCTGCTGGGTCACGGTCGACGTTCCTGCGCCGGACCGGACGGCGGGCTGCGCACGGCTCCTACCGCCTGATCGTCACCGGCGGCGCTCGCCGCGCCGTCGGGCTGCCCACCCCGGTCCGATGAACGCGCACCGGAAGGACCCGCCGGTACTGCGGGCGCGCGGTCTGGCGCACCGCTACGGGCGCCTGAACGCGCTGTCCGCCCTGACGCTCGACGTCAAGGCCGGTGAGTGCGTTGCCCTCATCGGCGCCAACGGGTCCGGGAAGTCCACCGCGGTGCGGATCGTCGCCGGCCTGCTGACCCCCACCGAGGGGACGGTCACCGTGGACGGAGCCGACCCGCACGTCGAGCCCGAGGCCGAGCACGCCCGCGCCGCCCTGGCCCTCGTCCCCGACAACCCGATGCTCTACGACGACCTGACGATCGCCGAGCACCTGGAGCTCGTCGGCCTGGCACACGGCGTGGCGCGCGACACGCTGACCGACCGGATCGAGGACCTGCTGGAGCGCCTGGGGCTGGCCGACCGCCGCGGGTTCCTGCCGCGCGAGCTCTCGCGCGGGATGCGCCAGAAGACCCAGCTGGCCTGCGCGCTGACCCGCCCGGCGAAGCTGCTCGTCCTCGACGAGCCCGTCGTCGGCCTGGATCCCCCCTCCCAGCAGCTGCTGGCCACGCTGCTGCAGGAGGCCAAGGCCGCGGGCACCGCCGTCCTGTTCACCACCCATCAGCTCTCGTTCGCCGACGGCCTGGCCGACCGGGCGGTCATGCTGGAGGAGGGTGCGGTCCTGGACACCGGGCGCTGGAAGCAGGTCCGCGACCGGGCACGGGAACGCGGATGGCAGTAGGGGCGCCGGGCAGCGACGCGCGCCTGCGCGAGGTCCGGCGGTGGCGCACGGCCACCGTCCCGGGCCCGAGCCTGGGCAAGCGCGCCGAGCAGGTCTACACCGTCCTGCTGACCTGCGCGATCTTCGGGGTCGGCCTCGTCGACACCGTGCACACCGCCCTGTCGGAGGTCATCTCCGTCGACGGCGGGGCGACCTGGGGGCCCGCGGCCGTGCTCATCGCGCTCGTCGTCGTCGCCCGCTGGGGCGCTTACCAGGGACCGGTGGTGTACGCGGTCGCCGACGTGGCGCACCTGCTCGGCGCGCCGCTTAGCCGCCGCGAGTTGGCGGCACGGCGGCTGGCGTCGCGGTTCGTCGCCGGCGCGGTCGCCGGCGCGCTGGTCGGAGGGCTTGCCGCCACCGGCCTGGCCGGCAACGGGCCCGGCATCTCCGGTGCCCGCGCCGTCGGGCTGATCGTCGCCGCCGCGGCGGTCGGCGTGATCGCGGTCGCCGGGGCTTGGGCCGTGCAGACCTCGGCCACCGTCGAGCGGGTGCTCGGACCCGCCACCTGGCTCGCGCTCGCCGCGGGCATCGCCCTCGGCCTGCTCGGTCACCGTCATCCGGGCGTCATCCGCGTGGAGCGCTGGTCGGGGCCCTGGGGCTGGGCGAGCGCCCCGGTCCGCGGGCCCGCGTGGCCGCTGGCCGTCGTCCTGGTCTGGGTGGCGGCCGCGGGTGCCGTCGCGCTGGTCCTGTCGCGCTGCGGACACTGCCCGACCGATCGGCACCTGCGCCGCGCCGAGGCCCGGGCCGGAGCGGCCGCGTCCCTGGCCGGCTTCGACGCGCGCTCGACGCGCAAGGCGCTGCAGGGCGGGGCTGCGCGCAAGGCGCCGCGGGGCACCGGGACGCTGCGCTGGGGCGGGCGCGGCAGCGTGCGCTCCCTGTTGGCCTGGCGCGGCGCGACCGCGTTGCGGCGGACACCCGCCCGGGTGGCCGAAGCGCTCGTCGTCGGCGGCGCGGCCAGCGCGCTGCTGCTGGTCAGCGCCGACCGCGTGACCGCAGCGCTCGGCGGCGGGCTGCTGCTCTACGTCGCCGCGACGCGGCTGCTGGAGCCGCTGCGCGAGGAGGTCGACGTCCCCGGACGCGCACGCATCCTGCTGCCCGACCGCTGGGGCGCCATCCTCTTCGCCCACACCATGCTGCCGGCGGTGCTGCTCGCCCTCGGCGTCGCCCTCGGGCTCGCCGTGTGCCTGGCCGCAAGCGCGGTCGCCGCGCCCGGCGGTGCGCTGGCGGCCTGCGCCCTGCTCGGCGTGCCCGTCGCGACGCTGGCCGCGGCGCTGTCCGCCCGCCGCGGCGGCCGCCTGCCGACCAGCGTCCTGTCGTTCGCCACCTCCTCCGACACCGCCGGCACCGGGGGCCTGCTCGTGGTCGGCTGGCTGCTCATGTGGCCGCTGATCGGGGCGCTCGGCGCCGGCCTGCCCGTCGCGCTCGTCGCGTCCGGCGGCATCGGCTCCTTGGAGCCGGCGATCATCCTCAGCGTCCTGGTGACCGCGGTGCTGTCGACGGTCCTGCGCCGCAGCGCCACCCCCTGACGCGCACCACACCGCCGTCCGCACCGCCGTCGCGCGAGGGGTGCTGACGAAGGCCGCGCATACCGCGGTGTTCGTCAGCACCCCACCCGGATGGCCGGGCCCGCGGCTTGAGGTACGCTGTGGGCACGAAGAACCAGGGGGGCTCGCGGACGCGGGCTGAGATGGCGCCCAGAAGCCCGGCGCTGACCCGTCGAACCTGTGGGGTAATGCCCGCGAAGGGAGCCATGAAGTCGTTGACCCGGGCGCCGTCGGTTCCCGCCATCGCCACACTCAGCCCCGCCAGCGTCGTCGTCGACAGCGTGCGTCGCGAGTTCCCGGACGGGACCGTCGCCCTGGACGGCCTGTCGCTGCGCGTCGGCCGCGGTGAGCTCGTCGCCGTCGTCGGGCCCTCGGGCTGTGGCAAGTCGACGCTCCTGGACCTCGTCTGCGGCCTGCAGACGCCGGACGCCGGGCGCGTGGACCTGACGGGACGGACCGTGCTCATGCCCCAGGGCGACACGCTGCTGCCGTGGGCCAGCGCCACCGACAACGCGGCGCTGGGCCTGCGCGTCGCGGGGACCGGCGCCAAGCAGGCCCGGGCGCGCGCCCGCACCGAGCTGGCCGCGCTCGGCCTGGCCGAGTTCGCCGACGCAAAGCCAGCGGCGCTGAGCGGCGGCATGCGCCAGCGCATCGCGGTCGCCCGAACGCTGCTGTCCGGGGCGGACGTCGCGTGCCTGGACGAGCCCTTCGGCGCCCTGGACGCCATCACCCGGGCGGACGCGCAGCGCTGGCTCACCGACACCCTTGCCGCGCGTCCGCGCACCGTCCTGCTCGTCACCCACGACACCGAGGAGGCCGCCCTGCTGGCCGACCGCATCGTGGTGCTGTCCCCGCGGCCCGGCCGGGTCCTGGAGCAGATCCCCGTCGACGAGTCCCGCCCCCGCTCGGTCAGCGATCCTGGCGTCGTAGCCGTGCGCGCCGCGGTCCTGCGCGCCCTCGGGGTGGTCCGGTGATCCTCGCCGCGCTGATCGTGGTGGCCTTCCTCGGCGGATGGCAGGCCTACACGGCCCTCTCCTCGATCGACGAGTTCCTCCTCCCCTCCCCCACCGACGTGGCCGCCGCCGCCTGGGGCGACCGCGGCCTGCTGTGGGACAACTTCACGGTGACCGCCCGCGAGATGGGCATCGGCCTGCTCATCGCGGTGGTCATCGGCGTGGGCCTCGCCCTGATCCTCCACCGCTGGTCGACGGTCCGCCGCGGCGTCTACCCGCTGCTCGTCGCCTCCCAGACCGTGCCGATCGTGCTCGTGGCCCCCCTCCTGGCCGCCTGGCTGGGCTACGACCTGACCCCGAAGCTCGTCGTCGTCGCCCTCGTGTGCTTCTTCCCGATCGTCGTGCCGACGCTGGACGCGCTGTCCGGCGTCGACGCGGGCCGCATCAAGCTCATGGCCGGCCTCGGCGCGACGCGCTGGCAGCGCCTACGGTACGTCGAGGCGCCGTCGGCCCTCCCGGCCCTGTTCACGGGTCTGCGCCTGTCGATCGCGATCGCGGCGATCGCGGCCGTCCTGGCCGAGACCGCGGGCTCGGACGAAGGCCTCGGCCACCTCATGGCGCAGTCCATCCCGCAACTGGAGACAGCGCGCGCGTTCGCCGCGATCATCGTCCTCGCGGGGTTCTCCGTGCTGCTGTACGCCTCGCTGTCGCTGGCCGAGCGCCGGCTGGCGCCGTGGGCCCACCCTTCGAAAGGACTCAAGACGTGATCCGTCACCCGTTCGCCGCCGTCGTGGCGGGCCTGGCCTGCCTGACCCTGCTGACCGCCTGCGGCGAGAAGCAGGACGACCTCGCCGCCAAGCCCAAGGTCACCAAGCTGCGCGTCATGCTCGACTACTTCCCCAACGCCGACCACGCGCCGATCTACGCGGCCATGGAGCGCGGTGATTTCCGCCGGGCGGGCCTGGACATCAAGCTCGTCACCCCGTCGGACCCCGCCGCCCCGCTGAAGCTGCTGTCGGCCCGCAAGATCGACCTGGCCATCTCCTACGAGCCGGAGCTGCTGCTCGCCCGCGACAAGGGCGCGCAGCTCATCGGGATCGGGGCCCTCGTCTCCAAGCCCCTGACCTCGATCATCGCCCTGGGCTCGGCGAAGATCACCAAGGTCGCCGACCTGGCCGGCAAGACCGTCGGCACCGCAGGCATCCCCTACCAGTCGGCCTACCTGAAGACGATCCTGCAGAAGGAGGGCATCAGCGCCGGGCGCGTCAAGGAGATCAACGTCGGCTTCAACCTAGTCCCGGCGATGCTGTCCAAGAAGGTCGACGCGACGCTCGGCGCGTTCTGGAACTACGAGGGCGTACAGCTGCAGCGCGAGGGCAAGAAGCCGTCGATCATCCGCGTCGAGCAGGTCGGGGTGCCCACCTACGACGAGCTCGTGCTCGTGGCCCGCGAGCAGGACGTGCGTGAGCGCGGCGACCTGCTGCGGCGGTTCGTCCTCGCCCTGCAGCGCGGCGCGACCGCGGTGAAGGCCGACCCGGCGGCGGGCGTGGATCCGCTGGTCGCCGCGAACCCAGACCTCAAGCGGGGCCTTCAGCTCGCCGCGGTCACGGCGACGCTGCCGGCGTTCTTCCCGGCCAAGGCCGACGAGCCCTACGGCTGGCAGGACCCCCAGGAGTGGGAGGCCTACGGCAAGTGGATGCAGCGCAACGACCTGCTGACCAACCCGCCGAACGCCGCCGCCTTCACCAACGAGTTCCTGCCGGGCGAAGGAGTAGAAAAGGTCGAAGCCACCCCCGGGGCGGACAGCCGGCAGTGAGCGATCAGCCGGACAGGCCGGCCGCGCCGAGCGCGTGGAGGCCGGCGAGGCCCGCCCACTCGCCGTAGGGGCAGAAGACCGCGCGGACCTCGTCCTCGGTGGCGCGCGGCGCGCTGGGGTCGCCGCCGCCGCGCAGGCGTCCGACGAGCTTGACGTAGGCCAGGTCACCGGCGGGCAGGCGGTCCAGCCGCCCCTGGCCCAGCAGGGCGAGGACGTCCAGCGTCCACGTGCCGATGCCCGGGATCGCGCGCAGGCGCCGCCAGCCGCGCTCGTGGTCTGAGGCGTGCAGGTCCACCCGGCCCGTGGCGACCTCGCCGGCGGCCCGCACCAGGGCGAGCGCCCGCCCCGCGGACAGGTCGCACGACTGCAGGAACGCCGGAGCCAGTCGGGCGAGGGTGTCAGCCGACGGGAGGTCGACCAGCGTCCCCGTGCCGTCCCACGACGCCACCCGCCGGCCGTGCACGCGCAGAAGCGACCGCTGGATGGCGACCGCGCGGTCGTACTCGATGAGCTGCTCGGTGATCGCCCAGACGAGCGCCTCCAGCGGCTCGGCCCGGCCCCGGGGCCGCAGCCCGGGCCGCCGGCGGACCGACGCGCCGATGAGCGGATCCTGCCGGAAGCGCTCCACGAAGTCGCGCAGGTCGACGTCGACCCCGAGCGTCGCCCGCACCCGGTCGATGGCCGCCACGGCCGCGCCCCGATCGTTTGCGCGGGCCCCGATGACGATCCGGTCGGAGGCGGGCTGGGCGTAGCGGACCACCACCGGCTCCATGGCGGGCCCGACGTGCAGAGCCCGTTCCAGCACGGTGCCGCGACGCCGGACGACGCCGTCGCGGCCCGCGCCCGGGAGCCGCAGCGGGCTCCGGGGACGCAGCTCGGCGCGCTCCTCCACGCCCCAGCGTGGGCCCGTCGTGAGGGTCGGCGTCACGGTCGGTCGCGGGCTTCGAGCAGATAGACGTCGACGACGTACCGCCGGCGCGCGACGACCTGCCGGTCCGGCCGCGCCGGCCCGCGTCGCGGGCCCAGGGCCGACGAGGACCGCGCGGCGTGCACGGCGGCGACGGCCGCCGCGCCGGCGGCGAAGGCGGTCGCCGCGATGGCCGCCGCCTGCGCGACGTGAGGCCGCGCCCGGCGGACCGTCTCGCTCCGGGTCACGACCGGCGCGGGCACAAAGCCACCGTCGACCGCCTGCGCGTGCAGGTCGGTGTCGCCTTCACTGGGTTCCACGGTTCGATTCTACGCCCGGCCGACGTCGGATCCCGCCCGTCGCCGTGTCCGGGACCGCCCCGACGGCCGGGTGGAGCCTGGCCGCTGCCATACGACACCGAGACTCCGCGCAGGGCTCCCCGGCAGGCGCCGCTCCCACGGGTGGAGTCTGGCTGCTGTCATAGGACAACGAGACTCCACGCAGGTCCTCCCGACAGCCCAGGCGCCCACCGGTGTGGCCAGACTGCTGCGATACGTCAACCTGCCTCCAGCGGACCACACGCCCCCGCGCAGGGCGTCGCCGCTGCCTTGCCCCTGGGGTGCCGGCGCCGGGCCCGTCGGTGGCGCGTCGGCCTCCGTGTCCGCCCGCAGCCTCCCCGTCCGTCACCGGGGGACCGGGCCTTCCGGGCGGGCCGGGGCGCACCGCCGGGCGTGGCACGTGAGCGCTAGGGTTACGGGCGTTATGCCGTCTGTGTCCGAGCGGGAGCATCTGACGCGAACCGACGAACTGCGGGCCTCCCCCCCGATGTTCGACTCGCCGTGGATGGACCGCTTCACCCGCGTGAGCCCGCTCGTCGTGCCCACGCTGTTCGTGCCGATCATCGCCGCCTTCGCGGTGCTCGCGCTGACCGGCGGCGTGACCGTGACCCG
Organism: Solirubrobacterales bacterium; assembly: GCA_038234375.1. GTDB lineage: Bacteria > Actinomycetota > Thermoleophilia > Solirubrobacterales > Solirubrobacteraceae > Paraconexibacter. The sequence goes on along the minus strand of JBBSUL010000129.1, from coordinate 1,581 downwards.
CCTGGCGGGCTGGATCCTGGCCGGCTACGCGGCATGGACGCTGGCCGAGTACTGGCTGCACCGCGTCGTCTTCCACTTCGAGCCCGAGCGCGGCCTCGGCGCGCGCCTGCACTGGATGATGCACGGCGTCCACCACGACCACCCCAACGACCCGCTGCGCCTGGTCATGCCCCCCAGCGCCTCGCTCCCGCTCGGCACCGTGTTCGTGCTCGGCTTCGTCGCCGTCCTGCCGTCCGCCTCGGCCTGCGCGCTCAGCGCCGGCTTTCTCTCCGGGTACCTCGTCTACGACATGACCCACTACGCGATCCATCACCGCACGCCGAAGGGCCCGGTCGGACGGCGCCTGCGCGAGCACCACCTGCGCCATCACTTCCAGGACGACACCCGCGGCTTCGGGGTCAGCGCCCCGTGGTGGGACGTGGTGTTCCGGACCGCACCCCGCTCGCCCCGGGGCTGAGGCCGATAGGCGCGCCGGCGCGGGCGGCCTCAGTCGAAGACACGCTCGTACATCCGGTACTTCTTGACGACCCGGCCGCCCATGGCCTCCATGCTGCGGTTCATGGCCTTGTTGGTCTCCAGGATCCAGCCCATCTCACCGCCCTTGAACTTCGTGACGGCGGCCATGTCGAAGTGCTCGACGTACAGCTTCGCCGCGACGCCCGTGTGCTGGTACTCGGGCTTGACGCCGAGCCATCCGACCCGGACCCGGTCCATATACCGCTTCTTGCGCAGGAAGTGGATCCACCCGAACGGCAGCAGGCGGCCGTCCATCTTCGCAAGGAACTGGTTGGCGTCCGGGAAGGTCATCGCGCTGGCGACGGCCTCGCCGGTGTCGATCCGCTCGGCGACCATCATCCAGTCGCTGTCGAACACGAGCTGCAACTCCTGCCCGTAGGCGTCGAGGTCCTTCTTGCCGTAGGGGACGAAGTCCCAGTTCTTCTTCCACGCCTGGTTGTAGATCTCGCCGAAGATGTCCAGGTCTGCGCGCAGGCTGCGCCGCGTCATCTTCCGCAGGCGGATGCCGTGCTCGGGCTCGACCTTGTCGGCGAGCTCGAACAGGATCGGGAGCATCTTCTCGCGGTCGGCGACCTCGAGGTTCCACATCAGCAGATCCATGGCCTTGACCATGCCCGCCTCCTCGATGCGCGCCTGGTAGTACGTCGGGTGCCACGGCTGGCGGACCATCGGGCGCAGGTCGAAGCCCTCGATGAGGACGCCGCACTCGTCGTTCATGACGAAGTCCATCGGGCCGACCATGCGCTCCATCCCGCGTGCCTGCAGCCACGCCTGCGCGGCTCCGAGCAGCGCCTGCAGCACCTCGAGGTCATCCTCGAACTCGACGAAGCCGAAGTTCCCCCACGCCCGGCCGTGGTGGTCGTTGAAGGCATGGTTGATCTGCGCGGTGATGCGCCCCACCACCGCGCCGCCGCGCCGGGCCAAGAAGTACTCGGCGTCGCCGTGCTGGAAGTAGGCGTTGGCCCGCCGGTTGAGGAAGATCCGGCGCTCGAGCTTGAGCGGGGGCACCCACAGCGGGTGGTTAGCATGCAGCCGGAACGGAAGGTCGATGAACGCCTTCAGGTC
>JBBSUL010000128.1:0-9685 GCA_038234375.1 Solirubrobacterales bacterium | reverse complement strand
GGGGCCGCCTGCGGGGCGCGCAGCGGGGGCCCGTCCCCCGGGGGCCGCGACCATCGCGGGGGTGCGGGCGGCGGCGGCCGCCGCCGCCGCGAGGGCCGGGACGAGACGTCGGGTCATGGAGAGGCGAACCAGCTTTCAGTAGCCGAGCGCGAACTTGGCGTCCTCGCTCATGCGGTCGGGCGTCCACGGGGGCACGAACGTCATCGTCACCGCGACTTCCTGCACGCCGTCGAGCTCGCCGACGAACTCCTCGATCTGCTCGGTGACCTGCGGCCCGATCGGGCAGCCGGGCGAGGTCAGGGAGAAGGTCACGTGGACGTCCCCCCCGGTGAGGTCGATCCCGTAGATGAGGCCGAGCTCCACGAAGTCGAGCCCCAGCTCGGGGTCGATCACGTTGCTCAGCGCGGCCTCGACATCGTCAACGGTCAGCATGTCCCCGAGTGTAGACATCGCCTGTGCGAAAACTCTTGAAAGAAGGCTGAGTTTCGCGTCCGGGCGGCGGACCCGGGTGACCTGGCGCGCCGCCGGGCTATCTTGGACGGGCATGCCGTTCCTGCTCGTGGCCCTGCTCGTCGTCCCCCTCGTCGAGCTGTACGTGATCATTCAGGTCGGGCAGGCGGTCGGGGCCGGCTGGACGATCCTCCTGCTGCTGGCGGACTCCGTGCTCGGCGCGGTCATCGTGCGCTCTCAGGGGCGGCTGGCCTGGCGGCGCTTCGTCGAGGCGATGAGCACGGGGCGCATGCCCGCGCGTGAGGTGCTCGACGGGGCGCTGGTCATCGTCGGCGGCGCCTTCCTGCTCACGCCCGGGTTCGTGACCGACGCCGTCGGCTTCGCCCTGCTGGCGCCGCCGACGCGGGCGCTCGCCCGCCAGCTCATCGTCCGGCGCTTCTCCGTGCAGCTGGCCGCGGCCGTGCGCCGCGGGCCGGCGTTCGGCGCCGCGCCCGGCCCCACCGGCCCGTGGCCGCCCGGTGGGCGTGGCCCGGGTCCCGGGTTCGACGTCGAGGGCACCGCGCACGACACCGGCGAGACCGGCGACGGTCCGCCCGCGCTGGACCACGACGCACGCTGAACGCCACGCGACGAGAATGAGCGCCATGGCGATCACCCCCGAGCACGAGCGCCCCCAGCCGGCAACGCAGGCGGGCTTCTCCGACGCCGTCACCTTCGCCTGCGGTGACGCCGCCGACGACGTCTTCGCGATGGTCCGCATCGGCCTGGCCGACGGATCGACCGCCGCGCCGCAGGCCAGCGGCCTGGCCGTCGTGTTCTCCGGCCGCGAGCCCGTGGCCGTCCGGGCGGCCGGCGGCCTGGCGGTGGCCGAGGCGGCGTTCGAGGCCATCGACGCGGCCGGGGTGCGTGCCCAGACGGTCGTCCCGCTGCAGGAGTGGACGGTGCAGTTCGACGGCGAGGACGGGACCGTCGCGCTGGACCTGCGCTTCGTCGCGCTCAGCGAGCCCGGCGAGATCGCCGCCGACGGCCCGCTGGCCTCCGCGGGCGGGATGCAGGGCTACGAGCAGCTGTGCCGCGTCACCGGAACCGCCCGGGTGCGCGGCGGGACCCGGACGGTCGACTGCCTGGGCCAGCGCGGCCACAGCTGGGGCGCCCCGGACTGGGACCGGATCACCGTGGCGCGCTCGGTCAGCGCCTGGCTCGGCGACGACCTCGGGGTGACGGCCACCGCGGTGCGCCCGAAGAAGGCCTCAAGCCACGCCGACGAGGCGCTCTCCGCCGCGATCTTCGTCCGCGCCCCCGACGCCGACGGCATGGCCACCGTGATCCTGCCCGAGGAGGTGCGCCTGTCGACGACCTACGACGGCGCGGGCCGCCAGCGCCGGGCGGGCCTGGAGCTGTACGAGACCGAGGACGCCTACCCGCACCGTGGCGCCGGGGACGTGCTGTGCGGCACATCACTGGACCTCGGCCGACTGCGGCTGGACTGCGCGTTCTTCCGCTGGCGACTGGACGGCCGCGACGGCGTCGGCCGCTACGACATCCTGCGACGGGCCGACGCGGCATGACCGACGCGGCGATCACCACGGTCATCAGCGACTACGGGGGCGTCCTGACCTCGCCGCTGGCCGGCGCGTTCGTGAAGATCAACGAGCGGCACGCCCTGCCCGAGACCGCGCTGAGCGAGGCCATGGTGCGTGCCGGGGAGCGTGCCGGCGTGCAGCTCCTGGTCGAGCTGGAGTGCGGGCGCCTGCGCGAGGACGACTTCCTGGCCCAGCTCTCGGCCCAGCTGTCCACCGACCTCGGCCGCGAGCTGGACCTCTCGAAGTTCTCCGAGCACTACTTCGAGGGTCTGTTGCCCAACGTGCCGATGCTCGACGAGCTCGCGGTCGTGCGCCGCGCCGGTTACCGCATGGGCCTGCTGACCAACAACGTGCGCGAGTGGGGGCCCCGCTGGCGTCCGCACGTCCCCGTCGACGCCCTGTTCGACGACGTCGTGGACTCCTCCGACGTCGGCCTGCGCAAGCCGGACCCGGCGATCTACCACCTGACCTGCGAGCGCCTCGGCGTCACCCCGCAGGAGTGCGTGCTCATCGACGACTTCGCCCACAACTGCGAGGCCGCCCGGGCGGTCGGGATGTCGACCGTGCAGTTGCAGGACACCGCCGACGCGATCGCCGAGCTGCGCGACCTGCTGGCCCGCCTCGGCGCGCCTCCGCGTGCAGGCGGCGCGCGGACCGGGTAGGACTGCACGATGATCGGGTTCCTCATCGTCATGGCCCTCAGCGGCCTCATCACCGGCGCCCTGGCGCGTCTGGCGCTCCCCGGGCCGGACCCGATGAGCATCCTGCAGACCATCGCCCTCGGGATCGGCGGGTCGATCATCGGCGGCCTGATCGTCTACCTCGTCACCGACGGCAGCTACGGAGCGGGCCTACCGGTCAGCGTGCTGTGCGCGTCGGCGATCCTCTACGTCGTGCGCCGCCGCCGCGGCGGCGGCCTGACCGACCCGGGCGTCGCGCGCTAGCGGCGGCCTCAGTTGTCGCTGCCCAGCCGGTCCCACAGGTACAGCTCGATGCACTCCTGCGCGAGCTCGGAGGCCCGGTCGCGTGACAGCCGGGGCAGGACGGTCTCCAGCGCCTGCTCCTCGGCTACGCCCGCGTCGAAGGCCTCCTCGCCCCGGAACCCGGCGGCGATCTTCAGCGCCTCGCGGCGGTTCTCACCCAGCGTCGGGTAGACGTTGACGAGGAACTCGCGGTTGGCGATCGGCTGGCCGACCTCCAGCGAGGCGTGCCAGGCCGCGAGCATCGACAGGTCGTGCTCGTCGAGGTCGGCGACGGCCTTGGCGTAGTGGCCGTTGAGCTCGCGCTCGGGGATCTCGTCGACCCAGGCCCGGACGAGCTCGCCGAGCAGCTGCCGGCGGGCCTCACGGCCCACGGAATCGGCGATGACCCGGATCGCGTCGGCGGGTTCGATGAAACACAGGGACACGGACCGGGAACGTACGCACCGCGTCGGACGGCAAACGCCTCGTCCCAGCGTGCTTTCGCCGAGTTTGCGGCGTCCCCGTCGCTCGCTCGCCGACCGCCCGGGACGGCGTTCTGCAGCAGGGTGCGGGAAGACCTTCGTGGTGCCCCGGGCGGCGGGCGGCGGGCGGCGGGTCAGGCGCCGATCACGAGGGCCAGCGTGCGCTCGAAGAAGAAGCTGACGAACAGCGACGCGAGGACCGCCCCGGCGATCGAGCCGTAGGTGTAGTCGGCGTCCTGCACCGCCGCGCGCTCACGATGGGTGCGGTCGGCGGGCTGCTGCGCGGCCAGCACGAGCGGGCAGGCGGCGAGCGCCAGCACGCGGGACACGAGCGCCGCGGCGAGATCGCCCACGCCGAGCACCGCCACGGCCCCGCCGGTCAGGACGACGGCCGCCAGAGCGGCGGCGGCGACCGCCGCCAGCGAGCTGCGCCGCAGGCCGAGGCGGTGGGCGTTGACGACGGCGACCGCGGTGAGCGCCAGCGAGCCGCCGACGGCGGCCACCACGTACTGGCCGCCCAGCGGCCACGGTCGCGGCGGCCCCGGCTCGGCGGCGTCCGGCCCGCGGAGCCCGCGCCGGCCCAGCCGGTCGTCCGCCGGCGCGTCGTCGTCCACGGGGTCGCCCGGCTCAGAGCACCGGCAGGTACCGGTCCAGCTCCCACTGGGTCACCTGCACGCGGTAGTCCTCCCACTCCTGGCGCTTGATCTCCACGAAGCGGTTGAACGTGTGCTCCCCGAGGGTGCGCAGGACGAGCTCGGACTGCGCGGTCAGCTCGATCGCCTCGCCGAGCGTCTCGGGCAGCTGCTCGATCCCCAGGCGGCGGCGGTCGTCGGGGGCCAGGTGGTAGAGGTTCTTCTCCATCGGCTCGGGCAGCTCGTAGCCCTTCTCGATGCCCTCCAGGCCGGCCTGCAGCAGGGCGGCGAAGGTCAGGTAGGGGTTGCACGCCGGGTCCGGGCAGCGCAGCTCCATCCGCGTGGTCAGCTCCTTGCCGGGGTGGTAGAGCGGGACGCGCACGAGCGCGGAGCGGTTGCGTCGCGACCAGGCGACGTACACCGGCGCCTCGTAGCCGGGGACCAGGCGCTTGTAGGAGTTGACCCACTGGGCGAAGATCGAGCTGATCTCCCGCGCGTGGCGCAGCTGGCCGGCGATGAACGCCTTGCCGACGTCCGACAGGTAGTACGTGTCGTCGGCGTCGAAGAAGGCGTTGGAGCCGTCCTTGAACAGCGACAGGTGGGTGTGCATGCCCGACCCGTTCTCGCCGAACAGCGGCTTGGGCATGAAGGTCGCGTGCCAGCCGTACTTCATGGCGTACTCCTTGACCGTGATGCGGTAGGTCATGCAGTCGTCGGCCATCTTCAGCGCGTCGGCGTAGCGCATGTCGACCTCGTGCTGGGACGGGCCGACCTCGTGGTGGGAGTACTCCACGTGGATGCCCTGCTGCTCCAGGGCCAGCACGGTCTCGCGCCGCACGTCGCTGCCGGCGTCCAGCGTGGTCAGGTCGAAGTAGCCGCCCTCGTCGAGGGTCTCGGTGCCCTTGTTGTCCTTGAAGAGGAAGTACTCCAGCTCGGGCCCGACGTTGAAGATGTCAAAGCCCATCCCGTGCATGCGGTCGATGGCGCGCCGCAGCACGTGGCGCGGATCCCCCTCGTACGGGGTGCGCTCGGGGGTCTGGATGTCGCAGAACATGCGCGCCACGCCCTGCTCCTCCGGGCGCCAGGGGATCACGCGGAAGGTCGACGGATCGGGCATCGCGATCATGTCCGACTCCTCGATCGCGTTGAAGCCGGTGATCGAGGACCCGTCGAAGCCCATGCCGCCCTCGAAGGCGTCCTCGAGCTCCTCGGCGTTGATCGAGAAGGACTTCAGCTGCCCGAGGATGTCGGTGAACCACAGGCGCATGAAGCGGATGCCCTGCTCCTGCACGGCGGTGATGATGTCCGGGGCGGTCGTCGGCTGCTCGTCCATGGCCGGGGACCCTAGTGGGCGCGCTGGGTCGGCGCGACCGCCGGAAGGCCCAGGCGGCATGACCTTCCGTTGTACGCGATGTCGAGGTGCTCGGGCGTCGGTCGGCGCGGAAGGCGGCGCGGCGACGGTCCTCGTCGAGCCGGTGCTGGGCCCAGTCGCCCAGCGCCACCAACGCGGGCTCCAGGGTCCGGCCCATGTCGGTCAGCGCGTCGTGCCCGCTCGCGCAGGTCCGGCCCCGGTCGCGTACGGTCGTCGAGGTGCGCGGCCGATCCCTCCTGTCCCTGCTGGTCGCCGTGGCCTGCGGGACGCTGCCCGCCTACGCAGGCGCGGCCACCCGGGGCACGACCGTCGCCAAGGGCAACGCGACGAAGGCCAAGGCCGCGCCGAAGCCGGTGACCACCATCGCCACGCCGGTCCGGCACGCCGGCCGCTGGCTCGTGGACGCCTCCGGTCGCGTCGTGGTCACCCACGGCCTGAACATGGTCGCCAAGCGCCCGCCCTACCTGCCCTCGCGCCTGGGCTTCGACGCCGACGACGCGCGCTGGATCCGCGCGCAGGGCTTCACCAGCGTCCGCCTGGGGGTCATCGCCTCCGGCGTCGCGCCCACCCCGTTCGCGGTGGACGGCGCGTACCTGGACGACATCGCCGCCACCGTCCGGACGCTGCACGCGGCCGGCCTGGCGACCCTGGTGGACCTGCACCAGGACTACTACACCGAGTCGACCGGAGGCGAGGGGTTCCCGGGCTGGCTGGTCCGCGACCGCCTCGGGCCTGCCCGCCTGGGCATCGGCCGACGCGACGCCGCGCCGTTCGACGGGCTGTGGGGCAACGACGGCGGCGTGCAGGACGACATCGCCCGGCTGTGGACGGTCGTGGCCGCGCGGCTGCGGGACGTCCCCGGGATCATCGGCTACGACCTGTTCAACGAGCCCTACCCCGGATCGCGCGCCGACGAGTGCGCGAACGCCAACGGCTGCCGCTCCTTCGACGAGGGGACGCTGCGGCCGTTCTTCGCGCGGCTGATCGCCGGGGTGCGGGCGGCCGACCTCGAGCGGCTGGTCTTCGTCGAGCCGGGGGTCAGCTTCAACCAGGGCGCCCCGTCGTTCATCGGCGACCTGGGTGACGACCGGGCCGGCTTCAGCTTCCACGTGTACTGCAGCTCGGTCATCGGCGTTCCCGGGTGCGACGTGCGCCGGCCGGCCGCCTTCGCCAACGCCGAGCGGCAGGCCGCCGCCAGCGGTGACGCGCTGCTGCTCACCGAGTTCGGTGCCACCGACGACTCCGGGCGCCTGACGGCGGTGCTGGACGCGGCCGACCGGGCGATGGTCGGCTGGCTCCAGTGGTCCTACTTCAACGAGGACCCGTGCTGCGCGCGACCGCACGAGGGGCTCGTGCACCGCCTCGACGTGCCCCCCGGCCCGGACACCGTGAAGGCGGGCAAGCTGGCGATCCTGGCCCGCCCCACCCCGGTGCTCGTCGACGGGACGCCGCTGGGCTGGTCGTGGGACGCGGACGACGGGCGCCTGCGGGTGCGCTGGTCGACGACCCGGGTGCGGCCGGTCGGGGCGGGGTCGCCCCGCGCGGAGGCGGCCGCCTCGCGCGTCAGCGTCATCCAGGTGCCGGCGGCGGCGGTGCCCGGGCGCTGGAGCGTCACCGTTACGGGCGGTCGGGTCATCTCCAAGGCGCGCGACCGGTCGGTCCGGATCCGCGCCGACCGGGACGCGTCGTCGGTCACCGTGGTCGTGCAGGGGCGCTGAGGCTGGCTGCATGCCGATTGTCGGTCGGGAGTCGGTGTGCGGGTCGGCGGTCGACGGGGTGGCGCACGAACGGACCGTTGTGGGGTGCTTTCGTGCGGCGCGCCGGTCCGCTGACGCCCGGGGTGGGCCGGTCATCACGGCGGGGCCGGTGCGCAGCGGCAAAGCGCGCCGGTCTTGTGGACGCCAGGTCGCGGCCACACCGCCGGGCGCCGGTCGCTCGCGTCCGGGGCGGGAGGGCAGCCCCGATCACGCGCCCCACCGATCACAACGACGACCCGATGAGACCGGTGCCCAGGGCCGGTGGCGTACCTTCTCGGGGCTGGTGTCTGGGAACGTGCGGCGCCGACCCGGCAGACCGATGCTCCAGGGCCGGTGGCGCACCTTCCCGGGCCTGGTCACGGGGAACGTGCGGCGCCGATCCGTCGGACCGTGGTCGGTCGGAGACGGTGTGACCGGTGGCCGGGGTGCCGCGCGAACGGGCCGTTCCGCGGACCCAACGCCCCCCGACGAGACCGACAATCCGTATCGGGGCCCGTGGACTGGGCCTTGGGTCTACCGGGCCCCGGCTTGTCCGGGCCACCCCGGCCAGGTCAGGTCAGCTGCCGGCGGAGGAGCCGGCGGCGGCGATGAAGACGAGGAACATCCCGAGCATCACGACCCACATGACGATGCGGTCGGGGCGGCCGCCCATCCGCTCGGCGGCGGTCCGGGAGTCGCGCACCTGGGGCGCACGGGACGCCCGGCGCTCGCCGGCGGCAGAGTGCCCGGCACGACGCTCCCTCTGCGGCTTCCGGTCCTGCTCGGGCGCGTCGGGGCGGCGGTCGACGGCCACCGCGGCTGATGTGGCGCCGGTCAGGACGATCTCGCGGGAGCCTGAGGACCGGGGGGCGGGAGCGCCGAACGCCCCGTCGATGTCCATGGCGTCGGCGAACGCCGCCGCGTCGGCCCGCCGCAGGACGGCGGGTTGCTCGGTGCGGCGCGCGGAGGACAACGGGCGACGCTCGTCGCCCTGGTCGTCACGCGAGCGCGGTTCCGGGGGCGCGATGCGGGTGGTCGTCCGTCCCTTGCCACTGTCGGGGTGCAGGTGCTCCACATCGGACCACCAGGTTCTGTCGTCTGCGATCTCAGTCATGTCCCAGGTCCTCGATCAAACACCACGGATACGGCTGGGTGACACGGTGTCGCGCCGGTCGGCTTGACACCTTCATCGTAACAGCGAAAAAAACACCTGCAAAGCGGTACTTATGACCCTTGCTTACGGTCGGGACGACCGTAGTGCACCCGTCGGACGGACCTGCGTCAGTCGCGCCCGGCGGTGGCGGCGACGAAGCTGGCGACCTGCTTGGCCTCCTCCCCGTCGACGATCCCGGCGGGCATCTGCCCCATCCCGCGGGCCCGGCCCATCTTGATCGCGTTGAGCGTCAGCGCCTTGGGCGGGCGGATGGCGTCGAGGTTCGGTCCGACCCGGCCCACCGCGTTGGCGGCCCCGAGCGTGTGGCAGGTCGAGCAGTTCCTGGCGAACACCTTGCGGCCCGCCTGCTGGGCTTCGCTGAGCTTCACGCCGCCGGAGGCCTGCTTGGACTGGTTGTTCGTGTTCGCCGCGATCACGGCGACCGGGATGCCGGCACCGAAGGCGAGCATGACCACGACGATCACGCCGCCGGTGGCCCGGCTGCCCGTACGGCTCTGGCTTTGGAGGTTCTTCCGCGCCCCGCTGGGCCCGCCGCCGATGGCGACGAAGAAGACTCCGAGCCCGACGACGAGGAAGAACAGCAAGAACGCGGCGGTGGCAATCACGCGCGCAGCCTACCGCGCGGCGCGGCGCGGGTGGGTGCTCACGGCGGCGCTCAGCGCCGTCGCCCCTGGCCGAAGTTCATGACCGGCGGGGCCACCGCCCGGAAGTCCCCGCCGCCACCGGCGGCAGCGACCGCTGCGCGCTCGTCCTCCGGCGTGCTGTGGCCTCGCTGGTCGTCCCGGGGCAGCTCGGAGACGGTGGCGGCGGTGCGCGCGTCGGCCTCCAGGCGCCACAGGCGCCGCACGAGCACGTTGATCTGCCCGCCGCCGGCCGGATGACGCTCCAGGCGGCCCTCGGCCACGATCAGCGGCTCGGTCCGGGCCAGCAGCCGGTGGCGCTCGTAGACGTCGGGCGGGACGATGAGGTTGACGGTGCCGCCCTCGTCCTCGACGAGCATGAAGACGATGCCCTTGGCGGTGCCGGGGCGCTGGCGGGCGACGACGAGGCCGCCGGTCCGGACGGTGGCTCCGTGCCGCGCGGCGGGGAGGCCGACGCTCGGGGTCGCCCGCTGGGCCTCCAGGGCGGTGCGCAGCAGGGCGACGGGATGGGTGGCGGTCGTCACTCCGGTGCTCGCGTAGTCGGCGATCATCGCCTCCCAGTCGTCCAGCGCGGGCAGGCCGGGGGCGGTCGGCGGGGCCAGCGGCAGCGCCAGCTGCGTGCCGTGGTCGACGAGCGGCCGGCCGGTGCCGCT
>JBBSUL010000127.1:0-9960 GCA_038234375.1 Solirubrobacterales bacterium | reverse complement strand
TGTTCGGGAAGCCGGGGACCGACGTGCCCAGGTAGGCCTTCAAAGTGGAGATGAAGCACTCGACGTGGGACGAGGCCGTCTCGTCCTGGCGGGGGAACATCCGCGTCCACTTCGGATTGCGCGCGAACGAGTAGGAGTACAGGTTGGCGGGGATGTCGCAGCCGCAGCCGGGGTAGGTGTGCTCGAACCACGTGCCGCCGACCGAGGCGTTGCGCTCGAGGATGACGAAGTCCTCGATGCCGGCCTGACGCAGGCGCACACCAAGGCCGACGCCGGCGATGCCGGCGCCGATGATCACGAGTCGGTGGTGCTCGGTGGAGGGGGACATGCGGGCTCCTTCATCAGATGGGGGCGCGGGCCACGAGACCCTGGATTGGCTGCGGCGCGCCGCGCAGCAGCTTGTAGGCGACGGTCGACTCCAGGCCGACGGGGACCACGTCGCGGTTGCGCTTGACGCAGTCGGCGATCGCCTTGGCCACGAGGTCGGGCGAGTGGCCCATGCCCAACGCCTTCTCCGCGCGGCCCTGGCGGGCGACCGTCGGCCCGCGGTAGCGGGTCGCGCTGGCGATCGGCGTGTTGATGACCCCAGGGCACACGACCGACACCCCCACGCCGTGCCCACGCCAGTCCGCGCGCAGGCACTGCGACAGCATCACCACCGCCGCCTTGGTGGCGCAGTAGGCGGCCATGTGACGCTGCGGGATGTACGCCGCCCCGGACGCGATGTTCACGACCTGGCCGCGCCCGCGCTGCACCATCCCCGGCCCGAACGCGTAACAGCCGTGCGCGACCCCGTCCAGGTTGATCGACCGCAGCCACTCCCAGTCTTCCAGGGTGGAGTCCAGCAGCGGCCCGGCGATCCCGACCCCGGCGTTGTTGACGAGCACGTCGACGTCGCCGTGGTCGGCGTCGACCGCTGCGGCAAGCTCGGTCACCGCCGCCGCGTCGGCGACGTCACAGACGTACGGGTGGGACGCGGCCCCCGCGTCGAGGCAGGCGGCGGAGGTCCGGTCCGCAGCCGCACCGTCGATATCGACGGCGATCACCTCGGCGCCCGCGCGGGCGAAGCGCGCGGCCGTGGCCGCCCCGATGCCGCTGCCCGCCCCGGTGATGACGACCCGCGCGCCGGAGAGCTTCATGCGGCCACCGCCTCGCGGGCGGCGTGGACCCTCCGGCGGGCGATCATCTTGACGCCGTTGCGCGGGCGCAGCGTAAGCGTCGCCTCGGCCTCGACCGGGTGCCCGGGCACGAGGTCGTAGACGAAGTCCTGGCTCATCATCGCGGCGATCAGCGTCGCCTCCATGAGCGCGAAGCTCGTCCCGATGCAGATGCGCCGGCCACCGCCGAATGTGAGAAACGCGCTGCGGTGGCGACCCTTGGACGCGCCCGGCATGAACCGCGACGGGTCGTACACGTCCGGGTTCGGCCAGAAGCGCTCGTCGTGGTGAATCTTGTCGACGGGGATGTAGACGGTGGCGCCCTTGGGGATGTGGTGCCCGTCGATCACGTCGTCCTCCACGCACAGGCGCGGGATGACCCAGACCGGCGTCATGAGGCGCATGCCCTCCTCGAAGCAGGCGGTCGTCCACGGCAGTTTGGGGATGTCGTCGATCGTGGGACGACGGCCCTCCAGCACGGTGTCGACCTCCTCGAGCATCCGGTCGCGGGCGTCGGGATTCAGGGCCAGCAGGTACCACATCCACGCCAGCGCATTGGCCGTCGTCTCGTGCCCGGCGAGCATGAACGTCGTCGCCTCGTCGCGCACCCGCTTCAGGCTCAGGCCGCCTTCGGCGTCGCCGGCCCCGAGCAGCAGGTTCAGCAGGTCCGGCGAGTCGTTCGGGTTCGCGCGGCGCTCGTGGATCGTCTCCCACATCGTCTTGTCGATGACCTTGAGCGCCCAGCTCGGCTTGTTCAACGGCGGCGGCATCAGCGCCAGCGGCGCGTGCCGCACGATGCCGGCGCAGGTGCGGGCCAGCCACACCGGCGGGTCGGCGACCATCATCAGCCGCGCGGCGACCTCCGCGGTGCGCAACGCGTCGGTGACCGCCCGCTTGAGCTTGCGGGCCAGGTCGCCCATCTCGTTGCCGAACAGCGACGCGCCGACAATGTCGAGCGTCAGCTCGGTCATCGCCTCGACCATCTCGATCTCGATGCGGTCCGCGCCCGTGTACCGCTCGGTCATGAAGCCCTCGATCGGGTCGATCATGAGGTCGACCATGCCGCGCACGTTGCGCTTGGACATCGTCGGGTTCAGCATCATCCGGTGGCGCCGCCACGACTCGTCCTCGTCGGTGAAGATCGAGAGCCCGAGCGCCGCGCGCAGGAGCTCGTACTCGATCGACTTGTGGTACTTCGCGGTGCCCTCGTGGAGCACGTGGTCGACGTAGTCCGGATGGGTGAGGGCGAAGCCGACCCGGGTCCCGATCCGCCAGCGCACGATGTCGGTGCCCTCGACGCCCTGCATCATGCGCCCGTCGGTCGACAGGCCGCGCAGCAGCATCTCCTGCGCGACGGCCATGCCGTTCAAGGTCGGCGTCCGCTTGCGCGGCACGGTGGCGGTGGCGGTGGCGGTGGCGGTGCTCATGCCGGTGCTCCTGTCGTGTAGGTGTGGCGGGTCCCGAAGAACTGCTCCTCCGCGCGCCCGAGCTCGGTGACCGGCGGGTCGCCGTAGAGCCACTCCCGAGCGGTGTCGAACCAGGTGTTGGTGGCCCGTAGCTGTCCGATCAGCCCGATGACGAGCATCACGCCGCGCATGAGCACGAAGTGCTCGGCCGGCAGCGTGAGCTGGTCAAAGCCCTCCTGCCCGCGCATCTGCGTATAGCGGCGCATCATGTCCGCGGTCTGGCCGGCGTCGACGGTCATCGGCGTGTCGACCATCAGCCAGCCGAAGATCGCGTCGTAGTTCTCTAAAAACGGCGCCGCCAGCTTTGGGTCCGGCGGCAGCGCGCCCAGCGAGGCGACGATCTCCAGCAGCTTCTGGGCGTCCTGCTCATGGGTGGCGCGCGTGGTCTGCACGAGGTGCTCGACCTCCATGTCGCCCATCCGCTTGAAGAACCCGAAGTCCAGGAACGCCACGCGCCCGTCGGCGGCGAACAGGACGTTCCCCGGGTGCGGGTCGCCGTTGAGCAGGCGGTGGCGCATCGGCCCGTTGAGGTAGAAGCGCACGATGATCTCGCCCACCCGGTCGCGCTCGGCCTGCGTCGAGTTCGCCTTGAAGTCCGCGAACCGCCGCGCGTCGACGTAGTCGCTGACGATGACCCGCTCGCGGCACAGGTCGGTGACCACGTCGGGGACGAGCGCGAACGGGTGGCCTCGATAGACGCGCGCCATCGCGCGCTGGTTCGAGGCTTCCAGCTCGTAGTCCAGCTCCTCGGTGATGCGCTCGCGGATCTCGCCGGCGATCGCGCCCGTGTCGATGCCGGGCGCGATCGTGCTGAGCAGCTTGAGGCCGAGGCGCAGGTTCTGCAAGTCGGCGTGGATGGCCTCCGCGATCCCGGGGTACTGCACCTTGACGGCGACGTCGCGCCCGCCGGGCAGCGTCGCGCGGTGCACCTGCCCGATCGACGCGGCGGCGATCGGCTCGGGGTCGATGTCGGCGAACACGCGCCCGACCTTCTCGCCGAGATCGGCCTCGATGACCTTCGTGATCGCCGTGAAGGGCACGGGGTCGGCGCTCTGCTGCAGGGTGGCGAGGATCTCCTGGAACTCCGGGCGGATCTCCTCGGGCACCATCCCGAGGTCGACGGCCGACAGCGTCTGGCCGACCTTCATGGCCGCACCGCGCATTCCGCTGAAGAGCTTGACCAGGGATCGGGCGGACTTCAGCTGCTGGCGGGAGGCCACCGCGCGGCGTGCGTCGGAGTCCCCCGAGGCGGTGACCGCGCGGGCGGACGCCTCGCGGGCGGCGACGGAGGCGGCGACGCCGGACATCGCCGCGGCGCGGCGCAGGCGGGAGGTG
This sequence comes from Solirubrobacterales bacterium, assembly GCA_038234375.1. GTDB lineage: Bacteria > Actinomycetota > Thermoleophilia > Solirubrobacterales > Solirubrobacteraceae > Paraconexibacter. The sequence goes on along the minus strand of JBBSUL010000127.1, from coordinate 6,002 downwards.
CGGATCTCGGGTTTGGGCATCGACTCGGGCTCGCTTCGGTGTTTTGACCGATCAACCGATCGGCCAACGGCACCATACTCATCGATCGTGCGATCGGTCAAGTGGTTATGCTGACCCCGTGACGCCGACCGCGCAGAACCCGGCGAGCCGGACCCCGCGCCGCCCGACGCGCGCCCAGCAGCGGGCCGCCACCCGCCAGGCGATCCTCGACGCGACGGTCGCCTGCCTCATCGACGAGGGGTACGGCCAGCTGGCCACGCGCCGCATCGCCGAGCGCGCGGGCATCGCGCAGAGCACGCTCATGCACCACTTCCCGACCCGCGAGGCGCTGCTCGTCGAGGCCGTCACCGACCTGGCGCTGGGCATGGCCGACAAGGCGCTGGACGCCGTCGACCTCACCGACCTGGCCTCCCCGGACCGGCGCGAGGCCGTGCTGGACCAGGCGTGGGTCGAGTTCACCTCCCCGCCGGCCCTGGCCGCCGCCCAGCTGTGGGCCGCCGCGTGGGCCGAGGGCGACCTGGCCCCGACGCTGCGCGACATCGAGCATCGCCTGAACGGGATCTTCCTGCACGCCGCGGCCGCCTTCCTGCCCGACCTGGCCGACGACCGGCGCCTGCCGCAGCTGCTGGAGGCGACGGTCACGCTCATCCGCGGCCTGGTCATGGCGATCCCGATCTCCGGCGTGGACGAGGTCCACCGGCGCTGGGAGCACATCAAGCCGCTCATCCTGGATCTCGGGGCCCGGCTGCTGGACGAGGCCGACGCCGCGGCCGCGCCGCCGGACTGAGCCGTCGTCGAGCGTCCGGATGACCCCGGACGCGGCGCGAATGCGATGATTGGCGCCATGTCCACCGCCGACGAGCCCCTGTGGACCCCGACCGCCGAGGACGTCGAAGCGTCCGCGGTCAACGCGCTCATGCGCGATGTCGGCGCCGGCAGCTACAACGAGCTGTGGGAGTGGTCCACGCTGGACGTCGGGCGCTTCTGGCGCACGCTGTGGGACCGCTTCGACGTCCAGGCCGACGGCGACCCGACGGTTGCCCTCGCCGACGACAGCATGCCCGGCGCACGCTGGTTCCCGGACGTCGCCCTGTCCCTACCCGAGCACGTCTTCCGCGACCGGGACGAGAACACGGTCGCCATCCGCTTCAAGGGCGAGGGCGCGGACCTGCAGGAGTGGACGTGGGCGCGCCTGCGCGAGGAGACCTCGCGCATCCGCGCCGGGCTGCGCGCGTCCGGGGTCGTCCACGGCGACCGCGTCGTCGGCTACCTGCCGAACGTGCCACAGACGCTCGCGGCGTTCTTCGCCACCACGTCGCTCGGCGCGATCTGGTCCTGCTGCTCCCCGGACTTCGGCACCCGCACCGTCATCGACCGCTTCGCGCAGATCGAGCCGAAGGTCCTGCTCGCCTGCGACGGGTACCGCTACAACGGCAAGGCCCACGACCGCACCGCGGTCGTGGACGAGATCGCCGCCGCCCTGCCCACCGTGCAGCGCACCGTCCGCTTGGCCTACCTGGGTGACGCGGGCGACTGGGACACCGCCTTCGCACCCACCGACGAGCCGCTGGACTTCGAGCGCGTCGCCTTCGACCACCCCCTGTGGATCCTCTACAGCTCCGGCACGACCGGCCTGCCCAAGGCGATCGTGCACGGTCACGGCGGCATCCTCCTCGAGCACCTCAAGGTCTGGCGCCTGACCCAGGCCGTCGGCCCGGAGGACCGCGTCTTCTGGACGACGACCACCGGCTGGGTGATGTGGAACATGCTCGCCGGCGCGCTGCTCTCCGAAGCGTCGATCGTCCTGTACGAGGGCAGCTTCGCCCACCCCGACCTCGGCGCGCTGTGGGACCTCATCGAGGAGGCCGGCGTCACGGTCTTCGGCACCGGCGCGGCGTACATCCACGGCTGCCTGAAGGCCGGCCTGGAGCCGGAGCAGACCCGTGACCTGTCGCGGGTGCGAGCCGTCGGCTCGACCGGGTCCCCGCTGTCCCCCGACGGCTTCCGCTGGGTCTACGACCACGTCGGCGCGGACACCTGGCTGTTCTCGATCTCCGGCGGGACCGACATCGCCAGCGCCTTCGTCGGCGGCAGCGACATCCTGCCCGTCCGCGCCGGTGAGCTGCAGGCGCGCTGCCTCGGCGTCGCCGTCACCGCCTTCGACGACGACGGCAACGAGCTGACCGACGACGTCGGCGAGCTCGTGGTCACCGCGCCGATGCCGTCGATGCCGGTCGGGTTCTGGAACGACGAGGGCGACGCGCGCTACCGCGAGTCCTACTTCGAGGAGTACCCCGGCATCTGGCGGCACGGCGACTGGATCCGCATCACGCCGACGGGCTCGGCGGTGATCTACGGCCGGTCGGACTCGACCATCAACCGCGGCGGGATCCGCATGGGCACGGCCGAGATCTACGCGGCCATCCTCGCGCTCGACGAGATCACCGACGCGCTGCTCGTCGACGTGCCGCCCGCGGACGGCAACGGTGACTCGCGGATGACGCTGTTCGCGGTGCTCGCCGACGGCGCCGCCGAGGCCTCTGAGGAGCTGACGCGCAAGGTCGTGGACGCCGTCCGCCGGGACGCGTCCCCGCGCCACGTCCCCGACGAGCTCGTCGCCGTCGCCGAGATCCCGCGCACCCTGACCGGCAAGATCCTCGAGGTCCCCGTCAAGAAGCTGCTGATGGGGCGGGACCCGGAGACCGTCGTCAGCCGCGACGCGCTGGCCAACCCCGAGGCGCTGGACTGGTTCGTGGAGTACGCGCGCACCCACGCCGTGCCGCAGGGCTCCTGACCGCGCTCCGGCGTGCGCCCGCGCCGCCCGCGGGTCCCGCCGAGCGCCGCCTGATAAGACCCCCACGTGAGCGCGCCCGAGATGATCGCCGTGCTCGCCGCCGGGCTGGCCGCCGGGACGATCAACGGCGTGATCGGCTCGGGCACGCTGATCACCTTCCCCGTGCTGCTGTCGATCGGCCTGCCGCCCGTGGTGGCCAACGTCACGAACACCGTCGGCCTGGCGCCCGGGTCGGCCACCGCCGTCTACGGCTACCGCGAGCACCTGCGCGGGCGCTGGCGCTGGGCGCTCTCCTTCGCGGCGCTCAGCGCGTGCGGGTCGGTGGTCGGGTCAATCCTCCTGCTGCAGCTGCCGGCCAGCGCCTTCCGGGTGATCGTGCCGGTGCTGATCGCCGTGGCGCTGGTGCTCGTCGTCCTGCAGCCCCGGATCTCCCGGGCGATCCTCGCGCGCCGCGGCTCCGGGCCACCGGCGAGCGGGCGCGCGCTGCGTGCCGGCGTCGGCCTGACCGGGGTCTACGGCGGCTACTTCGGCGCCGCGCAGGGCGTGCTGCTCTTCGCCCTGCTGGGCGCCGCGCTGCCCGGGGACCTGCAGCGCGTCAACGCGCTGCGCAACCTGCTCGCCGGCACGGCAAACGGAACCGCGGCGATCATCTTCATCGCCGTGGCCGACGTGCGCCCGCTCGCGGCGCTGCTCATCGCGGCGGGCGCGACCGGCGGGGGCCTGCTCGGCGCCCGCATCGGCCGGCGGCTGTCCGAGCCCGCGCTGCGTGGCCTCGTGGTCGCCGTCGGCCTCGTGGCGATCGTCCGCGTGCTCGCGTGACCGGGCGTCGCACCGCCGTTGACCGTCAGACCTCCGCGCTGACGCCGAGCTCGGCCAGCCGGGTCCGGATGAGCTCGTGGCGCTCGCGCAGCTCACCGTCCAGCTCGTCCAGTTGCGCCCGCCGCCGCGCCACGAGGGTCTGCTGACGCTCGACGTTGGCGCGGGCCTGGACGAGGATCGCCTCGCGCCGCGCCGGCGGCGTGTCCTGCGCACGGAACTCCGCGCGCAGCAGCCGGCGGGCCTCCTCGGCGGCCAGCAGCTCCCGGAGCTCGTCCAGGGACACGCCGAGCAGGTCCTTCAACCGCAGTAGCTCGCGGAGGCGCTGGGCGTCGGTCTCGTGGTAGAGGCGGTGCTTCCCGGCGCCCCGGTCGCCGACGGCGGGCAGCAGGCCGATCTCCTCGGAGTAGCGGATCGTCCGGACCGTCGTGCCCGTCGCGCGCGCCAGCTCGCCGATCCGCATCGGCGCGGTGTCGGCGAGCGACGGCGCGGCGGCGCCCGCGGTCATGCGGCCACGCGGGCGGGCTCGGGGGACGGAGTCGGCGCCGCGGCCGCGGCCGCCGACTTCGGCCGCAGCATGGACACGCCGGCGGCGGCAAGCGAACTGGCCGCCAGCACCCACAGGGCGAGGTGGATGTTGTGGATGAACGGATCCAGGGCCTGCGGTGACAGGCCGGTCGTCACGCCGGAGAAGATCGACAGCAGCGTCGCCTTGTCCACGCCGCTGGTGACGATGGCCAGAAGCACCGCGATCGACAGGACCGAGCCGGTGTTCTGGAGCATCATCCGCGTGCTGCCGGCGATGCCCCGGCGGTGCGCGGGGACGGCCCCCATCATCGCCGCGGTGTTCGGCGAGTTGAACATGCCGGAGCCGATACCGGCGATCGCCAGCCACAGGGCGGTCAGCGCGTAGGGCGTGTCCACCGTCAGCGTCGTCATCGCGGCCAGGCCGACGGCGGTGACCAGCAGGCCGGCGGCGGCCAGGCTCCGCGCCCCGTGCGTGTCGGCCCAGCGTCCGGCCAGCGGGGAGCTGACGAGCATGCCGGCGGCCAGCGGGGCGAGCTTGACGCCGGCCAGCACCGGGTCGTCGCCCAGCGCGCCCTGGAAGTACAGGACGAAGACGAAGGTGATGGCAAAGCGCGAGAGGCCGGAGAGGAAGGCGGCCCCGGTGGCCGCGCTGAAGCCGCGGTCCGCGAACAGGGACAGGTCGAGCATCGGGGCGCGGGCGCGCCGCTCGACGAGCACGAACGCGGGCAGCAGCACCGCGGCGACCACGAGCGGCCCGATCGTCATCGCGTCCGTCCACGTGTTCAGCCCGCCGCGCGAGATGCCGTAGGTCAGGCCGGTGAGGCCGGCGACGAAGGTGACGGTGCCGAACCAGTCGGCGGTGCGATCCTGCTCGGGGCGGACGAGCTCCTGCAGCACGACGGCGGCCCAGACCGTGCCCACCAGGCCGAGCGGCACGTTGAACCAGAACACCCAGTGCCAGGAGATCTGCACGAGCGCGCCGCCCAGGACGGGCCCGAGCACGAGCCCGACGCCGGCGACCATGACGTTCGTGCCCATGGCCAGGCCGAGCTGCTCACGCGGGAAGGCGTCCGTGACCAGGGCGGTCGCGTTGGCGAACAGCAGCGCACCGCCGACGCCGTGCACGATCCGCCACAGGATGAGGTCGGTGCCGCCGGTCGCGAAGCCCGCGCCCAGCGAGGCGGCGGTGAAGATCGCGAACCCGGCGACGAAGGCCTTCTTGCGGCCGTAGACGTCCGACAGCCGCCCGAAGGTGAGGACGAGGACCGTCGAGGCGATCATGAAGGCGAGGATCACCCAGACCAGCAGCAGCAGGTCGACGCCGAGCGCGCGCTCGAGGTCGGGCAGCGCGATGACCAGCGTCCCGGAGTTCAGGGTGGCCAGCAGCATGCCCAGGCTCGTGCAGGACAGCGCCCACCACTTGTAGTGCTCGTGCTCGGCGCCCACCGCACCGGGCAATCTCTTCCTTACGTTCACGGTAGCTTACCGTAGCAGGGCCCGCACCGCCCCGGCCGCCGGGGCCTGGCAGCCGGGATTACGGCGACGCGGCAGAGCGGTGCGGGACCTACGAGGCGCGGGCGCGCGCGGCGGGCGCCCCGTACCGCTCGGCGCTGCGGGCTAGGGCCTTGGCGGCCTCGACCTCGCGGTCCTTCGGCGAGGCCGAGGTCACAAGGTCGTCGAGCAGGCGTCCGGTCACGGCGGCGACCGCGTCGACGGCGCGCGCGAACGCGGCCTCGTTGGCCTGCGAGGGCTTCGTGGACCCGCTGACCTTGCGCACGTACTGCAGGGCGGCGGCGCGGACCTCGTCCTCGGTGGCCGGCGGCGCGAAGTTGTGGAGCTGGCGGATGTTGCGGCACATGCCCCC
>JBBSUL010000126.1:0-9982 GCA_038234375.1 Solirubrobacterales bacterium | reverse complement strand
TTCGGCCGCCGCGTCCATCGTCTTGGCCGGGTGCACGTTCTCCAGCGCGGCCTCTTCCAGGATCTTGCGCCCGGCCTCGTCGTTCGTGCCGTCCAGGCGCACGACGAAGGGGACGGTCGGCCTGAGCTGCGCGAATGCCTGCACCAGGCCGTTGGCCACCTCGTCGCAGCGGGTGATGCCACCGAAGATGTTCAGCAGGACGGCCTTGACAGCGTCGTTGGAGAGGATCAGCTCGATGGCCTGGGTGACCTTCGCGGCGTCCGATCCGCCCCCGGCGTCCAGGAAGTTGGCGGGCTTGCCGTCGTACTGCGCGACGACGTCCAGGGTGCTCATCACGAGCCCCGCGCCGTTGCCCATGATCCCGATGTCGCCGTCGAGCTTGACGTAGATGACGTCCTGCTCGGCCGCCCGGACCTCGATCGGGTCGGCGTTGGCCGAGTCCCCGAGGCCGGCGTTCTCCTTGTGCCGGAAGAGCGCGTTGCCGTCGAGGGTCACCTTGGCGTCCAGCGCCCTGACCTTGCGGTCGGGGGTGACGATCAGGGGGTTGATCTCCGTCAGCGACGCGTCCTCCTGCGTCCACACCTCGTACAGCGCCATGAGCGCGTCGGCGACGCCCTCGACGACGTCCGCGTCGGCGCCCCCGCGCTTGGCGATGTCGACGGCGTGGTCGCGCTGCAGGCCGACGAGCGGGTCGACGTTGTCGCGGACGAGCTTCTCCGGGGTCTGTGCGGCGACGGTCTCGATCTCCACGCCGCCCTCGCTGGAGAACATGATCAGCGGCTTCTTGGCGCCGCGATCCAGCAGCACCGAGGCGTAGTACTCGGTGGCGATGTCCGACGCGGCCTCGATCCACACCGTGCGGACGATGTGCCCCTTGATGTCCAGGCCGAGGATGCTCGTGGCGTGCTCGCGCGCCTGCGCCTCGTCGGCGGCGAGCTTGACCCCGCCCGCCTTGCCGCGCCCGCCGATGAGCACCTGCGCCTTCACGACGACCGGGTAGCCGATCTGGTTCGCGGCGGCGACGGCATCGTCGACGGTGGTGACAGCCTGGCCGTCGGAGACCGCCAGCCCGTGGCGTCCGAAGAGCTGCTTGCCCTGATATTCGAGGAGGTCCATAGCGACGGGCGATGCTATACGCCGGGCCGGGTCAACGACCTTGACATGCGGTCTGGATGGTCTCATCATCATTCGATGGGTCTGATTCAACTTCGTGATGTCCCCGACGACGTGCACCGGACGCTCAAGGCCCGGGCGGCGGCGGCCGGCGTCTCCCTGAGCCACTACGTCCTTCGTGAGGTGCAGCGTGCCGCGCGGACCCCGACCCCGGAGGAGCTCGACGCCCGGATCCATGGTCGACCGGCCGCTGCCGTCACCACGGACGACATCCTCGCCGCCCGGGACGACGGTCGCCGCGCGTGACCTGGGTGCTCGACGCGTCCGTCCTCGTCGCCTACCTTCTGGGGCGGGCCGAGGAGCGCGAGCGGGCGGCGGTGACCGGCGACGCGCACTGCCCGGCCTTCGCCGACGTCGAGGTGACACACGTCCTGCGCGGCCTCGTCCGCGGGTCCAAGTTGACGCTCGAGGCCGCCGAGACGGCCCGCCAGGAGCTGGGTCAGCTCGCGGTGCGCCGACATCCGAACGCTGCGCTTCTGGGCGGTGCGTGGCACCTGCGCGAAACGTGCACCACCTACGACGGGCTCTACGTGGCGCTGGCTCAGGGCCTGAGCGGGACCCTGGTGACGCGCGACGAGCGGCTGGCCCGCGGTGTGGCTGGGCTCGTCGACCTTGCCTGACCCGGCTGCCGCGTCGTGTCCGATGACACCTCACGCAGGCATACCCTGCGTCAGCTGTCAGCGAGCGCGTCAGGCGACCGCGGCGGCGATCGCCCGCCCGGCCACGCGCCCCGAGAACAGGCAGCCGCCGAGGAAGGTGCCCTCCAGCGCCCGGTAGCCGTGCATCCCGCCGCCGCCGAAGCCCGCGACCTCGCCGGCGGCGTACAGGCCCGGCAGCGGCTCGCCGTCGGCCTGCAGGACGCGGGTGTCCAGGTCGGTGTGCAGGCCGCCCAGGGACTTGCGGGTGAGGATGTTCAACCGCACCGCGATCAGCGGCCCGGCGTCCGGATCCAGGATCCGGTGGGGGGAGGCGACCCGGGTGATGCGGTCGGCCAGGTACTTGCGCGCCTCGTGGATGGCGGCGAGCTGCCCGTCCTTGCCGTACGGATTGGCCAGTTGCAGGTCGCGGGCCACGATCTGGGCGTGCACCGCGTCATGGTCGATGAGCGGCTCGCCGCCGACGAGCTCGTTCATCCGGCGCACGAGCGCTGGCAGGTCGCGCTCGACGATGAAGTCCACCCCGTGGTCCTTGAACGCCTGCACGGGGGCCGGCGGCCCGCTGCCGGCCCGGTCCTTGAGCACGGCGCGGATCGACTTGGAGGTCGTGTCGGGGTTCTGCTCGGAGCCCGACAGCGCGAACTCCTTCTCGATGATCTTCTCGGTGAGCACGAACCACGTGTGGTCATACCCCGTCTTCATGATGTGGTCGAGGGTGGCCAGGGTGTCGTAGCCGGGGTACAGCGGGCCGGGCAGCCGCCGTCCGCGCGCGTCGAACCACAGCGACGAGGGCCCCGGGATGATCCGGATCGCGTGCCGCGGCCAGATCGGGTCCCAGTTGTGGATCCCCTCCACGTAGTGCCACATGCGGTCCTCGTTGATCGCCGCCGCGCCCACATCCTTCGCCGTCTGCTGCATGAGGCCGTCGACGTGGTGGGGGACGCCGGAGAGCATCCGCTCCGGCGGCGCGCCCAGGCGCGAGGGCCAGTGGCGGCGCACGAGCTCATGGTTGCCCCCGATGCCGCCGGTGGTGACCAGGACCGCCTGCGCGTCGAGGGCGAAGTCGCCCGCGACCTCGCGCGAGGACTCCGCGCCGCGGACCACGCCCGTGGGGACCAGGACCTCGCCCGTCACCCCCGTGACCGTCCCGTCGGACGCCGTCAGTGCGGTCACGCGGTGGCGGAAGCGCAGCTGCACCCGACCGGCCGCGACGGCCGCCCGCACGCGACGCTCGAACGGGGCCAGCACCCCGGGCCCGGTGCCCCAGGTGACGTGGAAGCGCGGCACCGAGTTGCCGTGCCCGTCGGCGTGCGAGCCGCCGCGCTCCGGCCAGCCCGGGTTCGGGATCCACCGCATGCCCTGCCCGTGCAGCCACGGGCGCTTCTCGCCGGCCGCGAAGTCGACGTAGGCCTGCGCCCACTTCCGCGGCCAGGCGTCCTGCACGCGGTCGAAGCCGGCGGTCCCCAGCCAGTCGGCCCAGGCCAGCTCGACGGAGTCCTTGATCCGCATTCGTCGCTGCTCGGGGCTGTCGACGAACATCAGCCCGCCGAGCGACCAGAACGCCTGGCCACCGAAGGACGCCTCGCCCTCCTGGTCGAGCAGGAGGACGCGCCGCCCGGCGTCCGCGAGCTCGGCGGTGGCCACCAGGCCGGCCAGTCCCGCCCCCACGACGATGACGTCGGCTCTGTCCCAAGCTGCGCTCATGCGCGCCACCCTACGCCGGCGGCGGCTCTGGGCGCCCATGCGACCGGCCCCGAACGTGTCCCCTTTGCCACAATGGCAGTTCATGGCGCTTCCAGCGAAAATCCAGTGGGTCACCTTCGACGTGTACGGCACGCTGATCGACTGGGAGACCGGCATCTTCTCGGCCTTCAAGCGCGAGGCCTCCCGCGAGGGTTTCACGATCGAGGACAAGGACCGCGACGAGATCATCCGCCTGTTCCACGAGACCTCCAAGCAGGTCCAGAGCGGCTCCTACGAGCTCTACGCCGAGGTCCTGCGACGCTCGGCCGTGCAGGTGGCAAAGGGGATCGGCTGGTCGCTGGAGCCCTCGCGCGCGGGCTTCCTGCCCGACTCGGTGGCGCGCTGGGCGCCGTTCCGCGAGACCGCCCCGCAGCTGAAGAAGTTCTTCTCCAAGTACCAGACCGCGCTGCTGTCGAACATCGACGACAAGCTGCTGGGTCAGACCCGCCGGCACATCCCCGGCGACTACGACCTCGTCGTCACTGCGCAGCAGGTCCGCTCCTACAAGCCCGAGCCCGCGCACTTCAACGAGTTCGCGCGGCGCATCGGCACGAAGAAGGGCTGGGTCCACGTCGCCTCCAGCTACTACCACGACGTCGAGCCGTGCCTGAAGGCGAAGATCCCGGTGGTGTGGGTCAACCGGCACAAGGAGGAGCTCGAGCCCGGGCAGAAGAAGCCCACGGCGGAGGTCAAGACCCTGCTGGAGGCCGCCCGGCTGCTCGGCCTGTAGGACGGGACGCTCCGCCGCGGCCGCCCGTCCCGTGCGCGTCGTCTCGCTGCACCCCGACGTCCTCGTCGCCACCTCCGCGGGGTGGCAGACGACGTGCACGATCGTGCGCGGCGCGGTCGACGGTGCGGACGGCTCCGACGGTGCGCCGGCGGCCGAGGCCTTCGTCGTCGACTCCCCGGTCCTGCCGCAGGAGCTGGAGGTCCTGCCGACCCTGCTGGCGCAGTCCGGGTTCCCGTTCACCGGACTGCTGGCCACCCACGGCGACTGGGACCACCTGCTCGGGCGCCTGGCCTTCGGAGCCGACGCCCCGCTCGGGGTGCCCGAGACGACGGCCGCGCGCCTGACCGGTGAGCCCGGGCAGGCGGCCCGCGAGCTACGGGACTTCGACGAGCAGTGGTACGTGACGCGGCCGTCCCCCCTGTCGCTCGGACAGCTGCAGGCGCTGCCCGTCCCCGGGCACCTGGACGTCGGCGACCACACCCTGGACCTGCACCCGACCGGCGGCCACACCGCCGACGGCATGGCCGTGTGGATCCCGTGGGCGCGGATCCTCGTCGCCGGCGACCACCTGTCCCCCGTGGAGCTCCCCATGCTCAGCCCCGGCGGGTCCCGCAGCGCCTACGCCGCCACCCTGGAGCGCCTGCGGCCGCTCGTCGAGCAGGCCGACCACGTCGTCCCCGGCCACGGCGAGGTCCTCGACGGCCCCCGCGCGCTGGCGATCCTCCGGGAGGACCTCACCTACCTCGAGGACTGGAAGCTGCCCATCGCCCGCCGCGACGCCCAGCAGCGCCGGGTCCACGCGGCCAACCTCGCGAAGGCCGGCTGATGCTCCACCACGCCTCCCTGGAGATCCGCCGGGATGACGCGGACGCCGAGGTCGCGTTCTGGGGCCTGCTCGGCTACCCGGAGATCCCGGCGCTGACCGAGGACCTGCAGCGCCGCTCGCGCTGGCTGCAGGACGTCGGTGCGTCCGGGCACCAGATCCACCTCGTGTACGAGGACGAGCCGACGATCCTGCGCCGCGCGCACCTGGCCGTCGTCCGTGACGCCTACACCGACACGCTCCTCGCGCTGCGTGACGCCGGCTTCGAGGTCGTCGACCGCGAGCCCTACTGGGACTCTCCGCGCGCCTTCGTCCACTCGCCCGCGGGGCATCGCATCGAGGTCATGGCCTTCGCGCCCGGAGGCCGCGGGCTCCGACCTCCCGCGTAGCGGGCTACGGGAGTGGACGCTGGGCGCGGGGCCGCGTCACACGATCGGCGCTACGCCGACGCGATCACGCCTTGTTCGGAGACTCGCTTCGCGGGAGTGTCGGGTATGCCCTCACCCCGCGCCGGTCACCGCTCCAGACACGATCTGCAGACCGACGAGCCTGACTGGAACGACATCGCATCGGGCTCATGGTGACGCGTGCGCCCGCGCTCGCTACGCTCGACGCAGCCATGTCCCTGCTCGACGAATCCCTGCACCGCCTCACCGTCGAGGACGTCGGGCGCATGTACGAGGCCGGCATCGTCACCGACGAACACCGCCTGGAGCTCGTCGACGGCGTCCTGTACGACGTGAGGCCGTTCACGACGACCCCGGAGCACATCTCGGCGGTGGCCTGGCTGAACCGGCACCTGGTCGCGGGTGTCGCGGCGGCCAAGGCGGACGTGCACGTCCAGAGCACGCTGTTGATCCCGGATGGCTTCATCTCGCCCGACCTCCTCGTGCTGGAGCAGATCCGGCGCGACGAGGTGCCGGGCACCGCCCGCCTCGCCGTCGAGGTCGTCGTGTCCAGCCTGCGACGCGACCGCCGTAGGGTGGCCCTCTACGCCCGGGCCGGCGTCGTCGAGTACTGGATCGCCGAGGTGCCCACGCGGACGCTCGTCGTGCACCGGGACCCGCGCGGCGAGCAGTACGCGAGCGTCATGCGCCACGGCGACCGCGAGCAGGTGGACGCTCCGCTCGGGGCGCCGCCGGTCGACGTGACCGCGCTGTTCGGCTGACGTTGCGACGGGGCGCGCGTGGGTGGTAAGTTCGCGCGCGAACCGTCCTCACCCGCCGAACAGGAGCGCCCCCATGGCTGTTGCCGCCCCCGCCGTGTTGACCGACGCGCAGCGCTCGACGCTGGAGGCGCTGTGCGACACGTTCGTGCCAGCGCTGGACTCCGGCTCGCACGACCCGACCGAGCGCGAGTTCATGGCCCGGAGCGCCACCGATCTGCAGGTGCCCGCCCAGGTCGAGGGCCTCATGGCCCAGGTGATGCTCCCGGAGGAGGTCGCCCAGTTCGCCGGGCTGCTGGACGCGCTGGCCGCGGAGAGCTTCGACGGCGCCGACCTGGCCGGCCGCACACAGCTCGTCCACGCCTTCAACGCGGACCCGGCGGCCAAGCTCGGCCTCAAGGCCTTCCGCAACCTGACCTTCCTGTTCTTCTACGCGGGACCGGACGCGGAGGGCGGCAACCCCAACTGGGAGCAGATCGGGTTCCCGGGGCCGAAGTCCGCGCCGCCCACCCCCGAGGAGGCGCCCAAGACGCTGAACCTCCAGGCCGTGGAGGGTGACGCGATGACGCTGACCTGCGACGTCTGCGTGGTGGGATCCGGTGCGGGCGGCGGGGTCATCGCGGCCCGGTGCGCGCAGTCCGGGCAGCGCGTGCTCGTGCTCGAGGCCGGGCAGTACCGCAGCGAGTCCGACTTCCACAACCTCGAGGTCCCCAGCTACTTCGAGCTGTATCACGGCGGCGGGCTGCTGGGCTCGGAGTCGGGGTCGATCGCCACGCTGGCCGGGGCCACGCTCGGCGGGGGGACGGTCGTCAACTACATGAACTGCGTGCGCACGCCGGACGCGATCCGTCAGGAGTGGGAGGCCCACGGCCTGGAGGGCGTGGCCTCCGACGCCTTCCTCATCGAGCACATGGACGTCGTCCTCGAGCGCCTGGGCGCGAACACCGAGGCGACCACCCAGAACGCCACGCACCGCAAGCTGATGGCCGGCTGCGACGCGCTCGGGATCGAGCACCGCCCGATCTGGCGCAACGCCTCCCTGGACGACGATGATGAGTTCTGCGGGCACTGCCTCATGGGCTGCCAGAAGGGCTGCAAGCGGTCGGCGATGAAGACGTGGCTGCAGGACTGCTCCGACCACGACGGGCTGGCCGTCGTCGGCTGCCACGCCGACCGCATCCTCGTCGACGACGGGCGGGCCGCGGGCGTGGCTGCCACCGTCACGCATGCGGACGCCAGCACGACCGCCCTGACGGTGGAGGCCGGGACCGTCGTCGTCGCCTGCGGCTCGATCGAGTCCCCGGCGCTGCTGCTGCGCAGCGGCATCGGCGGGCCGGCGGTGGGCAAGCACCTGCGCCTGCACCCGGCCTTCCTGGTCTACGGCGTGTACGAGGACCCGATCGAGGGCTGGAACGGGCAGGTCCAGTCGGCGCTGTCAGACCACTTCGCTGACGTGGAGGACGGCTGTGGCTTCCTGCTGGAGGCGACCGCGGTCATGCCGGGGATGCTCAGCGGCGCTCTCCCGTGGACCGACGGCGAGCAGCACAAGCAGGCGATGAGCGCGTTGCGCTGGATGGCGCCGTTCATCACCGTGGCCCGCGACCACGGCAGCGGTGAGGTCGTCCTGGACCCCATCGGCCGCCCCCTCATGCGCTGGGACCTGAACGACGAGGTCGACCGGCGCCTGGCCGTCCGCGCGCACGTCGAACTGGTTCGCCTGCACGAGGCCGCCGGGGCGACCGAGATCCTCACCGCCCACCTGGACGAGCACCGCTGGCGCCGCGGCGACGACCTTGACGCCTTCCTCGCGCGCCTGGAGGCGGCCAGCTACGCGCCCAACGACGTGGCCTGCTTCACCGCCCACCAGATGGGCTCGTGCCGCATGGGCTCGGACCCCGGGTCGTCGGTGGCCGACGGGCGCGGCGAGCTGCACGACGTCAGGGGCGTGTGGATCGGTGACGCCAGCGCCTTTCCGACCGCGCCGGGGGTCAACCCGATGGTCACGATCATGTCGCTGGCGCACCGCACCGCCGCGGCGATCGTCGGGTAGCCGCCCGGAACACCATCAGTCACTCGTGCGGTAGATGCTGCGGCATCTACCGAAGGCCAGGGAACACCATCGGTCACTCGTGCGGTAGATGCTGCGGCATCTACCGAAGGCCAGGGAACACCATCGGTCACTCGTGCGGTAGATGCCGGCGCAGGTACAGATCCCGCCCGTCCTGCCCGTCGGCGTGGTCGGCGAAGCCCAGTGAGGCATAGAGCGCCAGGGCGGGGGCGTTGTGCTCGTCGGCGTCGAGCTCCAGGCGCCGGGCGCCGCGCTCCAGGGCCCGGGTGGTGGCCCGGTCCAGCATCGTGCGGGCCACCCCACGGCGCCGGGACGCTTCGCTGACGTAGACGTCCTCGATCAGGCAGTCGCCGCCGGCCATCCACACGCTGAAGCGGTGGCGCAGCTGCACGACGCCGGTCGGCGGCGCGTGGGGGTGCGTCGCGCCGAGCACGAAGTCGGTGTCGCGGTCGTCCATCAGGCGCTCCACTCCGGCCAGGAACGCGTTGGCCGACGGCCAGTCCTTGCCCAGGTGGTCACGGAACTCGACGAGCAGGCCGGCGACCGCCTCGGCCTCGTGGTACTCGGCGATCCAGGCCTGCGGTCCGGCGTCGGGGGACATGCCCGGCAGGGTAGTCGGGCAGCGCCCGCAGGCGCCCGGGTCTACTCGCCGTCGGCGGGCGCCTCGGCCTCGCCGGCCGGGGCGGAGATCGTGGCGATCGGGGCGCCCGAGTTGACCGCCTCGCCCTCTTCGACGTGCAGCTCGGAAACGGTGCCCGCCTTGTGGGCGACGATCTCGTTCTCCATCTTCATCGCCTCGATGATGCAGATGAGCTGCCCCTCGGTGACCTCGTCGCCCTGGCTGACGAGCACCTTCCACATGTTGCCCTGCAGCGGGGACTCCAGCCGGTCCGGGCCGCCGCCCGCGGATTTCTTGCGCTCGCCGCGGCCGGGCTTCTTCTTGCCGCCGCCCGCCGGGGCCGCGACCGCGCCACCGGCGAACGCCTCGCCGATGACCTTGACGTCGAAGCGCTTGCCGGAGACCTCGACGAGGTAGTCCTTGGTGACCTTCTCCTCGCCGTCCTCGTCGTCGACAACCTCGAGCTTGGGGAACGCGAGCGTCTTGAGCCAGTCCTTGTCCTCCATGAGGTCCTTGCAGGTCGAGCCCTTGGCCCAGTCCTCGGTCTGCAGCAGCGCCGTGTGGAACGGGATCAGGGTCTTCAGGCCCTCGATCTGGTACTCGGACAGCGCACGGAGCATGCGGGTGGTGGCCTGCTCGCGGTCGGCGTCCCACACGATCAGCTTGGAGACCATCGGGTCGTAGGTGGGCGAGACCTCCCCGCCCGCGCCGACGCCCGAGTCCACGCGCACCCCGGGGCCGGTCGGCTCCTTGTAGGCGCCGATCTTCCCGGGGGCGGGGGCGAAGTTCATCGACGCGTCCTCGGCGTTGATGCGGCACTCGATCGCGTGCCCGCGCAGGACGACGTCCTCCTGCGTGTAGTTGAGCTTCTCGCCGAAGGCGGCGCGAATGCCCTCCTTGACGATGTCGATGCCGGTGACCATCTCGGTGACGCAGTGCTCGACCTGCACCCGGGTGTTCATCTCCAGGAAGAAGTACTCGTTGGTGTCCGAGCTGAAGAGGCCC
>JBBSUL010000125.1:0-10047 GCA_038234375.1 Solirubrobacterales bacterium | reverse complement strand
GACGAGGCCGGCAACAAGGTCTACAAGCAGGTCACGCAGTTCTCGATGAAGCCCATCGAGGAGCTCGGCCTGCTGAAGATGGACTTCCTGGGCCTGCGCAACCTCGACGTCATCGAGGACGCCCTGGACATCATCGAGCGCTCCAGCGGCCAGCGGCCGTCGATGGAGGAGCTGCCGATGGACGACCCCAAGACGTACGAGATGCTCGCGCGCGGGGACTCGGTCGGCGTCTTCCAGTTCGAGTCCGAGGGCATGCAGGGCGCGCTGCAGAAGGTCAAGCCGACCGTGTTCGACGACCTCGTCGCGCTCGTGTCGCTGTACCGGCCGGGGGCGATGGACCAGATCCCCACCTACGCGCGCGGCAAGCGCGACCCCGATGGCGTGCAGTCACGCGACGAGCGCCTGGACCCGATCATCGGCCCGACCTACGGCGTGATCCTGTACCAGGAGCAGGCCATGCAGATCTCCAAGGCCCTCGGCGGCTTCTCCGGCGCCAAGGCCGACGACCTGCGCAAGGCGATCGGGAAGAAGAACCGCACGGCGATGGCGGCGCTGGAGCCCGAGTTCCGCACCGGCTGCGCGGCGTCGGGCGTGTCGCCGCAGGTCATCGACTGGCTGTGGGAGACGAACGAGAAGTCGGCTGATTACAGCTTCAATAAAAGTCATGCTGCGTGTTATGCGCTTATCTCCTACCGCACGGCGTGGCTGAAGGCCAACCACCCCCCCGAGTACATGGCGGCGCTCATCTCCTCGGTGATGGACACCAAGGACAAGGTCCCGTTCTTCGCCGCGCGGTGCGAGGAGATCGGCATCGAGGTGCTGCCGCCGGACGTCAACCTCTCCGACCACGAGTTCGTCGTCGTCGACGGCAACATCCGCTTCGGCCTGGATGCCGTCAAGGGCGTCGGCTACGCGGCGGTCGAGGCGATCAAGGCCGCGCGCGCCGAGGCCGGCGACTTCGCGTCCCTGTGGGAGTTCTGCGAGCGGGTGGACGGCCGCGCGGTGAACAAGAAGGCCATCGAGTCGCTCATCAAGTGCGGGGCCTTCAGCTCCACCGGCGCCACGCGCAGGGGCATGCTTGAGGTCCTCGAGCAGGCGCAGGGCAACGGCCAGAAGGTCCAGATGGACGCGCAGATCGGGCAGGGCTCGATCTTCGACATGGCCTTCGGCGGCGAAGACGCGAGCACCGCCGCGTCGGTGTTCGCCGCCCCCGCGCACCCGCCGATCCCCTCCGAGGAGTTCGAGCAGACCGAGTTGCTGGCCCTGGAAAAGGAGTCGATCGGCCTGTTCCTGTCCGCGCACCCGCTCAAGGAGGTCCGCGAGGCGCTGATCGTCAAGACCGACTACCGCCTGTCGGAGCTCCAGGATGTCAAGGACCAGGAGTGGGTGAAGGTGGGCGGGATCGTCACCGCCGCCAAGAAGATCCGCACGAAGTCGGGCGACCCGATGATGTTCGCCACCATCGACGACCTGGAGGGGTCGGTCGAGCTGCTCGTGTTCCCCAAGAGCCTGCAGGAGTACGAGCCCCAGGTCGACGAGCTGCTCATCGTCCGCGGCAAGGTCGACCACGGCGACAAGGGCACGTCGGTGATCGTCCAGGAGATGAAGCCCTTCACGCCGTCCGCCAAGGAGGTCGAGGCCGCCAAGGAGAAGCTCGCGAAGATCCCGGTCGGGCCGCAGCCGCTGCACTACGACCTGGACGCCTCCAAGCTGCCGGCGTCCATCGTCGACGACCTCAAGCACGTCCTGCGGAACTTCCCGGGGGAATCCGAGCTCGTGCTCGCGCTGCAGACCTCACAGGGGCCGCGGACCCTGCGCTTCGGCGACGCCTTCCGTGTGCAGTCCACGCCGACGCTGAAGGCCGAGCTGGAGCACCTGCTCGGCGGGGCCGCCATCCGCCGCGCGGCGCCGGTGCAGGAGGCGACGGTCGCCACGCCGGGGCCACCGGCGGCTCCGGACGCGGCGGCGCAGGCCATCACCGCCGCGCCGACGGCCTGACGGACGCGCGTACCGGTCGCTCGCCCGGGCTCTACGCCCAGAACACGCGATCCAATGCGAGACGGTGCTCGCACGTCCGCGACGGCTGTCGCCGACCGGCCTCAGGCGCCGGCGCGCGCGGCCAGCCCACGCTCGCGAAGGCTCCGGCAGAGCACGAGCTCCTCGGCGCCCGTGCCCTTGCGGTCGGGCCCCGGCGTCTCCAGGACGACCGGCAGGCCCGCGAAGCGCGGTTCCGACAGGAAGACGGCACAGCCGTCCTCACCGAGCTCACCCTTGCCGACGTCCGCGTGCCGGTCGCGGTTCGATCCCAGGCCGACCTCGGAGTCGTTCAGGTGCAGCGATCCGAGCCGGTCCATCCCGACGGTCGCCGCACACACATCCAGCGTCGTCGTCAGGCCGTCAGCGGTACGGATGTCGTGCCCGGACGCGTACAGGTGGCAGGAGTCCAGGCACACGCCGACCCGCTGATCGCCCCCGGCGGCGTCGATCAGGGCGGCCAGCTCGTCGAAGGACCGGCCCAGGGTGCCGCCCGCCCCCGCGGTGTTCTCCAGGTGCAGCGCGCACCGGTCGGACTCCGCCAGCGCCTCACGGATGAGCGCGCCGGCTCGCGTGACCGCCTCACCGACGTCGCCGGTCTTCGCCGACCCGGGGTGCAGGACGACCGCGTGGGCGCCCAGCGCGTCCCCGGCCCGCAACGAGGCGACGAGCGACGTCAGCGTCTTGGCCCGGATCTCCGGGTCCTCGGAGGCTGCGTTGAGCAGGTACACGGCGTGGATCAGCAGCGCGTCGACGTCGGAGGACGCCATCGCCTCGCCGAAGGCGGCGACCGCATCGTCGCCGTAGACCGTGGGCTTCCACGCCCGCGGGTTCTGGTTGAAGATCTGGATCGCGTGGGCCCCGCGCTCGACGCCGCGCTGCACGGCCTTGGCGACCCCGCCGGCAGGGGAGACGTGGCACCCGATGAGCATCGCGCCAGCATGACGAACCGCCGTGGGACAGGCGGTCAGGGCGCGGACGGCCACGCGCGTCGGCATCATGCCCGCCATGCGTGTCCGCTTTGCCCCGAGCCCCACCGGCGCCCTGCACATCGGCGGGGCCCGCGCCGCGCTGTACAACTGGCTGATGGCTCGCGGCAGCGGCGGGACCATGGTGCTGCGCATCGAGGACACCGACCGCGAGCGCTCCACCCCCGAGAACGTCGAGCAGATCCTCGACGCGCTACGTTGGCTGGGCCTGGAGGCCGACGAGGGTCCGATCTCCCAGGTCGCCCGCTCCGAGCGCCACCAAGAGGTCCTCCGGCGCCTGCTCGACGACGGTCACGCCTACCGGTCGACCGCCACGGGTGAGGACGTCAAGGTCTACAAGGCGCAGCACGGCGCCGACCGGGGCTTCCGGGGGACGCCCGAGAACGAGGGCGCGGTCCGCCTGCACGTCCCCGGCGACGGGGCGACCGTCGTCCACGACCTCATCCGCGGCGACACCACGTTCCAGCACGTTCACCTCGACGACCCCGTCATCGCCCGCGGCGACGGCACCGCCCTCTACAACTTCGCGGTCGCCGTCGACGACGCCGACGCGGCGATCACCCACGTCGTGCGCGGGGAGGACCACCTCTCCAACACCCCCAAGCAGCTGCTCGTGTACGTGGCCATGGGCGTACAGCCGCCGCTGTTCGCGCACCTGCCGCTGCTGCTCGGCCCCGACGGCAAGAAGCTCTCCAAGCGCCACGGCGCCGCCTCGGTCCAGGAGCTGCGCGACGCCGGGTACCTGCCCGCCGCCGTGCGCAACTACCTGGCGCTGCTCGGCTGGGGGGACAGCGACGACGAGACGCTCATTTCCACCGACGAGCTCGTCCGCCGCTTCGACGTGGCCCGCGTGTCGAAGAACCCGGCGCGCTTCGACGAGCAGAAGCTGCGCTGGATGAACGGCCGCTACCTGCGTGAGCTGTCGCTGGACGAGCTGACCGCCGACCTGGAGGCGTTCACCGGCCGTGAGGGCCTGCGCGCCGCGGCGGAGATCTCGCGCGAGAAGATTCAGACGCTGGCGGACTTCTGGCCGCTGTGTGGCTTCATCTTCGACGGCCCCGCCCAGGACGACGAGAAGGCACGGGGCAAGTGGCTGACCGACGCCGGGCGCGCGGCGCTGACCGACGTGCACGCGGCGCTGACGGCCATCACGGCGTGGGACCTGGCATCGATCGAGACGGCGCTCCAGGGGGTAGTGGCCTCCCGTGAGGCCAAGCCGAAGGACGTCTTCCAGCCGGTGCGCGTGGCGCTGGCGGGCACCGCGGTGTCGCCGGGGATCTTCGAGACGCTGCACGTCGTCGGGAGGGACGAGTCCCTGAGCCGGATCCGGGCGGCCGCTTCAGGCTGACCGAAATCCCCCTGGACGGATGTTCAGGGCTCAATCATCCGTCCATCCGTGCCGATACGCCTCGAAGAGATGCCCACGATTCGACAGAGAGCGCCCCGATGAACCTTGCCGCCGTCTCGGCCCCCGACGAGTCCGGAACCCGCCAGGCCGGGTCGCAGCGCCATCACAACGAAGGACACGGTCGCCGGCTGACGGCCGCCTTCGATGCCCTGGAGGCGTTCCCGGCCCTCGCAGAGTCCCGTAGTCGCCTGCTGCGCCTGGCCTCGGCCGAGCGCGTGTCCACCAGCGACATCGTCAACGCCGTCGAGTCCGACGTGGCGCTCGTCATTGCCGTGCTGCGCCTGGGCAACCAGGTCGAGGGCAAGACCCGCGGCCGCGTGGAGTCCGTGGTCCAGGCGGTGGACCTGCTGTCCCCCGAGGCCGTGCAGGCCCTGGCGACCCGCGCGCGCACCTTCGACTTCTTCGAGCGCTCCGGCGTGTGGGAGGGCGCCCCCGAGCGCTTCCGCCTGCACGGCGTGGCCACGCAGCGCGCCGCCGACCGCCTGGCCCAGGAGGCCGGGTACGAGCACCGCGACCGGCTGATGGTCACGGCGCTGCTGCACGACATCGGCAAGCTCGTGCTCGTGCACGCCTACCCGGGCTACCCCAAGCAGGTCCACGGCGCGGCCCGGACGCCGGAGGAGCGCATCCACTGCGAGCGCCGCGAGCTCGGCGTCGACCACGCCCTCGTCGGCGGGGTCCTGGCCCGGCGCTGGGGCTTCCCCAAGGCCGTCGCCTCGGTCATCGAGCGCCATCACGCCGACGACGCCACCGGCGAGGCCGCCTTCGTTCGACTGGCCGACATGCTCGCCCACTACGCCCAGGGCGGGGCGGTGTCCCCGACCGAGCTGCTGCGCTGCGCGCGGGTCATCGGCCTAGGGCCCTCCGAACTGCGCTCGGTGATGTACGACCTGCCCTACCCGACCACCGGCCGCACCCGCCAGATCGACCCGTGCCCGCTGTCCTCCCGCGAGCAGGAGGTGCTCAAGCGCCTGGCCATGGGCGAGGTCTACAAGCAGATCGCCCTGGAGCTGCAGCTGTCGACGAGCACGGTGCGCACCCACCTGCACAACATCTACGGCAAGATCGGCGCCGTCGACCGCGCCCAGGCCGTCCTCATGGCCACCGAACGTGGATGGTTGTAGCGGGGTAGCGGACCCGGTCGGGCCCGCACGTCTGCGGACCCGGTCGGGCCCGCACGTCTGCGGGCCCGAGGCCGGGTTTCGTGCGAGTCCGGCGGTTCACGTGCGTCAGACATACTCGGCGCCGCCCGTTTGCGGTCCGCAGGCCGGCGTTGGTGCGACGCCACCGGCCGGTCAGGCGGCCTTCGCACCGCGCCGGCCGCTTCCGGCGCCGTAGGTGCCGCACGATGAGGATCGCGACCCCGACGTCCGTCGTATCGATCGCCAGTCGACCGGGCTGCCGTGGCGGCCGATGACGAACGCCTGGTGCCATTCGTCGGTCGCCGCGTAGCTCAGACCACCGCGGCCCGGGGCGCCGCGAGCGCGCGGGTCCGGCACGGTGGCCAGCGCCCGCAGCGACAGCCACCAGAGCAGGCCGTGCTCGGTCATGTGCGCGAGCTTGCGGCCGACGAAGTCGATGTCCCTTAGGCCGGAGCTGAGGTCCGGCTGCGCCGAGAGCGCGAAGATCACCATCATCAGGGCGAGCGCGGGGGGTCAGGCGGCCGGTGCGTCCCGTACGATCGATGACGCAACGGTACCCACCATGATCTCGATCACCACCAAGAGCCCCTACGCCTTGAAGGCCCTGACCGAGCTTGGCCGGGCCGGCGACAGCGGGCCGGTCCCGATCGGGGAACTGGCCCGCCGTCGCGACGTCCCCGTGCAGTTCCTCGAGCAGCTGTTCGCCACCCTGCGCCGGGCCGGCATCCTGCGCTCCCAGCGTGGGGTCAAGGGCGGCTACTCCTTCGCGCGCGATCCGGCGACGATCACGGTCCTGGAGATCGTCGAGCTCCTCGACGGACCCGTCGGCCGGGATGCCGAGGGCGTGTTCGCCGAGGCCGCCGCGGCCGCCCGGAGCACGCTGGAGTCCACGACGATCGCCGATGTCGTCGAGCGCGAGGCCCGCGAGGCGGGCGTCGCCATGTACTACATCTGAGGCTCGGCTAAAGCCCGGAGGACGTGGGGCCGATACGAGGATTGTCCCCTTCTGACCTTTCTCCTCAAGGACCTGACATGACCACCTGGCTGATCCTCGCCTACGTCCCTCTGATGATCGTGCTGCTGTGCGTCGGTATGTACGCGTCGGCCATGAGGCGCGACAACGCCGCCCACGCCTTGGGCGCCCAGCTGCGCCGCAGTGGCATCGACCGCCGCGGTCCCAACCCGATGCCGTTCGTCGGCACCGACCGCCGCTCGGGCGTCGACCGCCGCCATCCGGTGGCCGACCGCGAGCGGGCCGAGCGCGCCGCCTGACGACCCGCCGCCGACCGGGACCGGCGAAGCGGGCACGGCGGCCGAGGTTGAGCGCCGGGTTGCCGCCGGTGCGGAGGGCCGTATGGCCCGGCATGACCGCCCGTCGGCTGTGCGCACGCTCACGGGCCTCGTATGCTCGGCGATGATGGCCGAAATCCCGATCAACGTTTCGGAGCTTGTCGGCTCCACCCCGGTGGTCCAGCTCACCCGCCTGGCGCCGGAGGGGGTCGAGCTGTTCGGCAAGCTCGAGGCCGCCAACCCCGGAGGCAGCGTCAAGGACCGCATCGGCGTGGCCATGATCGAGGCGGCCGAGGCCGAGGGCCGCATCGAGCCGGGCCGCACCACCATCGTCGAGGCGACCAGCGGCAACACCGGCATCGCGCTGGCCTTCGTCTGCGCCGCCAAGGGCTACGACCTCGTGCTGACGCTGCCGCAGGGCATGAGCCGCGAGCGGGAGGGGCTGCTGCGCTTGTACGGCGCGCGTGTGGAGGTCATCGAGTCGCTCGGCGGCATGAACGAGGCGGTCAAGGCCGCCCGCGCGATGGCCGCCGACCGGGACGTCTTCCTGCCCGACCAGTTCGCCAACCCCGCCAACCCCGAGGCGCACCGCCGGACCACCGGTCCGGAGCTGTGGGACCAGCTCGACGGCCGGATCGACGTGCTCGTCGCGGGCGTCGGGACCGGGGGGACGATCACCGGGGCGGGGGAGGTCCTCAAGCACCACAACCCGGACATCCGCATCGTGGCGTGCGAGCCGGAAACGTCGGCCGTGCTCAGCGGTCGCCCCGCGGGCGCGCACCGCATCCAGGGCATGGGGGCGGGCTTTGTGCCCCCGGTGCTCAACCGGGAGCTGCTGGACGAGGTCATCCCCGTCAGCGACGAGGACGCGATCCAGACCGCGCGCGACTGCGCCCGCCGGGAGGGCGTCCTCGCCGGCCTGTCCTGCGGCGCGGCGTTGTGGGCGGCGCTGCAGGTCGCCGCCCGACCGGAGTCGCAGGGGCAGCGGATCGCCGTCGTGCTGCCTGACAGCGGCGAGCGCTACGTCTCGCTGCCGTTCTTCGCGTACTGAGGAGCGAAGAGGCGCGGCCAGCCGGCCGCGGCGCCCCAGCGTCCACTCGAGCATTGCCGGCCACGGTCGAAGCCCGCCTCGCAGTTCAGGTGCCCGACGCCGGGCAGGACGTCCGCCTCCAGACCCAGCGGGTGCCCCAGTGCTCGCGCGCCCCGCTCCGGGGTAGTAGGGGGTCGTAGTCCGAGCACACGAGGCGCGTGCCGCCCCGGGCGGCGGCCACGACGTCGCCCTCCCCGGCACCCGACGAGTAGAAGCCGTCCAGCTCGGGGACGGCCGATCCCGGGCACGGCGGCGCCACGAGCGCTCGGCGGCCCGGCCGCGGCCCCGGACCCGGCCCCGGACCCGGCCGCGAACGCCGACGAGGTCCGGAGGCTGGAGGCCACCAAGGGCCCGAGCCCCGCCGGCGGCTGACCGGCGCCGATCGAACGCTCGTCCTGCCCACCCCGACCCGGCACGAGCAGTGTTCGGCCGAGGCTGGCGATCGCGGGCGCCGGCCGGTGACAGCTGACGCAGGCATACGGCGCACCAGGTGTCACCGACGGCGTGTCGGTCCGCCCCACGGGCGCCTCGGCGTCAGTAGTAGACGCACCGGCAGCGGTGCCGCGGGAGCGCCTTGAACTCCGCGGCCTGGCCCCTCTGCCACAGCCAGGTGTCCAGGACGCGCTCGGGCACGTCGAGCCGCGGCGCGAGCTGGACGCAGGCGTGGACGGCGGCAGCGCGGATCTCGCGCTCCCACGGCCCGGGCGTCAGCAGCCGCCCGGCGTCGATGTGGACGGCCAGGGCGTGTTCGTAGACGAGGATCCCCTCGCAGCGAAGGACGTGGGGGACGAGGTTGTCGGCGAAGATCGTCAGGGTGTCCAGGTCGGTGAACGACGCCACGCCGGCCAGGGCGAGGTCGTTGGCCGTGATCTGGGCGCGCTTGTAGAAGCCGCGGTCGGCGAACAGGGCCATGCCCGCTGACAGCTGCCGGGCCAGGGCGGCGGCCGAGCCGCGGGCACCGTCGACGACCTGCAGCGCGGTGCGCGCGTCGAGGAAGGCACCGAGTGCGCGCAGCGCCTGGGCGTACAGGCTCATGAGCTCGTGGTCGGCCCGCTGGTGCAGCACGGCGGCCAGCCTGTCGGCGCGCAGCCCACGCAGCTCGGCGGCTGTCCACACGCCGTGCGCGCGCTGGTGCTCGGCCAGCGACCATGCGACGGTGATCGCCCCCGAGACCGGACGGCCGGTGTCCGGGTCCACGCGCTTGCGCAGCGTGGGAAACCACCCCGACCCGAAGTTGACGGCGTCGGCGATGAGGACGGCCATCGCCACGTCCTCGGCGTCGCCGTCAAGCAGGTGGTGGCGCGCGTCCAGCCCGGGCTCGGCGACGTCGCAGCCGGCGTTCGCGACGCGCTCCAGCGCGTCCGTGTCGATGCGCACGGCTGTGGCGCCGGCGACGATGTCGGCGCAGTGCCGGCGGACCTCCTCGGGCAGCGTGAGCGACACGCGGTCAGCGTACGGTCTGCGGCGGTGCGCGGGGTGCCCGACGGGCCCGGTCGCCGCCGATCGCGCGCGTATCCTCGGATGAGCATGCCCGAAGCCACGCCCGCCGACCGCCTGGAGTCCCTGCTGGACGGCCTCAACGAGCCCCAGCGCGCCGCCGTGACGCACGGCGAGGGGCCGTTGCTCGTGCTCGCCGGCGCCGGGTCGGGCAAGACGCGCGTGCTCACCCACCGCGTCGCCTTCCTCATCCGTACCGGCCAGGTGCGCCCCGGCGAGATCCTCGCCATCACCTTCACCAACAAGGCCGCGCAGGAGATGCGCGAGCGCGTCGGCCTGCTGCTCGGGCACTCGACGAAGGCCATGTGGGTGATGACCTTCCACTCCGCCTGCGTGCGGATCCTGCGCAGCGAGGCCCCGCGCCTGGGCTACACCCGCCAGTTCACGATCTACGACACCGCCGATTCCAAGCGCCTGGTCAAGCGCTGCCTGGACGATCTGGACGTCGACGCCAAGCGCTTCACCCCCGCCGCCGTCCTGCACCAGATCTCCGACGCCAAGAACAAGCTGCGCGACGCCGCCGCCTACCGCGAGCTCGTGGGCTCCTACTTCGAGCAGACCGTCGCCGACGTCTACGACCTGTACGAGCAGCAGCTG
>JBBSUL010000124.1:0-10077 GCA_038234375.1 Solirubrobacterales bacterium | reverse complement strand
GATCGCCCGCTCGGTGGATTCGCGAGGGTGCACACCGGTCTTGATGGCGTGGTTCTCGGCGGGCAGGCCGAAGGCGTCGTAGCCCATCGGGTGCAGGACCCGGCGGCCTTGACGTCGCTCGAAGTGGGCGACGGCATCCCCGACCATGTAGTTCTTGGCGTGCCCGACGTGCAGGTCGCCACTGGGGTACGGCAGCATCTCCAGCACGTAGGCCTTTTCGCGCCCGTCGTCCTCGTTGGAGACCTCCCAGGTGCGCTCGTGCGCCCACAGCTGCTGCCAGCGCGGCTCGATGCTCTCGGGGTCGTAGCGCTCCTCGGTGCTCACGCGGCGCAAGTCTAGGAGTCTGTGGACGAATCTGCCGTCGGTGCGACGGGCTTTCGTCCACAGGCTCCTACAGTCAGGCCCGATGACGACCCCACCCGACCCGGGACCGGACCCCGCCGCCTTTCCCGTCCACCGCGCGCGCCTTGAGTCTGGGTTCGAGCTCGCCTACCTCCACGAGGGCGCCGGCGGGTTCCCGCTGCTGCTCGTGCACGGGTGGCCGGAGACCCGGCGGCTGTGGTGGAAGGTGGCCGGGCCGCTGGCTGCGGCGGGCTTCGAGGTCATCGCGCCGGACCTGCGCGGCTTCGGGGACTCGGACGCGGACCTCGGCGGCTTCCACGACCTCGCCGCCCACGCCGAGGATCTGCACGCGCTCGTCCACGGTGTCCTGGGGTATGAGTGCTGCGCGGCCGCCGGCGGGGACCTCGGCGGCGGGATCGTCCAGGACCTCGGCCTGCGGTACGAGGGCTTCGTCGTGCGCCAGGTGCTGTTCAACTGCATCCTGCCGATACTGGACGACGCGTACGCCGCGGCCGGGCTGTCGGCCCAGCCGCACCCTGTCGTACGTCAGGCCGCCGACTACTACGTGCGCCAGGGGCGGGACGCGGACGCGCTGGCGGCGGAGCTGGACACCGTGGCGCGGCGCCGCGCGTACGTCGCGCCCTTCTACGGGTCGCGGTTCTGGGCGACGCCGGGCTCGTTCTCGCGGGCGGACGTGGACTTCATGGTGGCGCCGTTCGCCTCGGCCGAGCACCTGCGCGCGGGCTTCGGTAACTACGAGAGCGCCCAGGGCCGCCGCGCGGTGTCGACCAGGCCGCGGTGGTTTGAGGTCTCGGACATCCCGACGCTCGCGCTGCACGGCCCCGACGACCACGTCATGTACCCCGACTGGCCGGAGCGCTGCGAGGTCGCGTTCACCGACCTCGTCGGGCCGTTCGTCGTCCCGCGCGCCGGGCACTTCCTGCCCTGGGAGCGCCCGCAGCTGTTCGTCAAGGCGGTGACCGCCTTCCTGCGGGACCTGCTCGCGGCGGAGCCGTCCACGACCGCGCGCGCGTGAACGCACGCGCCTCGATCGTTCTCCGCCGCCGGCCCGTCCTGCGTATCCCGTGGGCAGGCCACGGTCCCGGCGTACGCTGCGCGGCGTGAGCACCGCGCGACGCGTCTTCATCACGGGGCCTCGGGCTTCATCGGCCGGGCGCTGGCGGCCCGCTACCGCGAGGCGGGCGCCGAGGTCTGCGGGATGGACGTCGTCGCCGACCCGTCCGCCGGCGTCGTGGCGGGTGACGTCGCGGTCCCGGGGCCGTGGCAGGACCACGCCGCCGGGTGCGACGTGGTGATCAACACGGCGGCGGTCGTGTCGCTGCGCGTGCGCGATCCCGCCGGCGTGTGGCGGGCCAACGTGCTGGGCACCGCACACGCCCTGGCGGCGGCCGAGCGCGGCGGCGCCGAGCGCTTCGTGCAGTTCTCTAGCGTCACCGTGTTCGGGATGGACTTCCCCGATGGGGTCGACGAGCGCCATCCGGTCCGCCCGACCGGCATCCCGTACCCGGACACGAAGATCGCCTCCGAGCAGCTCGTGCTGCAGGCGCACTTGGAAGAACGCGTGCCGGTGACGGTGGTGCGCCCCGGCGACGTGTACGGACCGCGATCGCGGGCGTGGGCGGTGCAGCCGGTGGAGCTGCTGCGCACACGGCGGTTCGTGCTGCCCCGCGGCGGACGGGGGATCTTCTCCCCCGTCTACGTGGACGACCTCGTGTCCGGCGTGGTCGCGGCGGCGGACGCCGAGGATGCCGCCGGGCAGGTCGTCACCCTCTCCGGCGGCGTCGGCGTCCCCAACCGGACGTTCTTCGGGGCGTACGCCGACGCGCTCGGCGTCCGGCTGCTCACCCTCCCGGCCCCGGTGGCCCGGGCGGCCGCGGGCGTCGTTGACCGGGTGGACCGTGGCGGCACCGGCGACGTCAACCCACGGGCCGTGGACTACATGCTGCGGACCGGGACCTACTCCATCGCCAAGGCTCGACGCGTCCTGAACTGGGCGCCGGAGGTCGGGTTCGAGACGGGTATGGCACGGACCCTGGACTGGCTGCGCGCCGAGGGCCTGGTGTGAGTGGCAGGCCGTGCCGTGCGGTGGCCGCGCCGGCACGGGGGGTGTGCCCGCTCAGTCCCGGAAGGCGGGATGCAACGGACGCACCTGCCGGCGAGAACCGACCGCGGGCGCTGACCGGCGTCTTGCGGGAGGTCCCCACGCGGGGATCTACCATCAGGAGGCGATGAACGAGCACGGCGACGTGATCCCCTCCGACGGCCGGGCCCTCCCCTCACCCGAGGCGGCGCGGGTCCCCCCCACGACCGTGCCCGCACCGGTGGCGGCGGCCCGGACGCCGGTGTCCGAGGTCCAGGTCGCCTCGCAGAAGGTCGCCGCGATCATCGAGGCGGCGGAGACTGCGGCCGCCGACCTGCGGGCCCGCACCGAGGCGCGCTCCCGCGAGCGGATCGCCGAGGCCGAGCGCGCCGCCGCCCTGCGGGTGGAGGCCGCGGAGGCCGAGGCGCTGGAGCTCGTCGCCGGCGCGCACACCCAGGCCGACGCGGTCAAGGCCGAGGCCGAGCGCCTGCGCGGCGAGGCCGACGCGTACAAGCTCGTGGCCTATCAGGAGGCCGACGACGCCGCCACCCAGATCAAGCAGGCCGCCGAGCACGAGGGCGACGCCGCCCGCGCCCGCGCCCGCGAGGAGGCCCGGCTCATCGTCCGCGACGCGCGTGACGCCGCCGCCGACGTCCTGCGCGAGGGCAACGAGCTGTCGGGCAACCTGCGCGACCTCGGCGCCTCCCTGCAGCGCAACGCCAGCCGCCTGCTCGGCGACGTCAAGCTCGCGCACTCCGCTCTGACCGCCGACCTGGACCAGGTCGCCCCCGGCGGCGGGCCGTTCGTGCGCGACGCCCGTCCGGGGTCCGCCGGCGACCGACCGCGCCGCGACAACGTGCCCGGACCCGGAGACCTCAACGTCCCCGAGTTCGTGCCGCGCCAACCGTAGTCGCCGGCGACCCGTCCGACGTACGAACTAGTGTTCGTATCGTGGACCGAACGTTGAGCAGCAACGACAAGGGCGGGATCGCGGAGGCGGCGGTCACCCTCGAAGCGCTGCGCCACGGATTCGTCGTGAGCCGTCCGGTCACCGACGGCACTCGCTACGACCTCATCGTCGATACCGGCGCCCGGCTGTGGCGGGTGCAGGTCAAGTGGGCGGCGACCGAGGGCGAGACCATCGTCATCCGCAACCGGACGGTCCGCGTGACCACAAGGGGGCGCGTGATCACCCGATACTGTGCCAGCGAGGTCGACGCCATCGCCGGATACAACGCCGACCATGACGTCTGTGTCCTGGTGCCGATCGACGAGATTCAGGACGCGGTGCACATGGCCCTGCGCCTCGCCCCGACGAGGAACAATCAGCGGGTCGGTGTTAGGATGGCCGAGAAGTACTGCTTCGGGGCCATAGCTCAGCTGGGAGAGCGCGTGGCTGGCAGCCACGAGGTCGGGGGTTCGAGCCCCCCTGGCTCCACTGAATGAATGCCCCCACACCGGCGGGGGCATTCGCGTTTTTGGGTGCTCTCGGCAGGCACCGAGTCGCGCACCGGCACCGTCGTAGGACCCCGCGCCATGATCAGCGATCGTCGCGCCCTACGTCCGCAGCTGCTGTGCGCCTACAGTGGCGTCGTCGTCTGGCCGCCGTCGGCTTCTGCGGCTGGTTCAGACCGTCGCGGTCATCGGCGCGATCCGGCGGCAGGCGACCGCGTCCGAGAAGGCCCGTCCGGCGTCTGCCGCACGTGACGGACCACGCAAGTAGCGTCCCGGGCATGCGAACCCATGCACGTCTCTGTGCCCTCGCGGCGACGCTCGTGCTCGCCCTGCTGTCAACCGGCACGGCGCACGCCGCCGACGCGTCCGAAACGCTCTGGCTCTGCCACCCGGCGCTGAACGACGACGCGTGCGACGGCAGCCTGCTCACGACGGTCCAGGAGCCCGACGGCACCACGCGCACCGAGGACGCGGCCGCCCCCGCCGACCCGCCGGTGGACTGCTTCTACGTCTACCCCACCGTCAGCAACCAGCCTGGGCCGACCGCGACGAAGACGAACGAGCCGGAGGTGCAGTCGATCGCGCGCTACCAGGCCCAGCGCTTCTCGCAGCAGTGCCGCGTCGTCGCCCCCGTCTACCGGCAGGGGACGGTCGCCGGGATCTTCACCGGCGGTTTCACCGACGCCACGCGCCATCTCGCCTACGACGACGTGCTGAACGCGTGGAAGGACTACCTCGCCCACGACAACCGGGGCCGCGGCGTCGTGCTCGTCGGCCACTCGCAGGGCACCGGGATCCTGCGGCGCCTCGTCCGCGAGCAGGTCGACCCCAGCGCGGCCATGCGGGCCAGGCTCGTCTCCGCCGTCCTCCTCGGGGGCAACGTCACGGTGCAGAAGGGCCGCGACCGCGGCGGCGACTTCGCCAATGTCCCAGTGTGCGCCAAGAGCGGGCAGACCGGGTGCGTCATCGCCTTCTCGACCTTCCTCGACGACCCTCCGGACGACACCCGCTTCGGGCGCGTCCCGACCGGCGTCGACCGCCTCACCGGGCTGCCCCCACGGACCGACACCGAGGTCGCCTGCACGAACCCCGGGTCGCTGGCCGCCAACGCCGAGACCCCGTTCACCACGTACGTGCCCACCGCGCCGTTCGCCCCCGGGCTCATCGCGCTGTCGATTGCCCAGGTGTACGCCGGGCAGGCACCGACCGCGCCGACGCCGTGGGTTCAGCCGGCCGATCGCTACGCCGGGCGCTGCCAGACGATCAACGGCGCCAACGTCCTGAAACTCCGGCAGCTCCCGGGTGCGCGGCACCTGAACGCCTCGCCCGACGCGACCTGGGGCCTGCACATCGTCGACATGAACATCGCGCTCGGCCAGGTGCAGCAGGCGGTGGACGCGCAGAGCGCAGCGTTCGTCCGGCACGCCGCGGCCGCCAAGCGCCGTCCGCGGGTCAAGCTCGGGCTGTACGCCGGCCTCGGGCGGACCCGGTCGGGCCTGCGCTGCGTGCGCTCGAGGACCACCGCCCGCGTGACCGGACCTGACCGCCCGAAGGCCACGCGCGTGGAGTTCCGCCTGCGCGGCCGACGCGTGGTCCTCGACCGCAAGGCGCCCTTCGCCGCGCGGGTCACCCGATCGCGCCTGACCCGTCGCGCCGCCACCCTGACCGCTCGGGTCACCTTCCGCGACGGCCGCACCCGCACGCTGCGCACGCCGTTGCGCGCCTGCCGCTGAGCGACCGCGCGCGACCGTCCCAGCGTGGCGGTTAGCGCGTCGGGTCGAGCACCGGCACGTCGTAGGCGGCGATCTGGCCGTCGGCTGTCACCAGAGTGAGCCCCTCCGCCTGTGCCTGCGCGACGAGCAGGCGGTCGAACGGGTCGCGGTGATGCTGCGGCAGCCGCGCCAGCGCGAGCCCGTGCTCGGGCTTCAGCGCGAGAACCGCCACTCCACCGCCGCGCACACGGGCCTCGAAGTCCTCCGGAACGGCGAGCCGGCCGAGGCCGGCCTTGATCCCCACCTCGGCGACCGAGACCACGCTGAGCGCAAGCTCGGTCGCCGCACCGATCTGCGCCCGCGCCTGCGGCCCGATCGGCCGTGTTCCGAGCAGCTGCCACAGCACGACGTGCGTGTCGAGCAGCAGCCTCACGCGGGTTCGAGCGGGTCGATCGGGCCGCCGAGCATGTCGTCGACCTCGGCCTCGGTCAGCTCGAAGTCCTCCCCCATCCAGCCCTCCCCCCGCATCGTGCCCCACGCCGCCAGGAAGCGCTCCCCGGCAGGCTGCGGATCGACGCGGACCAGTCGGGCGACGGGGACGCCGTCGCGGGCGATCTCGACGTCCTCGCCCGCCTCGACGCGGGCGAGCAGCTTTGAGAGGTCGGTCTTGGCCTGGCCCACGTTGACGCGCACACCCCGAAGCGTACCGCCTTGGTCAGGCTTGACCAAGCACGGCGAGGCTCAGCCGGGGGCCCGCGGCCCCGGGATCCCCCGGAAGCCGAAGGGCTGGCTCTCGCGGCCGGCCTGCACGAACCAGCACTCCCCGGCCATGTCCCCGTCGAACAGTTGCACGACGGCGTCCACGACGTCCTGCGCGGGAATGATCGGCAGCCCGGCACCGACGAGGCCCTCGCGGATGGGGGCGATGATGGCCGTCTCGGCGAAGCCCGGGCAGACCGCGTTGATGCGGATGCCGTCGGCCAGCAGCGCCGGGCCGAGCGACCGCACGAGCCCCACGACGGCGTGCTTGTTGGCGCTGTACAGCGGGTCCATCGGGACCGCGGTCAGGCCGGCGAGCGATGCGGTCGCGACGATCGCCCCGCCCCCGCGGGCCCTGAGCGCCGGCAGGACGGCGTGGACGCCGAACACCACGCCGTCGAGGTTGACGCCCATCGCCCGCCGGTAGGCCTCGAGCGTGAACTCCTCCCCCACGCCGATCCCGCTGGTCACCCCGGCGTTGAGAAAGGCCATGTCCAGTCCGCCGTACGCGTCGACGGTGGCGGCCACCGCAGCGCGGTTCTGCTCCAGGTCCGAGACGTCGCAGCGCACGAACGTCCCGCCGGTGGCGTCGGCGACGGCCTGCCCGCCGACCTCGTCGACGTCACAGACGACGACCTTCACGCCGCGCTCGCTGAGTGTCTCGGTGAGCCCCCGGCCGAAGCCGCTGGCCCCGCCGGTGATCAGGGCGACCTGCTCGCTCATCCTCGTGGCCTACTGCGGCTCATCGGCGGCGCCGACTGCAGAGGTCGAGGTCACGGTCGCGGCCGCGGGGAGGTCCAGCGTCAGACGCGGCACGTCCCCCCACAGGTGCTCCAAGCGGTAGAACTCCCGCGTCTGCGGGGTGAACACGTGCACGACGACGTCGAGGTAGTCCAGCAGGATCCAGGTCGCCTCACCCGTCCCCTCGACGCGGCGCGGCAGGACGCGGTGCTCCTTCTTCATGCCCTCGTTGATGCCGTCGTGGATCGCCTTGACCTGGCGCTCGGTGTTGCCCGAGCACACGAGGAAGACGTCGGTGTAGCCGGCCACCCCGCGCAGGTCCAGCGCGACGGGGTCGATCGCCTTCTTGTCGGCGGCGTAGCCGGCGATGGCCTGGGTGAGCTGCTCGGGAGTCATCGTCACAGACGGTACAGCCCGTGGGCGTCGATGTAGGTGGCCACGGCGTCCGGAACGAGGTAGCGGATCGGCCGCCCGGCCTTCGCGCGGTGACGGACGTCGGTGCTGGAGAGGTCCAGGCGGGGCATCGTGAAGAACGTCACCCGTTGGGCGGCGTCCGGCAGGTCAGCCAGGCGCGCCCGGATGTCCTGACGCCCGGTGCCCTCGCGCGCGGCGACGGCGAGGGTCGCCAGTGTGAGGATGCGCTCGGGCTCGCGCCATGTGGGCAGGCTGAGCGCCATGTCTCCGCCGACGATGAACGCGAGCTCGTCGCCGGGCTGCTCGGCGGCCAGCGCCGCCAGCGTTTCCACGGTGTAGGAAGGACCGGCGCGGTCGATCTCGCGCGTGGACACGCGCAGGCGCGGGTCCTCACCGGCGGCCAGGCGGCACAGCTGCGCCCGGGCCCGCGGACCGGGGTCGGCGCGCACCTCCTTGTGGGGCGGCGTGTGCACGGGCATGAGCACGACGTGGTCCAGCTGCAGCTGGTCGGCGGCTTCCTGGGCCATGACCAGGTGGCCGAGGTGCGGTGGGTTGAACGTCCCCCCGAGGATGCCGATGCGGGTCATGGTCGGGTTGGCCGCCGGGGGTGCGGCGGCCGCCGGCGGTCAGGGCCGCACGTGCCCATCCCCGTGCACGACGTACTTCGTCGTGCACAGCTCCCGCAGGCCGATGGGCCCGCGGGCGTGGAGCTTCTGGGTGGAGTTGCCGATCTCCGCCCCCATCCCGAACTCGCCGCCGTCGGTGAAGCGCGTGGACGCGTTGACGTAGACGCAGGCGGCATCCACGGTCCGCTCGAAGGCGCGGGCGCTGGCGGCGTCGCCGGTGACGATGGCCTCCGAGTGGCCGGAGCCGTGGCGGTTGACGTGGGCGATGGCCTCGGCGGTCGAGTCGACGACGCCGACCGCGAGCGTGAGGTCCAGATACTCGGTGTCCCAGTCTTCCGCGGTCGCGTCGGCCAGGTCGCCGGCGTGCGGGCCGGCCAGCGCGCGGGCGCGGCCGTCCACGCGCAGGGTGACGCCGGCGGCGTGCAGCGCCTCGACGATCCGCGGCAGGAAGGCGCCGGCGACGTCGGCGTGGACGAGCAGCGTCTCGGCCGCGTTGCACACGCCGGGACGCTGGGTCTTGGCGTTCAGGACGATGGCCTGCGCGTCGTCGAGGTCGGCGGTGGCGTCGACGTAGACGTGGCAGTTGCCGGAGGCGGCGAAGATGACCGGGACGGTGGCCACCCCCTTCAGCACCGCCTTCAGCCCCTCCCCGCCCCGGGGACTGATGAGGTCGACGACACCGGTCTGGGTCGCCAGCTCGGCCAGCTCCTCGCGACCGCCCCCGGCGACGAGAGCGATGGCGCCCTCGGGGACTCCGGCCGCTGCAGCGGCGTCGGAGGCGACCGCGGCGAGGATGCCGTTGGAGTGAAAGGCCGACGACGAGCCGCGCAGGACGATCGCGTTGCCGGCCTTCAGGCACAGGGCGGCCGCGTCGATGGTGACGTTCGGCCGCGCCTCGTAGACGACGGCGACGACGCCAAGCGGCACGCGGACCTTGCGCAGGTCCAGGCCGTTGGGCAGGCGCTCGCCGCCGACGACCTCGCCGACTGGATCGCCGAGCGCGGCGATGTCGCGGACCTGCGCGGCGATCGCGGCGATCCGCGCCTCGCTCAGCTGGAGGCGGTCCAGCAGCGCCGAGGTCAGGCCCGCCTCGTGCCCGGCCTCCATGTCGCGGGCGTTGGCCTGCAGGATCTCCGGCGTGCGGGTCATGAGTGCGTCGGCGATCGCCAGGAGCGCGTGGTCCTTGACCGTGCCCGGAAGGACGGCCAGCTCGCGGGCAGCGGCCTGCGCGCGCAGGCACAGGTCCGAGACGGTCAGCTTCGGCGCGGTCGTGGCCCTCGGCCAAGGGTATCCGCCGACGGACCGACCTCGTCGCTCCACGGGCCAACCGCCGGGACCTACGCCATCACCATGTAGTCCCGATGGATGACCTCGTCGCTCGACGGTTCAACCGCCGGGCCTACGCCATCACCATGTAGTCCCGGTGGATGGCCTCGTCGCTCGACGGTTCAACCGCCGGGCCTACGCCATCACCATGTAGTCCCGGTGGATGGCCTCGTCGCTCGACGGGCCATCCCACCACCCGGCCTACGCCATCACCATGTAGTCCCGGTGGATGGCCTCGTCGCTGGCCCTGGGCAGCACCGCCCGCACCTCCGGCGTCTTCATGCCGACCACTTGGCGCAGCTCCTGCGCGGTGTAGCTGCTGATGCCCTTGGCGATGACGACGGCGCCCTCGGCGATGTGCACGGCGTCCCCGGCGTCGAAGTCGCCGCGCACGTCGGTGATCCCGACCGGCAGCAGCGAGGTGCCGCCGCGGGTCAGGGCGCGGGCGGCGCCGGCGTCCACGACGACGGTGCCGTGGGCGGGCTTCGCATACTTCAGCCACAGCTTGAACGACGAGTGCCGGGCCTCGCGGGCGGCGAAGCGCGTGCCCTCCTCATCGCCGGCGAGCACCGCGTCCAGGGCTCCCGCGCGCACGCCGTTG
>JBBSUL010000123.1:0-10083 GCA_038234375.1 Solirubrobacterales bacterium | reverse complement strand
GGCCGCCGCGACCCGCAAGTCCAACGCCACCTCGGCGAAGGCCAAGAGCACGGCCCGCAAGGCCAAGCCCAAGGTCCAGACCCCCGTCGAGCGCGTGCAGGACTACGCCGAGAAGGCCGTCGTCATCCCCGTCGGCGCCGCCCTGATCGCCCGCGACCGCGTCGTCTCCACCGTGGACGACCTCACCACCCGCTACGGCTCGGTCGACGCCGCGCAGAAGCAGCTCGAGCAGCTGCGCAAGGAGCTCGCCGCCGACGTCAAGAAGGCCGAGAAGCGCGGCGTCACCGCCCGCACGAAGGCCGAGCGCGAGGTCAAGAAGACCCGCACCAAGGTCGAGCGCGAGCTGCGCACCCGCCGCACCAGGGCCGAGAAGGAGTTCAGGGGCCTGCGCAAGGACATCGAGGCGCGCACCGACCTGTTCGGCTCGACCGTCGACAACGTCGTCGCCACGGTCAACAAGACCGGCACCGAGGTGGCCAACACCGTCGTCGACCGGGTCGCCGCCCGCGTCTAGCCGCACCTGCATCCAGATCTGACGGAGGGCCCGCCACCACGCGGGCCCTTCGTCGTTCTCGCACGGCCCGCACGCAGGCTGCGACAATGGCGGCATGCCTTCGACAGACGACATCCGCGAGGCCCTGCGCGCGGTCATCGATCCCGAGCTGCGGCAGGACATCGTCGAGCTCGGGATGGTCCGCTCCATCGACATCAGCGCGGAGGGCGACGTCCACGTGCTGGTCTCCCTGACCACGCCGGGCTGCCCCATCAAGACCCAGTTCCAGGCCGACGTCACGAACGTCGTCACCGACCTCGGCGGCGTCGGCAAGGTCACGGTGGCCTTCGACATCCTGAGCGCCGACGAGAAGACCGCCCTGCAGCAGAAGCTCGGCCGTGGGTCGATGCCCCAGGGCGCCCTGGCCCAGGTGAAGAACGTCATCTGCGTCGGATCGGGCAAGGGCGGGGTCGGCAAGTCCACCCTGACCTCCAACCTGGCGGTGGCGCTGGCCGCCGACGGCAAGCGCGTCGGCGTCCTCGACGCCGACGTGTGGGGCTACTCGATCCCGCGGATGTTCGGGCTGGGCTCGGACCGGCCGCCGGTCTCGCCGGACCGCAAGATCCAGCCGCTGGAGGCGTATGGCGTCAAGGTCATGTCGATCGGCTTCTTCGTCGCCGAGGATGCCGCGGTCGTGTGGCGCGGGCCGATGCTCCACAAGGCGCTGACGCAGTTCTTGGAGGACGTCGCGTGGGGCGCGCTGGACTACCTGCTCGTCGACCTGCCGCCCGGCACCGGCGACGTCTCCATGACGCTCAGCCAGTTGCTGCCCCAGGCGCAGTTCGTGATCGTCACCACCCCGCAGCCGACCGCGCAGAAGGTCGCGCGGCGCAGCGCCGAGATGGCCCACAAGGTCAGCCTCGAGGTGGCCGGCGTCATCGAGAACATGTCCGGGTTCACCACGCCCTCGGGCGAGCGCTTCCAGCTCTTCGGTGAGGGCGGCGGTCAGGACCTCGCCGACGAGCTCGACGTGCCGCTGCTGGGCAAGATCCCGCTGACCATGCCCCTGCGCGCGCAGGCCGACGCCGGGACGCCGCTGGTCATCACCGACCCCGACGACCCCGCGGCCCAGAACATCCGCCAGGCCGCGCGCGGCATCATCGCCATGACCCCGGAGCCGCTGCCGATCCTCGACCTCATGCCCGCCGAGGCGCCCGAGCTCCCGGCTGCCCCGCCGGCGTCGGGGATGTCCCTCCCTATGGTCTGACGCGCCCGCTCAAGGAGCGGCGGAGGAGATGGAGGAGCAGGCCTTCGCGTTGGTGGTGATGTCCGCCGGCGGGTCGGGGAGCTTGACGGCGTTCAGCCGGGACTCGAGCTCGGCCAGCGCACTGACGCCATCCGTGCGGGCGGACTTGGCCGTGGAGCGCAGGGTGCTGATGTACTCGCGGAAGCCCGCCTCCGTCTTGCGCTGGTACTCGTCGAAGTCGGACGGGACGCCGGCGGCGTCGAGCTTCTCCAGCGCGCTCTCGGTCGAGCTCGCGAACCGGTCCAGCGAGCTCGTCACGGCCTTGACGACCGTGTCGGCGTCGGCGTTCTTGTCCTTGCGGACGGCCAGGGTCGCCTGGCTGACCTGCTGGGCGGCCTTGGCCACATCCCCGCAGAACGTGTTGACCGAGCCGTAATAGTCCTGTTTCGACGGCTTCTCGGAGCCGCCGCAGGCGCTGAGGGCGATCACGGCGGCCACGGCCGCTCCCAGCGCCGCGACGCGCAACCGAGCGGGCGCCTGGGGGCGGCGCACCGTCGCGGCTACTTCGACGCGGAGAAGTAGTCGACGTTCAGCTGCACGAACTTGGACCACTCGTCCGGGAGCTGGTCCTCGGCGAAGCACGCGTCCACGGGGCAGGCCTCGACGCAGGCGTCGCAGTCGATGCACTCCTCCGGGTCGATGTACAGCTGCTCGACCTTGTCGTAGTCGGGCTCGTCCGGGGTCGGGTGGATGCAGTCGACGGGACACACCTCGACGCACGAGTTGTCCTTCGTGCCGATGCAGGGCTCCGCAATCACGTAGGCCATACGGGTAGTTCCTTCTTACTTCGGGGACAAGAGGCAGCCGGCGGCATACTACGAGAACCCACGGCTGACGCGTGCGTGGCTCGCCGCGGCCACCGACGGTCACTGCGCAGGGTACCGACCCGGCGCACGCGCCGGCGCACCGAGTGAGAAGGTGCGCACATGCCCTCCGCCACCCCCGCCCCGGACTACTCCGACCTGAGCGCGCTCTTCGTGAACTGCTCGCTGAAGGGCGGCGCTGAGCCGTCGCACACCCAGGCGCTGATGGACGTGGCGATCGACGTCATGCGCGCTGCCGGCGCGCGCGTGGAGGTCGTGCGCGCGGTCGACTGCGACCTCGTGCCCGGGGTGCAGCCGGACATGACCGAGCACGGGGCGGCCTCCGACGGCTGGCCCGCGGTGTTCGAGCGCGTCCACGGCGCCGACATCCTCGTGCTCGGGACGCCGATCTGGCTGGGCGAGAAGTCGAGCGTCTGCACCCGGGTGATCGAGCGCCTGTACGGCAACAGCGCACAGCTCAACGACCGCGGCCAGTCGTCGTACTACGGACGGACCGGCGGCTGCATCGTCACCGGCAACGAGGACGGGGCCAAGCACTGCGCCATGAACGTCCTGTACTCCCTGCAGCATCTCGGCTACACGATCCCACCGCAGGCCGACAGCTGCTGGCTGGGGGAGGCCGGCCCCGGCCCCTCCTACGCGGACGACGGCTCCGGCGGCCCGGAGAACGAGTTCACGCAGCGCAACACGGTGTTCATGGCCTGGAACCTCATGCACGTGGCCGCCCTGCTCAAGCGCGCGGGCGGGCTGCCCGCCTACGGCAACGACCGCAACGCGTGGGCGGCGGGCGACGACTTCGACCACCCGAACCCGGAATACAGGTCTTGACGAGCCGCTCGCTAGGTTGCAGGCGTGCTGCTGCTCACCGGTGCGACCGGACTCGTCGGGACCCCGCTGCTGCGCCGGCTGGTGGCCGAGCGCACCCCGGTGCGCTGCCTGGTCCGTGACCCCAAGCGCCTCGGCCCGGACCGGGTCCGGGTCCAGATCGCCCTGGGGGACCTCACCGATCCGCCGTCGTTCCGCAACGCCCTGCGCGGCGTCACCACCGTCGTGCACCTGGCGGGGGCCGTCCGTGACCAGCCCGTCGGGTCGATCGAGGAGCTGAACGGGATCGCCACCTGGCGCCTGGTGACCGCCGCCGCCCGGGCCGGGGTTCAGCATTTCGTCTTCCTCAGCGCGCTGGGGGCCGGGACCCACAACCGGGCCCGGTACCTGCGCGCCAAGGCCCTGGCCGAGGACGCGATCGCCGAGTCGGGCCTCCGGCACACGATCGTGGCCCCGTCGCTCACCTACGCGCCGGGCGACCGCTGGTCCACCCTGCTGGCCCGCCTGGCGCTCGCGCCGGTGGTGCCGCTGCCCGGCCACGGTCACGCCCGCTCGCAGCCGATCTGGTCCCAGGACGTCGCCGACTGCATCGTCGCGGTGATCCGGGCCGACCCCGACGCCCACGTGGCCGCCGCCCGCCACGAGCTGGCCGGCCCCGACACGCTCACCGCGGTCGAGGCCGCGCACGTCATCCTCCGGGCGGCCGACCGCGACCGGCCGGTGCTGTCGGTCCCCAATCCCGTGACCTCCCGGGCCCTGCGCCTGGTCGAGGCGCTGGCCAAGTCCCGGACCCCGGTGACGTGGGACGAGGCCGAGCTGCTGCAGGTGCCGATGACCACGCGGCACGGGACCGCGCACGCCGAGGCCCTCGGCGTGGTGCCCCAGCGCATGCCCGTCGTGCTCGGCGCCGCCTGAGCGGCGTCGCGGACACGGGCGGCGCTCAGGACGTCGGTGGCCGCCGGCCGGCCCACGGCGCGGCGGCCTCCAGCTGCGCGGCGAGCGCGAGCAGCGGCCCTTCGCCCGCGGGCTGCCCGATGAGCTGCACCGCGAGGGGCAGGCCGGCGTCCGGATCGCCGTCGGGGCGCTGGTAGAGCGGGACGCTGATGGCCGGGGAGCCGGTCACGTTGTTCAGCGCGGTGTACGGCGTGAAGGCACCCGACCGCGCGAAGTCGGCCATCGGGTCGGCCGAGCACGCGTCGATCGTCCCGACGCGCACCGGCGCCTCGGCCAGCGCCGGAGTCAGCACCGCGTCGTACCCGGAGACCCACTGGACGATGTGGCGGGCCAGGCCCTGCAGCTGCGCGTCGGCCAGCGCCGCCTCGGTCGCCGACAGCTCCTGGCAGCGCTCCCACATCGCCCAGCTCAGCGGCTCCATGCTGTCCGCGGTGACCTCGCGGCCGCTGACCATGCCCGCGAAGGCCATCTGCATCGTCAGCGCCGGCCCGAACGCGGCGGTGAACAGCGGCAGGAGCCCGGGGATCTGCCAGGGCGCGTCCACCTCCTCCACGTCGTGGCCGAGCGAGGCCAGCAGCTCCCCGGCGTCGCGGGTCGCCTGCGCGCAGACGGGGTCCAGCGGCGTGTCGGCCAGGGGGGTGGTGAGCGTCAGCGCGATCTTCAGGCGGCCGGGGTCGCGCCCGGCCTGGATGGCGAAGGGCTCGTCGGGCGGCGGGGCCCACGCCGTGTCGCCGAGCTCGTGGCCGGCCAGCAGGTCCAGCAGGTCCGCGGTCTCGGCGACGGTCCGTGTCAGGACCCCGTCCTGCACCAGGAACTGGTAGCCGAGCTCCGGCGCCAGCGAGATCCGCCCGCGCTGGGGCTTGAGCCCGACCAGGCCGCAGCACGCCGCCGGGATGCGCGTGGAGCCGCCGCCGTCGTTGGCGTGGGCGATCGGGACCATCCCGGACGCGACGGCCGCCGCCGATCCGCCGCTGGAGCCGCCGGGCGTGCGCGCGGGGTCCCAGGGGTTGCGGGTCGCGCCGAAACGCGCGGTCTCGCACACCGGCAGGATCCCGTACTCGGGCAGCGTGGTGGAGCCGACGATCACGAACCCCGCGTCCTTCAGGCGGGCGGTGACGTTGTGGTCGGCGGGGGCGATGAAGTCCCCCATCAGCTCGGCCGCGAAGGTCAGCCGGCGCCCCGCGATCGAGCGGTTGTTCTTGATCGCGATCGGGACTCCGGCGAAGGGCCGCCCGTCGTCGGGCACGATCGCGTCCGCTTCGGCCAGAGCGTCCTGGGCGAAGACGTCGACGAACGCGTTCAGCTCGGGGTTCAGCGCGTCGATGCGGTCGACCGAGGCCTGGACGAGCTCACGTGCGGACACCGTCCCGTCCCGCACGAGGGCGGCCAGCTCGGAGACGGGGCGGAACATGAGGTCGTCGGCAATCATCGAAGGACCCTAACCGGACAGCCAGCCAGGACACGTGGTTCGGTGCGTGCGGCAAGGACGCTAGGCTCGGGCGAACATGAGCACGATCGACACCAGCGACGTACAGAGCGGGCTTGAGGGCGTCGTCGCCTTCGCCACGACCATCGCCGAGCCCGACAAGGCCGGAGGATCGCTGCGCTACCGTGGCGTGGACATCGAGGACCTCGTGGGCAAGGTGCCCTACGAGGAGGTGTGGGGCCTGCTCGTGGACGGCACCTTCCAGCCCGGCCTCGCCCCCGCGCAGCCGCACCCGCTGCTCGTCCGGTCCGGCGACCACCGCGTCGACGTGCAGAGCGCGCTGGCCATGCTCGCCCCCGAGTACGGTTACCAGCCCGTCATCGACATCACCGACGAGGAGTGTCGCGACAACCTGGCGCGCGCGTCGGTGCAGGCGCTGTCCTTCGTGGCGCAGTCCGCGCGCGGCCTCGGCCAGCCCTGGGTGTCGCAGTCGACGATCGACGAGCAGGACAGCATCGCCGGGAGGTTCCTCATGCGCTGGCGGGGCGAGGTCGACCCCAACCACGCCAAGGCCATCGACGCCTACTGGATCTCCGCGGCCGAGCACGGCATGAACGCCTCGACGTTCACCGCGCGTGTGGTCACGTCCACGGGCGCCGACGCCGCCGCCGCGCTGTCCTCGGCGGTCGGCGCGCTCAGCGGACCGCTGCACGGCGGCGCGCCGTCCCGCGTGCTGAAGATGATCGAAGGCGTCGAGCAGATGGGTGACGCGGACAAGTGGGTCAAGCACGCCCTGGACTCGGGCGAGCGCCTGATGGGCTTCGGCCACCGCGTCTACCGCGCCGAGGACCCGCGCGCCCGGGTGCTGCGCCGGGTCGCCTCCGAGCTCGGGTCGCCGCGCTTCGAGGTCGCCGAGGCGCTCGAGCAGGCCGCGCTGGCCGAGCTGAAGGCGCGCAAGCCCGACCGCGTCCTGGCGACGAACGTCGAGTTCTGGAGCGCGGTCATCCT
Organism: Solirubrobacterales bacterium; assembly: GCA_038234375.1. Taxonomy (GTDB): domain Bacteria; phylum Actinomycetota; class Thermoleophilia; order Solirubrobacterales; family Solirubrobacteraceae; genus Paraconexibacter. The sequence continues at coordinate 3,247 of JBBSUL010000123.1, read as the reverse complement.
CGACCTCGCCAAGGTCCCGGCCGACCTGTTCACCCCGATGTTCACCTGCGCGCGCGTGGCCGGCTGGAGCGCGCACATCCTCGAGCAGAAGCGCGAGGGCCGGCTGATCCGCCCGACGGCCAAGTACGTCGGCGAGGGTCCGCGCCCCGTCGACGCCGTCGCCTGAGCGTCAGGCCGCGGTCTCCCCGAGGAGCTTGCGCAGCAGCGTCGCCAGGCGGCGCTGCTCGTCTTCGCTGAGGCGTCCGAAGCCCTCCGGCAGCTCGCGCATCCGCTCGCCGACCTGATCGCGGACGGCCTCACCCGCCGCGGTGACGATGAGCTGCTTCACGCGGCGGTCGTGCTCGGCGGGCCGGCGCTCAACGAGGCCGCGGGCCTCCAGGCGGTCGACGATCCCCGTGACGTTGGAGCTGTCGCAGTGCAGCAGGCCGGCCAGAGCGCTCATCGGCAGCGGCTGCCCGGGCTCAAGGTGACGCAGCGCCCACATCTGGGGTGGCGACAGATCGAAGGCCTGCGCTGTTTCGAGCATGTGTCCCTTACGCGAGCCCACGATCCGGCTGAGGAGCATCCACGCCTCGGTCGCCGGGTCGGTCGTCGTACTCGCGTCGTTTGCCATCGCCGCCCTACACGCTACTTCACCGTGTCCATGGTTGTCGGCTTCAACTGTGCGTCCCATGGTTGCTCCGCGGGCCGCTGTCTTCCTCTTTCGCGGATCACATCGACTCCGCCACGGCGTGGATGACGAGCCCGACGAGTCCCCCGACGAGGGTGCCGTTGATACGGATGAACTGGAGGTCACGCCCGACGTGCAGCTCGATCCGCCGGGCGGCCTCGGCCCCGTCCCAGCGGGCGATCGTGTGGGAGATGACCGTGGTGAGCTCCGTCCCGTAGCGGGAGACCCCGAAGACGACGGCGTCGGCGAGCAATCCGTCGAGCCGGTCGCGCAGCGGTGCGTCGTCCTGCAGGCGGCGGGCGAGCGCGGTCGTCTCCTGGAGCATCCGGGCGCGCACCGGGCCGTGCGCATCGCGCAGCGCGTCAAGCAGGGCGCGGCGCAGCGCGTTCCACAGGGACAGGCCCGAGGCGAGCATCTGCGGGTGCTCGAGCACGCGGACCTTGAAGCGCTCGGCGCGCTCCTGGGTGTCCGGGTCGTTGAGCAGGTCGTGGGCGAGTTGCGAGAGCATCGAGTCCAGGGCGCGGCGGGCGTGGTGGCCCTGGTCGTCGCGGATGTCGCGGACCCAGTCCACCGCCTCTCGGTAGGCACGGGCGGTGACCCGTGTGTTGAGGCGTTCGGGCGCCCACCACGGCGCGCGCTCGGCGACGACCGCGATGAAGGTGTCCGGGTTGTGCTCCAGCCAGCGCAGGAGCTCTTCGAAGGCGAGGTCGACCAGGCCGTGGTGGAGGTCGTCGCCGACGACCTCCGCGAGCACCGTGCCGAGTACGGGCGCGACCGGCTCCTCGCGAAAGCGGGGCAGCAGGGCGTCGTGGAACACCCCTGCGATGTGCTCGTCGCGGATCCTCGCCAGGCCGAGGCCCGCCACGTCGGCGATCTCGTCGACGGCCCGCCGGGCGTGGTGCTCGTCGGCGAGCCAGCGGGCGAGGCGCAGGGTGACGGTCGCGGCGGACGCGCGCTCGCGGATGACGTCCTCCTGCAGGAAGTTGCCGGCGACGAACTCCTCCAGGCCGCGTGCCAGCTCGTTCTTGCGCCGGGGGATGAGGCCGGTGTGGGGGATCGGCAGGCCGAGCGGTGCGCGAAACAGCGCGGTGACGGCGAACCAGTCGGCGATCGCGCCGACCATCGAGGCCTCGGCGGCCGCGTTGACGAACCCGAGCGCACCGTTCCGGTGCAGGGTGGCCAGGTAGACGACCGCGGCGAGGACGAGCAGCGAGCCGGCGACGGCGCGCATCCGCGCCAACCCGCGCCGGCGCGCGTCGTCGGCCTCGGGGTCGGCGGTGATCAGCGCAAGGGAGGAGTCGACCATGACCCACCGAGCATGCCCCAGGCGCAGCGTCGCGACGCGCGGTGCCCGCGTGGCTCCGGAAGGTGATCACCAGTTCATCAACCGTTCAGTCGCGGTTTCGCTTCCGTCATGCGTGGCGACCAGGGTGGGGGTCCGTCACCGAATCTTGGTAAATCACCTCGTCGATCCGCGGCACGCTCAGGCCTACAGTCCGCTATGGGACGCGCAGTTCGGCGAGTGGTCCAAGAAGGCGCTGAGCAGCGGCCTGGCGCGTCGTCAGACCGACGAGAACCAGATCATCAACCTGGCGGCACGGAGGCCGGACCTGCTCACCGGACCGGGGGGCGCCGACTACGGTTCGGTGGGCTTCGTCATCAACTGCCCGGTGATCGCGTTCACCGGGCCACGCCCAAGCACGCGGTCGGCAAGCCCGCGCCCAACGGGAGTTCTGAGAGCAGGCCCGCGCCTACGGGCCGATCCAGACGCACGAGGGGCCTCGCGCAAGCGAGGCCCCTCAAGCAGCGTTGCCACCGCGGAGAGCGGCAGCGATGGAAGAAACCGGTGGGCGACGTTAGTCGGCTCGCCGGTTTCTTCCGTCCGACGATCGACGTTAGTCGACCGTCGGCTACATCATTCCCGACATATCCGGCATGCCGCCGCCACCGCCGGAACCCTCGTCCTCGATCTCGGCGACGATCGCCTCGGTCGTGAGGATGTTCTTGGCGATCGACGCGGCGTTCTGCAGGGCAGAGCGCGTGACCATGGCCGGGTCGATGATGCCGGCGGCGATGAGGTCGATGATCTCGCCGTCGGCCGCGTTGAGCCCGTGGCCCTTCTTGGACTTGCGGACGTCGTTGACGACGACCGAGCCCTCCAGGCCGGCGTTCTCGGCGATCTGGCGGAGGGGCTCCTCCAGCGCGCGCTTGATGATCTTCGCGCCGGTGGCCTCGTCACCCTCGAACGCGTCGGGGTCGATGGCGTCGGCCGTACGCAGCAGCGTCACGCCACCGCCGGGGACGATGCCCTCTTCGAGCGCCGCGCGGGTTGCCTGGAGGGCGTCCTCGACACGGTGCTTCTTCTCCTTCATCTCCGTCTCGGTGGCCGCGCCGACCTTGACGACGGCGACGCCGCCGGACAGCTTGGCCAGGCGCTCCTGGAGCTTCTCGCGGTCGAAGTCCGAGTCGGTGTTCTCCACCTCGGACTTGATCTGGCTGATGCGGCCCTTGATCGCGGCCGACTCGCCGTTGCCGTCGACGATGGTCGTCGTGTCCTTGGTGACCACGACGCGACGG
>JBBSUL010000122.1:0-10136 GCA_038234375.1 Solirubrobacterales bacterium | reverse complement strand
GCGTAGACGAAGGCGGCGCGCTGCCACGGGGACTCCTGGCCGTCGACGGGCACCTGGAAGTCTGTGGTGATCGACGGGTCCTGCTCGTCGACGAAGCGCTGGGCGTTGGGCAGCTTGCGCGCCCAGTCGCCCTTCAGCCACAGGTTCGCCTTCTTGCCCGCCGCGAAGTTCTCGCCGTTGATCCAGATGAGGTCGACGGCCCCGCCGCTGGTCTTGCCCGCCCGCCGCTCGGTGACCACGCGCTGCACGGCGTCGGCGGTGTCGGTGACCGGCACGCGCTTGAGCGTGACGCCCAGCTTCTTGGCGGCGGGGGCCACGGTGTCGTCGATGTAGGCGTTGACCTTGTCGTCGCCGCCGTACAGCCACCAGCGCACTGTCTGGCCGCGCGCCTTGGCCTTGATGCCCTGGAAGCTCGCCGAGGCGGCCGGCGTCGTCGCGGTGCCGGTGCCGGTGCTGCTGGAGCCGCACGCGGCCAGCAGCGTCGCCAGCAGCAGGGCGACAGCGACGATAAGGGTGCGTCGGGCGGGCATGGGGCCTCCGGGGCGGAGAAGCGTGGTCACAGACGCAGACGCGTCTACGTGTTTTGGGACCCTAGCGGGACGGATTCGGTTCGCGCACGTCGACCGGGCGCGAGCCCGCCGCACCTGCTCCATGGTTCACCGCACCGTAAGCAGCGCCCCGGAGTCCGTGCGACGATCCCTCTATGGTCGCGCTCTTCGACGTCAACGGCACCCTCACGGACCCGGCGGGGCTGGGCGAGCCGTGGGGACGGCCCGAGCTCGGCCTGCGCGTTCTGCGCAGCGCGATCCTCTCGTCGATGGCCGCCACGCTGTGCGGCCGTGGCGACGGGCCGTTCGTCGATCACCTGCGTGACGGCTTCGTGCTGGAGATCGCCGCCGCCGGATTGGACGCGGCGCGGATCGACGACGGCCTGCAGCGGGCGACGGCCCTGGACGCCTACCCCGACGCCGGGCCGGCGGTCGACGCCCTGCGCGGGGCGGGCTTCACGGTCGCCGCGCTGACCAACAGCGGCGCGGAGGGCGGGCGCGCGACCCTCGAGGCCGCCGGTCTGGCGGCGCGGTTTGACCACATCCTCGGGGTGGACGCGGTCGGGGTGTTCAAGCCCCACCCGCACGCGTACGGTCACGCGGTGTCGACCCTCGGGGTCCAGGCGCAGGACATCGTGCTCGTCGCCGCCCACGCCTGGGATGTCGACGGGGCGCACGCGGCGTCCCTGCGGACCGCATGGGTCGCGCGCGGCGAGGGGGTGCTGGGCCCGGCGCGGTCCGTCCCCGACCATCAGGGCACCGACCTGCTCGACGTCGCCGGTCAGCTCGTCGCCGCATACGCCGGGCCGTGAGCACCGACGGCGCGTCCGGCGGACGGGACCTACGCGGGGCGCTCGCCTACGTCGCGAAGCCCGAGCATCTGCGGCACACACTGAGGATCGCCTTCTTCGTCGGCCTCGTGCTCACCGCGATCAACCAGGGGACCGTGATCGCCGGCGGCGACGCGAACGCCGCGACGTGGATCCGCTGCGCCCTGAACTTCGTCGTGCCCTTCGTGGTGTCCAACCTCGGCCTGCTCGGCGGCCGCCCGCACGCGGTCGCGGGCGGCTGACCGCGGGTCGCCTCGGGGTGGATTGCGCACAGGCCGTGCGGGTATCCCCACCCCATGACCACCGAGAACGAGAACACCGAAGAGCCCGACGCCCCCGCGCCCGAAGCGGAGGAGGGGATGACGAAATCCGAGACCCTGAAGGCCGAGCAGGAGGACGCGCGAAAGGAGCTGGAGGAGTTCGAGTCCCAGGACAAGCTGCCCTCCGACCTGAGCAAGTGGCCGTCCGGCAAAGCGAAGTTCCTGACCATGGGCAGCGAAAACGACGAGCCCTACGGCGAGGGTCCGACCGCCAAGCTCGGGCCCGGCTCGCTGGAGCGCCACGAGGACGGCTCGATCAGCGTCGACGGCGAGCTCGTCGACAACCCCGAGGACTACAAGGGCGAGCCCATCCCCGGTGGCCCCACCGATCCGAACACCGCCGCACTGCCCGGCGAGGAGAACCGCGAGGACAAGCAGAAGCGACGCGAGGAGAAGGACGCACAGATTCAGGAGTAATGCAGGGAAAACGTGCCCGCCCGGGAATGGGCGGCGCGGACGGATGGACGGTTGCAGGGACTTGACAAGGGGTGAGACGATGGGTCGCGTTCCGTCCCCACCCAAGAAGGTCTTCATGAGCACTGCCCCGTCCGCGGCCATATCCAGCCCCAGTCCCCTCAGCCGCTTGTGGGATCGCCAGCTCACGCGGTATCCGTCGAATCCGACCAGATACTCGAGCCTGGCCATCGTCGTGCTGGTCACGGTCATCCTCTACTACCAGCTGTACCTGGCCGGCGGGGTCGCGACGAACATCCTCCGCGACCTGAACATGTCTTTCGTGTACTACGTGAACGTGAGCGTCATCGGGTATGCGCTCGGGGCGGTCGCCTCGGTGCTGGCCGGCCTGGCCGACCGCTACGGACGGGCGAACATCGTCACCTTCGGGCTGCTGGTCGTCGGGCTGCTGTGCCTGTTCGCGCTGCCGAACGTCACCTCCAAGGCTGGCTTCGCCGTCGTCTACATCGCGATCGGCTTCGTCGAGGGCATCATCCTCGTGGCCACCCCCGCGCTGGTGCGCGACTTCTCGCCGCAGCTGGGCCGCGCGTCGGCGATGGGGTTCTGGACGCTGGGCCCGGTGCTCGGCAGCCTCGTGGTCAGCGTGATCGTCTCCAACTCCGCGAACACGACCACCTGGCAGGACCAGTACACGCTTGCGGGCATCATCGGCCTGGTCGTGTTCTTCATCGCGCTCGTGGGGCTGCGCGAGCTCGCGCCCCGGCTGCGCGACCAGCTCATGGTGTCCTCCAAGGACCGGGCCCTGATCGAGGCGCGGGCCAAGGGCCTGGACATCGAGGAAGCACTGCGCAAGCCCTTCCGGCAGATGCTCCGCGGCGACATCCTGGGGTCGGCCCTGGCCATCAGCCTGTTTCTCATCATCTACTACATCGCCGTCGGCTTCTTCCCGATCTTCTTCCAGACGATCTTCGGCTACAGCCAGTCCAAGGCCAACGCCCTGGGGACCTGGTTCTGGTCCTTCGACGCGGGCGCGCTGATCCTCGTCGGCATCCTCTCCGACCGCGTGGGGGTGCGAAAGCCGTTCATGGTCCTCGGGGCCGTCGGGTCGATCATCTTCACGACGATCTTCGCGTTCAAGGCGACGAACGCCGGCACGAGCTACTCGACGTTCGTCGTGCTCATCGCACTCATCGCCGTCTCGCTGGCCACCGCGTTCGCCCCGTGGATGGCGAGCTTCACCGAGACCGTCGAGCGCCGCAACCCGGCCCTGACCGCGACCGGCCTGGCCGTGTGGGGGTTGACCATCCGGGTGGTCATCGCGGTGTCGATCTTCTTCGTGCCTAAGATCGTCGACACCGTCACGCCCCTGGTCGAGAAGGGCCCGATCGTCCAGGCCGTCCTCGCGGACCCGACCCCGGTCGGCAAGACGACCGTCGGCAAGGTGGCCACGGCGGCCAGCGAGAACCCGAAGGTGACCGCCAAGCTTGCGGAGATCCAGCAGCGGGACGGCCCGCTGCTGGTGGCCCTGCAGAAGAACCCGTCGGTTGCGGCGGGCCTGGCCAAGGCGCAGGCGGCGGGTGCGACCCCGACCCCCGCCCAGCTGGGGCAGATCAGCCAGGCGCTCGGACCGGCAGCGTTCACGATCCTCGTCAAGCCGCAGACCCCGGCCGACCTGACCTATCTGCAGACGATGGCGCCGAAGGCCCTCGGGGCCGCGGAGTTCGCGGCGCTCAGCGCGCCCAACCCGGCGCTGGAGAAGGGCTTGGCGACGCTGCAGGCCGACGGCCCCGCGGTCCAGGCCGCAGTCGCCGACTCACCCAAGCAGTGGCGCACGCAGTTCCTCATCGGCGCGGCCGGGCAGGTCGTGTTCATCCCGCTGATCTTCCTCATGGCCGGGTTCTGGGACCCGCGCAAGGCCAAGGCGGCTGAGCAGGAGCACGAGGCGTTCGTCGAGCGGGAGATGGACAGGCTGGGGACTCCGGCCGAGCCGGCGACGGCCTGACCGGGTGGTCGCGGCGCCGGGCCCCGGCCCCGGCGCCGGTGCCGCGGCGCCGGTGCCGCGGCGTCGGTGCCGCGGCGTCGGGCGCGGCCTCCGGCACGTGCGGGTCCGGCGATGAGTTCGGCGCGCGCGAGCCGTCCATGCCTGGACCGTGGAACCGGCCGGCACCCTCCGTGTGAGCAGCACGCACGACGTCCACGCGACGCTTGTCGTGGTCGCCGACGACGGCACGCAGCACGCGGTGGGGCGCGTCAACACCCGCCGCGCCGATCTCGCCCTCGTCGACCTGCTCGCCCGCACCGCACTGCTCGTCGCACGCGCCGGCGGCCGTCTGGCCGTCCTCGGCGCCCCGTCGCAGCTACGTGAGTTGCTGGAGCTCGCCGGCCTGGCCGAGTTGCTCGTCGACGAGGACCGGCGGCAGGCCGAAGTCGGCGAAGCACTCGGGGTAGATGAAGTGGTGCAGGCCGGTGATCGCCCCGGCTGAGGTCTCCAGCAAGACGATGGCCCAGGGCTCGTAGCGTCCGGCCCCGGCTGCGTTGTAGATGCCGACGGCCGGACCGCCGTTGGCCGCGGTCACCCGCAGGCGCGAGCCCTCGCACTTGGCGCCCTGGCCGCGCATAAACGCGGCGACCTGCTCGGGGCCCCGCACCCACAGCGGGAAGGGTGGCATCGTGAACGACGCATCCTCGTGCAGGAGCTTGACCAGGGACTCGATGTCGTAGGCCTCGAACGCCGCCACGTACCGGCTCAGGAGCTCCTCCTGAGCGGGGTCGACGGCTGACGGACCGCTGCCGGCCTCCAGGTCCAGGGTGGCGAGCGTGGTCCGGGCACGCTGCAGGGCGCTGTTGACCGAGGCGACGGTGGTCTGCAGGAGCTCGGCGACCTCGGTGGCCTGCCAGCGCAGCACCTCCCGCAGGATGAGCACGGCGCGCTGGCGCGGGGGCAGATGCTGCAGCGCGGCGACGAAGGCGAGGCGCAGGGTGTCGCGGGCCTCGGCGATGTCCGCGGGATCCTCGTCGGCGGCGAAGAGGCGGTCGTCGGCGATCGGCTGCACCCAGGCGTGTTCGGGCAGCCCGGCCCCTAGGGCGCCGTTCGCCGGGGAGGCCGGGCCCATGTCCATCGGCCGGGCGCGCCGCTGCGCCGAGCCCAGCATGTCGAAGCACACGTTGCCGGCGATCCGGAACAGCCACGACTTCAGAGCCGCGCGCTCCTGCAGGCCGTCCTGCGCACGCCAGGCGCGGACCATCGTCTCCTGCACGGCGTCCTCGGCCTCGGAGCCCGATCCGAGCATCCGGTAGCAGTAGCCCGTCAGCGCGCGGCGGTGCGCGTCGAGCTCACGGTCCAGGGCGGGGTCCGCCGGCGATCGGGTCGGCATGCAGGTCATCGTAGTGGCGGTGCTCCCGTCGGGCCCACGGTGGCCGGGCGCCCGGGGTGAGGCCGGGGCCCGCTGTCACGGCGAAGACCGCCGCGGGTCGGAGAACTCATCGGTCGCCGGCGTGTCCGAAATGGGGACGCCACCGGTCACCTGCGGTGTGCAGGCTCGATCTGCTCGCGCAGCGCCCGGGCGAACGCCTCCGCGCGGTCCAACTGCTCACGCAGATCGTCACAGCGGGTCACCGCGGACGCCGAGAAGGCGGTGAGCAGCTCGGCGGCCTCGGCGCGGTCGTCATCCGTGGCCGTGGTGGCGGACAACGTCTCGCGCGCCCGCAGCAGCCCGCGCATCTCGGCCACCGTGAACCCGAGCGGCTTCATCTGCTTGATGAGCACCAGGCGCTGGACCTGGTCGTCGGTGTAGAGGCGGAAGCCCCCTTCGGTGCGCGCCTCGGGGGCGATGAGGCCCTGCTCCGTCGTCGCCCTCGCCCTGATCCCCGAGGCGATCTCGTTCTCGATCATCGCCGGCGTAGACCCGAAGGTCGGCCTGTACGCCTCGTTCACCATGGCGGTGACGATCTCGTTCATGGGCGGCCGCCCGGCGATGATCTCCGCGGCGACGGGCTCGATGGCCCTCGTCGTCGTCTCGCTCGTCAAGGACCACGGCGTGGAGTACCTGCTGGCCGCCACCATCCTCGCGGGGGCCATCCAGGTCGCGCTCGGGCTGCTGCGCGTCCCCCGGCTCATGCGCTTCGTGCCACGCTCGGTGATGACCGGATTCGTCAACGCGCTGGCCATCCTCATCTACCTGGCCCAGGTCCCGTACATCGTCGACGGCGGCGGCCTCGGCGTCGCGCTCGTCGCCGGGGGCCTGCTGCTGCTGTTCGTCGTGCCCCGCCTGACCACCGCGATCCCCGCCCCGCTCATCGCCATCGTCGCGGTGACCGTCCTCGTCGTGGCTGCCGGGCTGAGCGTCCCGAACGTCGGCGACCAGGGCGAGCTGCCCGGCGCACTGCCCTTCCTCGGCGTGCCCCTGGTCCCCTTCAACCTCCAGACGCTGCAGATCGTCCTGCCCTACTCGATCACCCTCGCGGCGGTCGGGCTGCTGGAGTCGCTGATGACCGCAAGCTTGTCGACGACATCACCGAGACGCCGTCGGACAAGGACCGCGAGGCGCGCGGGCAGGGCGTCGCCAACGTCGTCACCGGCTTCTTCGGCGGCATGGCCGGCTGCGCGATGATCGGCCAGACGATGATCAACGTGAAGACCGCGGGCGCCCGCACGCGCCTGTCGACGTTCATGGCCGGCCTGCTGCTGCTCGTGCTCGTCGTCGGCCTGGGCAGCGTCGTGGCGATCATCCCGATGGCCGCCCTCGTCGCGGTGATGGTCCTCGTGGCCGTCTCGACCTTCGACTGGCACAGCGTCGCCCCCGCCACCCTGAAGCGGATACCACGCGGTGAGACGCTGATCATGGTCATCACCGTCGTGGCCACCGTCGCTACCGGAAACCTGGCCATCGGCGTCGGCGCCGGCGTGCTCACCGCGATGGCCCTGTTCGCCCGCCGCGTGGCACACCTGGTCGACGTCGAGCGGATCGTCGATCCCGACGGCACCTCGGTGCTCTACGTCGTCACCGGCGAGCTGTTCTTCGCCTCTGACCAGGAGCTCATCGACGCCTTCGCGTACGCGGAGGACCCGGACGAGGTCATCATCGACCTCTCGCGCGCGCACCTGTGGGACGCCTCGGCGGTCGCCGCGCTGGACGCCGTCGAGGGCCACTACGCCCGCCGCGACACCCACGTCACGATCACCGGGCTGAACTCCGACTCCGCGGGCCTGCACACCGAGCTGACCGGGCAGCTGGCCGGCGCGCACGCCTGAGCGACGGCGGCAGCGGTAGTGGTGGGCGAACTGGCTGGCCCCGAGAGCTCATCAGCCGCACGCCGGCCCCACCCCGACCCGTTCAGCCGGCCGTCGCCAGCGCCCGCACGTCCGCGTCGGGTTCGGCCGCCGGCGTCGTGATCTCCTCCGAGAACCCGATGCGCTCGTGCAGCCGCCGCAGCAGAGGCCGTGGACCTGGTTGATGCCGCGCAGCACGAGAACGTCCCGAGCACCGTGCTCACGCCGACCACGAGCGGGGATCGCCGCCGCGCGGCCACCACGGAAGAAACAGCAACGAGAGCAACAGCAAGATCGGGAACTGGTGGCGGCGGAGCGGATGAGATGTGATCGCTGCATGTCCCCCGGAACGCACGCGGCCGGCCCGGGTCACGCCCCCGCCGCGGCACCGTGTCAACCGCTGACCCCGGACCACAGGGATCGCTGCACTTGGCCGGGGTGACAAATCGCGCCGTCCGGGTACCCCTACAGGCGTGTTCGCCATCGCCTCGCTGCTGGCCGTCGTCGCGGTCTCGCTCGTTATCACCCGCGTGGCGACGGTGATCCTCGTCGCCTCGGGCATGTCGCGCGAGAGCGCGCGCTTCCAGGCCCGCTCGGCGTTCACGGGGGCGGGATTCACGACCACCGAGTCCGAAGACGTCGTCAGCCACCCGCTGCGCCGGCGCGTCGTGATGACGCTGATGCTCCTTGGCAACGCCGGCATCGTCGCCGCGGCCAGCGGGCTCATCCTCGGCTTCCGCGGCGGCGCGACAGGCAATGCGGCGCTGCGCGTCCTCGCGCTCGTCGCGGGCCTGATGGCCATCGTCTCCCTCTCGCGCAACCGGCACGTGGACCGGCGCCTGACCGCCGCGATCAGCCGGCTGCTGCACGACCACACCGACCTGGAAGGCCAGGACGCAGCACACCTGCTCGAGCTGCCCGAGGACCGCGTCGTGGCCGAGCTCGCCGTTCGGGAGGGCGACCGGATCGCCGGCCGGACGCTCGCCGACCTGCGCCTGCGCCAGCACGGCGCCACGGTGCTCGGCGTGCAGACCCCCGGGGAGCCCTACCGCGACGACGTGACCGGCGACACCACGGTGACGGCCGGCGACACGCTCATCCTCTACACCGACCGAACCGTCCTGCGTGACCTCGACAACCGACCGGACGCCGTCGACGCGAGCGCCCAGAGCGCCGGCCCCCCGGCCTGAGCGCCTCGGCGCCTCGGCGCCTCGGCGCCTCGGCGCCGACTCTCGTCCGCGGCCCCGCGTTCTGCGGGCGATCACCTTTCGCGCCGGCACGGGTGACACCCCGGGACCGGGCGGTGATGGCCACCGCCTGCGGTTGAGACCGATGGCGGTGAGGCGTGTGGCCGTCGCCACGCCGCGTGCCGCGTGTTAGGAAGCGTCAATGAATTAGCTAAGAGGGATCGGCTGGGTTATGTAGAACTCCGGGTCGGTGATCGACGAGCATGCGATCGGGGAGCGCTACCGGGCGCTGGCGGGAGAGCTGGACGAGCGGCGCCGTCGGATCTGGGCTGGTGCGGAGGCGCTCTCGCACGGTCCGGGCGGGCAGGCAGCGGTGGCCAGGGCGACGGGTATGTCGGTCACGACGGTGGCCAAGGGGATGCGGGAGATCCAGTCCGGTGAGACGCTGCCGGCTGGCCGGGTGCGCCGCGCGGGCGCTGGGCGCAAGGCGCTGACGGCGACCGACGCAACGCTGCTTTCTGATCTCGAGGAGCTCGTGCGCGACGGCGCTCGCGGGGACCCGGAGTCGCCGCTGTTGTGGACGGCCAAGAGCGTGCGCGCGCTCGCGCGGGCGCTGCGAGCGCAGGGCCATCGGGTCAGTCACGAGACGGTCGCCAAGCTGCTTCGCGGCCTGGGGTACAGCCTGCAGGCCAACCGCAAGACCAAGGAGGGATCCGAGCATCCTGACCGCGACGCGCAGTTTCATCACATCAACGCGGTAGCCAAGTCCGCGCTGGATGGCGGGCAGCCGCTGATCAGCGTCGACACCAAGAAGAAGGAGCTGATCGGCGACTTCAAGAACGCGGGCGTGGAGTGGCGACCCAAGGGCGAGCCCGTGGAGGTCCGCTGCCACGACTTCAAGGACCCCGAGTTGGGCAAGGTCAACCCCTACGGGGTCTACGACATCGCCCACGATGAGGGCTACGTGAGCGTCGGGATCGACGCCGACACCGCGAGCTTCGCGGTCAACGCGATCGCAGCGTGGTGGCAGCACCTCGGACGTGCGCGCTACCCAGCTGCCACGACACTGACGATCACCGCCGATTGCGGCGGCTCAAACGGCTACCGCACCCGTCTGTGGAAGGTCGAGCTGCAACGCCTGGCCGACGAGACCGGCCTGTGCGTCCAGGTCTGCCACTACCCCCCGGGCACCAGCAAGTGGAACAAGATCGAGCACCGCTTGTTCAGCTACATTGCCCGCAACTGGCGCGGCCAGCCGCTGGTCTCACGTCAGGTCGTGATTGACCTGATCGCCGCCACGACCTCGACCAACGGCCTGACCGTGCACGCCCGCCTCGACGAGAACCACTACCAGCGCGGCGTCAAGGTCCCTGACGCCCAACTCGCAGCAGTCAACCTCACCCGCCACGAGTTCCACGGCGAATGGAACTACACCATCGCACCACGACTAATAGATTGACGCGTCCTTAGCGCGTCACGGCGCGGCTTGACCGGAAGGTGCGTGGGCCGGTGCACGCCCGCAAGCTACCCCATCCCGAGCGGGCCCCGCGGCACCCGGCCGGCTACTC
>JBBSUL010000121.1:0-10211 GCA_038234375.1 Solirubrobacterales bacterium | reverse complement strand
GCCGGTCACCGGGCCGGGCCAGCGCCGACTTGACCGCCGCGTGCAGCGGTCCCTCACGCAGCACGCCGATCCCGGACACCGTGCAGCAGGTTACCCGTCGCAGCAGCGTTCGCTCCGGCTCAGAACTTGCGGCCGGGCAGCCCCGAGGATCGCGATGACCACGGCAAAGCGCTGCCCGACCCGTAGACGCCCGGCGCGCCTCACCCCCGGCGGTCCGTGTCCGGCACCTGGGCGATCATCAGCATCGCCGCGTCGTCGGACAGCGGTCCGCGGTTGGCGTGCTCCACCGCCGCGATCGTCGCGTCGATGAGCCCGACGGGCTCACGCCGCCAGCCGGGCAGCGCACGCGCCTGCTCGCCCGCCACCTCGCACAGCGCGTCGTCACCCAGGCGCCCCCGCCCGCCGTCCGCACTGCCCTCCGTCAGGCCGTCGGAATACAGCACCACCGCAGCGGAGGACCCCAGGGGAAGCTGCACCAGGGGGGTGTCCAGGCCGGGGGACACACCGAGCGGCGGACGCCGGACCCGGTCGTCCACGGGGACCGAGACGCACCCGTCCTCGCCGCCGGCGTCGCGGTCAAGGACCACCGGCGCGGGATGACCGGCGAGCCAGATGGACAGGTCACCGCCGCGGGGGTTGACCTCGACCATGCACACGGTTGCGAAGGCGTTCTCATCGTAGCGCTCGTGGACGAGCACCTGCTCGAGCACCGCGATCGTGTCCTGCGCGCCGGCGCCCGCGAGCTGCAGGGTCCGCCAGGCGATCCGCAAGCAGACGCCCAGCGCCGCCTCGTCGGGACCGTGGCCGCTCACGTCGCCGAGCAGCGCGCGGACGCTCCCGTCACGGGTCTGGACGGCATCGTAGAAGTCCCCGCCGAGCAGCGCGCGCCGGCGCCCCGGCAGGTACCGGGCGCCCACCCGCAGGCGCGGATGGTCGACCAGCAGCACCGGCAGCAGACCGCGCTCCAGGCGGCGGTTCTCCTCGGCGACGCGCTCGGCGTCGGCCAGCGACCGGGCGTCCCGCTCGGCGGCGGAGCGCTGAACGGCGTACCGGATGGACCGCTCCAGCAGATCCTCATCCACCGAGCCCTTGACGAGGTAGTCCTGCGCGCCGGCGGCCACGGCGGCCAGACCGCGGGCCCGGTCAGAGTCTCCCGTCAGGACGACCAGGGCGATGCCCGCGGCCGCCTGCCGGATCCCGGCCAGAGCGTCGAGGCCGGCAGCATCCGGGAGGCCGAGGTCGAGCAGGACACAGTCCGGTGCCGGCCCGTCGGCCAGCAGCGCCCGCGCGCCCGCCACCGTCTTCGCGCGACGGACGTCGACGTCGACGTCGGCCAGCAGCTCGGTGACCAGCAGCGCGTCGCCGTCGTCGTCCTCGACGAGCAGCAGACGCAGGCGCTCGCCGTGGCCGGGCAGGCTGTTGCTCACGGTGCTCTCAGGGTCGGTGGCCATGGCTGTCCGGGCGGCGGGACCACCCGTCACAGGGGCCGCGGACTGGGACACTACCGCGCGGCGTGGTACCGGTGGACAGGAGCCGGCACGCGCATAACCGGGGCAGAGCGTCCCGGTTTGGGACGGGTCAGGCGGTCGCGAAGACGATGAGCGCGAGGATCGTGGTGATGACCGGCGGCACGAACTCCTTGGGCTCGTCCTTGACGCGGACGTGGGTGGCCAGGGCGCCGGCCATGATGACCAGCGCCAGCAGCGCGGCGAGGGTCGCGACACCGTCGGAGCCCCAGGCCGATGAGGGCCAGGACGCCGACCAGCACCTCGAGCGCGCCGGTGGCCATGCGCCCGTTTCTCCGGGATGCCGTAGCGCTCGAAGTTGGCCTTGACCATCTCCACGCCGGCAAGCTTGGCCCCGCCCGCGCCGAGGAAGATCAGGACGAGCAGGATCAGGGCGATCCTCATGCTCGCCACCCCGACAGGCCCGGCGGCGACACGCCCACCGGAGCCGTCGGCCGCCGGTCTGCTTCACGCCGGTCGTTGACGAACGCGCCCGAGTCAGCCCGCGAAGATGATCGCGGCCTGGAGCGCCGGGGCGTAGGTGGGGTCGCGCAGGAGGGCCTGGCGGATGCCCTCGCCCAGGATGCCGGGCTCGCCGCGGGAGGCTCCGAGGATCGTCCACTCGCGTTCCACGTCGCGCCGGCCGCCGCTGCGCCGGTAGCGCACCCGCAGCCCGCCCTCGCCGCGGTCGAAGCGCAGCGCGCGGCCCGACGCCGCCTGGACGCTGACCCCCGCCAGCCCGGGGACGGGCAGCGCCGGGTCGGCCTCGACGGTGATCGACACGTCCTGCCGGCGGGTGCGCGCGGTGCCGCTCCGGGTGCCGGCCGGGCCGCCGGCCGACACGAGCGGGCTGAGCTCCCAGTCCAGGCGCGAGGCCAGCCACCCGACGAGCAGCAGCGCCACGGCGGCCGAGTCGGGATGGTGGCGCACCCCGACGTGCGACAACAGGCGCAGGTCGTCGCGCACCGCGGCGGGGTCGAAGGTGGCGGCGATGCGCTCCCGCCACGGCGTCGACCGCAGCCAGGCGAGGTCAACGACGTAGAGCTCGTCCGACAGGTCGCGGGCGCGCGCCAGCGCGGCGTCGACGTCGGGCCCTGAGACGCTGTCCAGCAGGACGACCTGGCTCATGTGCCGCAACGCGTCCACGGCATCCTCGTGCCCGTGCGGCGACCACACCATCGTCGGCAGGTCGGTGACCACGAGCGGGTCGACGATGCTGCCCAGATTGGCCAGGTGCTGGGGGCCGCACTCGACGATCACCGTCTCGCGCAGGACGGCGAAGTCCCCGGGCTTGGTGTCGGCCGGGCCCGCCACGGTCGCGACCGCGTCCAGCTCCGTGCGCCCGTCCTGCACCGAGCAGACGACGGTCCGCGACGGGTGCAGGCGCCCGACCCGGCGCAGGCGGTTGGCGATCTCGCCCGACCAGTCCTTGTCCACGACGCACACGAGGTTCATCACCCGCGCGGGCACGTAGGCCGCGTTCTGCGCGTGCGCGTGGACCAGGAGGCCGCGGATCGCCGCCTCGATCGCGGTCGGAGTGGTGTCGCGCTCGCGCCAGACCTCGTCGACGGTGCCCGGGCTCACGGCTCAGATCGCCCGCCAGACGTGGTCTGAGAGCAGCAGGTCATCAGCCTCCGCCGGCCCCTGCGAACCGGCGGCGTACGTCGCGGGCTTCACGCGGCGGTTGTCGGACCACATCTGCACCACGGGGTCCATGATCCGCCACTGGGCCTCGACCTCGTCGTTGCGGGTGAACAACGTGGCGTCGCCGCGCATGGCGTCCATGATCAGCCGCTCGTAGGCCTCGGGGGACTGGGACATGAACGCGGTGCCGTAGAGGAACTCCATGTTCACCGGGCGGATGCGCATCGAGTTGCCGGGGATCTTGGCCCCGAGGGAGATCGACACGCCCTCGTTGGGCTGCATGGTGAGGATGAGCTGGTTGGGCTGCACGCCGACGGAGCCCGCTTCGCCGAAGGCCAGGTGCGGCACCGGCTTCATCGTCACGGCGATCTCCGTGACCTTGCGCGCCAGGCGCTTGCCGGTGCGCAGGTAGAAGGGGACGCCGGCCCAGCGCCAGTTGTCCACGTGCAGGCGCAGCGCCGCGTACGTCTCGGTGACCGAGTCGGCGGGGACGTCGGCCTCCTGCAGGTAGCCGGGGACGTCCTCGCCGCCCGACGTGCCCTCGGTGTACTGCGCCCGCAGGACGGCGTCGGCCTCCGGCGGCGAGATGGCGTGCAGGACCTTGACCTTCTCGCCGCGGACCTCGTCGGCGGAGAAGTCCACCGGGGGCTCCATGCACAGCAGCGTCAGGAGCTGGAGCATGTGGTTCTGGGCGAGGTCACGCAGCGCGCCGGCGTGGTCGTAGTAGCCCGCGCGGGTGCCGATGCCCAGGTCCTCGGAGGCAGTGATCTGGACGTTGTCGATGTAGTTGCGGTTGAACAGCGGCTCGAACAGCGAGTTGGCAAAGCGGAAGGCCAGCATGTTCTGCACGGTCTCCTTGCCCAGGTAATGGTCGATGCGGAAGACCTGGGACTCGTCCAGCTGGGCGAGCACGTCCCGGTTGAGCTGCTTGGCCTCGGCCAGTGTGGTGCCGAACGGCTTCTCGATGACGACGCGCACCTCGGCGGCCTCGCTGGGCC
Organism: Solirubrobacterales bacterium; assembly: GCA_038234375.1. GTDB lineage: Bacteria > Actinomycetota > Thermoleophilia > Solirubrobacterales > Solirubrobacteraceae > Paraconexibacter. Next base: position 6,064 of record JBBSUL010000121.1, on the reverse strand, counting down.
CGGCGGTCAGGCCCGCGTCGCCGAGCTGCTGCACGATGACGGGGAAGAACTCGGGCGCGGTCGACAGGTAGAAGCAGCGGTTCAGCGGCTGGCCGGCCGCCTCGTCGAAGGCCTCCAGCTGCCCCTTGAGGTCGGCGTAGACCGACGGGTCGCTGAACACGCCGGGGACGTACTTGACGTCGGCCAACAGCGCGGCCAGGACCTTGTCGTCCACCTCACGGCGGCTGTGGGCGCGGATCGCCTCGTCGGCCTCGGCGGCGAAGTCGTCGTGGCCCTTCTCGCGGCGCGAGACGCCGATGAGCTCGAAGCGCTCGGGCAGCGCCCCCTCGTGGGCGAGGTTGTACAGCGCGGGCAGCAGCTTGCGCTTGGACAGGTCGCCGGTGCAGCCGAAGATGACGAGCGTCGTCGGGTGGACCGGGAGGCGCTCCAGGCCCTTGGTCAGCGGGTTCTCGGTCTCGTCGTCCATCGTCTACTTCTTCGCCTTGGTGATGGCGTGGCCGCCGAACTGGTTGCGCAGCGCCGCGTTGACCTTGGCGGCGAAGGCGTTCTGGCCGCGGGAGGAGAAGCGCTCGTACAGCGAGGTGGTGATGACCGGCATGGGGATGCGCCGGTCGATCGCCTCCTCCACGGTCCAGCGGCCCTCCCCGGAGTCCTCGACGAAGGGGGCGATGCCGTCCAGGTCGTTGCCCTCCTCGTCAAAGGCCTTGGCCGCCAGCTCGCACAGCCACGAGCGGATGACCGACCCCTGCATCCACACGTGGGCGATCTTCGCGTTGTCCAGCTCGTACTCGGAGGCGTCGAACAGGCTGAAGCCCTCGGCGTAGGCCTGCATGACGCCGTACTCGATGCCGTTGTGGACCATCTTGACGTAGTGGCCGGCGCCGACGGGGCCGAAGTGGTTCCAGCCCGGGCCGTGCTGCTCGGTGGCCGGCGGGGCCAGGACGTCGAGGATCGGGGCGATGCGCTGCACGGACTCGTCGGGCCCGCCGACCATCATGCAGTAGCCGACCTCCAGGCCCCAGACGCCGCCGCTGACCCCGGCGTCCATGTACCGGATGCCCTTGGGGGCGACCTGCTCGGCGCGCTGCTTGTCGTCGGTCCAGCGCGAGTTGCCGCCGTCGACGATCGTGTCGCCGTCCTCCAGCAGCTCCTGGAGCGCGTCCACGGAGTCCTGGGTGATCTTCCCGGACGGGACCATCAGCCACACGGTGCGCGGGGCGTCGAGCATCTGCACGAGCTCGGCCAGCGACTCGGCGGGCCGGGCGCCGTGCTCCTGCGCCTTGGCACGGGCCTCCTCGCTGGGGTCGAAGGCCACCACGTCGTGGTCGGAGTCGCGCTTGATCCGCGCCACCATGCCCCCGCCCATCTTCCCGAGTCCGACGAAGCCGATCTGTGCCATCTGTGTTCCTTGTCTGTCGTGGGTGCGGGCGGGTGGGGCGGGTGCGGCCGTCAGGCCAGCAGGGTCTGCAGGCGGTCGGTGAGGGCGCGGACGGAGGCGACGGGGTCGGCGCCGAGGGTGACGCGGACGGCCGGCAGGCCGTGGTCGCGGAGGGTCTGCAGGTCGCCGATGGCCTGCGCCGCCTTCAGGGTCTCAAAGCCGTAGTCCTGGCCGGGGATGTCGGCGTCCTGCGGGGCCGGATGGACCAGCTCGAGGAAGCGCCCGTGCTTGGGCCCGCCCTTGTGCAGCTGGCCGGTGGAGTGCAGGTAGCGCGGGCCGTAGCCGAACGTCGTGGTGGCCTGGGTGCGGTCGCGGATCAGCGCGCGCAGGTCGGTGATCGCCGCGTCGAAGGCCGGGTCGGGAGCCACGTATCCGAGGATCGCCACGTACGACGGCGGCCCGCAGCCGTGCAGCAGCTGCTCCAGGTCGTGGTCGGACGCGTCCGGCTGGGCCGCGGTGCGGTCGTCCAGCGCGACGCTGGTCTTGTCCTTGGCCTCCTGCACGTTGGGCTGGTCGAAGGGGTTGATGCCCAGCGTCCAGCCGGCCATGGCGGTGGCCAGCTCGGCGGTGAAGAACAGGTTGCCGAGCGCCGTGGCGGCGTCGTCGGCCGAGTAGTGCACGGTGATCGTCGGGTGGCCGGCCGCCGCGAGCTCGGCCAGGCGCGTCTCGTGGCCGCCATCGGGTGCGTCGCCGTTGCGCACGTGCAGGAACACGCGGTCTCCGCCGTAGGCGACGACCTCGCCGAGCGGCTCGTCGGCGACCGGGAGGATCCCGACGCCCTGCTCGGAGTGCTCGGGGCGCGGGCTGGACTTGCCCGTGGACTCGGCCACGAGCTGCTCGACCCACAGGCCCCACGCGTCCAGCGGCGCGTCGATGAGGAAGGTCAGCTTGTCGCGGCCGTGCTTGGCCAGCTCGCCGATCGTCGCCCCGAACCACAGGCCGAAGGTCGCCACGCGCGTGTCCAGGGGCCGGCAGCCGGCGGCGGCGATCTGCGCGCCCTGCAGCAGCGCCTCGACGTCGGCGCCGATCAGCGCGGCGGGGACGAGGCCGAAGTAGGACAGCGCGCTGTAGCGCCCGCCGATGTCCGGGTCGTTGAGGAAGGTGCGCCGGAAGCCGTGCTCGGCGGCGAGGTCCACGAGCTTGGAGCCGGGGTCGGTGATCGCGACGAAGTGCTGTCCGTCGCCCCGGAGGGCGTGGAAGTGGGCGAAGCCCGACAGGGTCTCGATCGTCCCCCCGGACTTCGTGGCCACCACGTACAGGGTCCTGTCCGGGTCGGTGGCCGCCTCGACGTTGGCCACCGCCTGGGCATCCGTGGAGTCCAGCACGTGCAGCTGCGGGTAGCCGTCGGCCGATCCGAGACCGCGGCGGATGACCTCGGGGGCCAGCGAGCTGCCGCCCATGCCCAACAGCACGACGTCGGTGATGCCGTCGGCTCGCACCTCGTCGGCGAAGGCGCGCAGGTCGCCCACCTCGCCCAGCAGACGGTCGGCGATGTCCAGCCAGCCCATGCGGTCGGCGACCTCGGGCTGGTCGGCCGGGCCGAAGACGGTGGGGTCCTTGGCCCACAGCCGGGCCAGGACGTCCTCGTCGGCAGCGACGGCCAGGCGCGCCTCCAGCGCCTCTTCGATCGCGGGCGGCAGCGAGGCCTGGATGTTCTCCGGGCGCTGCGTCATGCCTCGTCCAGCTTGGCCTGGATGCTGTCCAGCAGCGACTGCATCGGGGTGACGAACTTGTCGACGCCGTCTGAGAGCAGCTTGGCGGTGACGTCGTCCATGTCGATCCCGGCGCCGCCGAGGGCCAGCAGGTCGTGCTCGTAGTCGAGCAGGACGCCGGGGGTCTCCGCGCCGATCTGCGCGTGATCGGCGGCGGCCTTCAGCGTGTCCATCGGCATCGTGTTGACGGTGTGCGGGCCGACGAGGCCGTCCACGTACATGGTGTCGGGGTAGTCGGGGTTCTTGGTTCCCGTCGACGCCCACAGGGGCCGCTGGACGCACGCGCCCGCGGTCTTCAGCGCGTCGAAGCGGTCGCCCTCAAAGATCTCCTGATAGCGGGCGTAGGCGGCACGGGCGTTGGCCAGGCCGGCCTTGCCCTGCAGCTCGGCGTGGTCGAGCTGCGCCAGGCGGTCATCGACCTCGGAGTCCACGCGGGAGACGAAGAACGAGGCGACCGACTGCACGTCCAGCGTCTCCCCCTCCTTCTGCCGGCGCTCCAGGCCCTTGATGTAGGCCTCGGCCACCTCGGCGTAGGCGTCCACCGAGAACAGCAGCGTGACGTTGACGTTGATGCCTTCGGCGATCGCCTCCTCGATCGGCCCGCGGCCCTCCGGCGTGCCGGGGATCTTGATCATGAGGTTCGGTCGGTCCACGCGCTGCCAGTACTCGCGGGCCTGGGCGATCGTCTTGTCGGAGTCGAACGCCAGGTCCGGGTCGACCTCGAACGACACGAAGCCGTCCTTGCCCCCGGACTCGTCGTAGACGGAGCGCAGGATGTCGGCGGCGTCCTGCACGTCCTTGATGGCGATCGCCTGGTAAACCTCGCGGGCGCTGCAGCCCTCGGAGATCAGCTTCGCGATCTGCTCGTCGTACTCCTCCGCCCCATCTATCGCCTTCTCGAAGATCGCCGGGTTGGAGGTCAGCCCGCGCAGCGAGTACTCGGCGACCATGGCTTCCAGCTCGCCGGTCTGGATGAGCTGGCGGCTGATCTGGTCCAGCCAGACGCTGGTGCCCGCGGCGGTGATGGCGGCGAGGCGGGCGTTGACCTCGGTGGTGTCGGTCGGGCTCATGGGGATGCTCCTGGGGTGGGGGATGGGGAGGGGACGGTGCCGGACTCCAGCGCGGCGACCTGGGCCAGGCGGCGGACGTGGCGCTCTTCGCCGCTGAACGTGGCGGTGGCGAAGGCGCGAACGAGGGTGTCGGCGACGGAGGGCCCGATGACGCGGGCTCCGAGGCACAGGACGTTGACGTCGTCGTGAGCGACGCACTGAGCGGCGGTGTAGGTGTCGTGGCAGCAGGCGGCGCGGATGCCGCGCAGCTTGCAGGCGGCGACCGCGATCCCGGCGCCGCTGCCGCACACGACGATCGCCCGCTCGTAGCCTGAGCCGAGGATCGCCCGACCGGCGGCGCTCGCCGCGTCGGGGTAGTCGTCCCACGTGCCGAGGTCGGTGGCCTGGTGGCCGGAGGCGGTGACCGCGGCGGCGACGCTGTCGCGCAGCGGCGCGCCGGCGTGGTCGAAGGCCAGGGCGATCCTCATACGGCCGCCCCGTGCCCGGCCAGCTCCAGGCGCGCCAGCAGCGCGGCGCCCAGGACGCCGGCGTCGTTGTGGCGGCGGGCCAGGCGGATCGTCGTGGCCGTCCCCACCCCGGGCAGCACGAGCGGCCAGGCGGAGGCGATCGCCGGCTGCAGAAGCAGGTGGCCGGCCACCGAGACGCCGCCGCCGACGACGACCTCGTCGGGGTCGAAGACGTTGATCAGGGTGGCGATGCCGACACCCAGGCGTCCGCCGAGGGTGGCCACCGCCCCGATCGCCGCCTCGTCGCCGTCCTGGGCGGCGGCGACCGTGGCGCGCGCATCGGCGTAGCCGAGGGCCTGGCCGAGGCGGTCCAGGACGCGGCCGGCCGCGTGGGACTCCAGGGCCCCGGGCTGGGGGAAGGGCGTCCGGCCCTCCGGCGCGCCGTCGGTGAGGTTGGCGGCGACGAGCATGTGCCCGAGCTCGGGGGCCGCGCCCGTGGCCCCGCGGTAGATCCCGCCGTTCATGATCACGCCCCCGCCGACTCCGGTGCCGACGGTGAGCATGACCAGGACGCCGTCCATGACCGAGCCGGTGTCCAGATCGGTGGCCTCGGCCAGGGCGGCCACGGTCGCGTCGTTGTCCACGACGACGTCCAGGCCGGTGCGGCGGCCGAGCTCGGCCCGCAGCGGGACGTCCTTGAGGGGGATGTTCACCGAGGTGCGCGCGGTCCCTGTCGGGAAGTCGATGACCGACGGGGCGCCGATGCCGACCCCGGCGACCGTGTCGTCGCCGGCGGCGGCGGCGAGGATGACCTCCGTGAGCTGGTCCAGCAGGGCCTCGGTGCAGTCCAGCGCCGTGGGCTGGGCGGACGGCTCACCGAGGGTGGTGCCGTCCAGGACCGCGGTCGCGACCTTCGTCCCGCCGATGTCCACTCCGATGTAGCGCTGCGCCAACGAGGCTCCGATGTTCGTCTGATGCCCGGCACGCCCGATCCTAGACACCCGCCGCCCGGATCCGGTGACCAATGACTGAACGGGCCGACCTGTGCCGACCGATCGCCGTGGACATGCGCGGGGCGGCAGGTCAGGGTCAGTGGCCGGCGCGCCCGAAATGGGCGGCTAGGGGTACAGGAAGAGCTCATGCCAGGTGTAGGAGAACAACAGGGCCAGCAGCGACCACGTCGTCGGCCAGCTCAGGCTGCGGTGAAAGGCGGCCGGGAAGCGGCCCACGAACCGGACGAGGATGAGGATGGCCACGAGCATCGCCCCGTAGCAGGCGACGGCCACCCCGGCCGGGAGGGCGAGGCCGATCAGCGGCGCGACCACGAGGCCCAGGAGGAGCCAGACGGCGACGGCCACGACGTCGACCGAGAGGCTCGAGCGCTCGCGGCCGACGATG
>JBBSUL010000120.1:0-10237 GCA_038234375.1 Solirubrobacterales bacterium | reverse complement strand
GAGCTCAGCAACGCCTGAACCACCGCACCACTGGGTCACCCGACTCACCCGCAGCAACGGAGGCCGGCGAACGCCGGCCTCCGCCAACCAACCGACAAGGAGAGCCCATGAGCCTCGCCGACAAGGCCAGGAAGATCCCCGGAGTCGCAGCCGCCGAGGGCACGCTGACCGGAGCCGTCGCGCAGGAGAAGGACCTGCCGATCGCCGACTACGACAAGCAGACCGCGCAGGACATCGCAGGGAGGCTCCGGGGCTTCAGCCAGCGCGACCTGCGCACGATCGGCGCGTATGAGGCCAAGCACGAGAACCGCGCCACGATCACCGACAAGATCGCCAAGCTGACAGGCGACGAGCCGTGGTCGGGCTACGACGAGCAGGGCGTTGACGCGATCACCACCGCCCTTGAAGGCGTGGACGCAGAAGCGGCCCGCGAGGTCCGCACCTACGAGCGCGACCACAAGGACCGCGCCGGCGTCATCTCCGCCGCGGACAAGCGCGTCGACAGCTGAGGCGGAGCCGACACGGAGCGCCGACGAGCGCGCCACGGCGGTCCCCGGACCGGCGTGGCGTGCTCCCTCCCGTTCGAGAGCTGGACCCCCGCCACCCATATCGCGGCCGCCGCGGCGACGAAGGCAGCAGAAGGACACCGAACGGCGGGCCGGGCATCGGTCAGAGCATGCCCGTCGCCCCGAGTGCTCGCGCATCGGGAAGTTCGCCGGCCGACCCCGGCGCCGCGCCCCGCCTCACCTGGACGGGTCGACCCGCCAGCAGACCGCCCGGGCGTGGTGGGAGCTGTCGTCAGTCCTGCGGCGGTGCACGTAGTCGAAGGTCTCGAGCTCCTCGGCCCCCACGCGGGGCGCGAGCTCTTCGAGGACCTCCGGAAGGAGCTCGTCGGCGACGGCGAAGGCGAGCAGGCCGCCGGGCCTGACCGCTCGCGAGACGATCTCCGTCAGCAGGTCGAGACCGATGTGGCCCGCGCCGATCGCCGAGCAGGCGACCACCGCGCTCACTTCGCCCACGTCGTCGAGCACGCCCGGCTGCTCCCCGAGATCGGCGGTCACGTACTGCGCGTAGGTCCCGGGCCGGTCCCGGGCGGCGGCGTGTTCCGCGGCGGGCTCGAGGTCGATCCCGACCACCTCGCCGACCCCCACCCCCCTGCGTAGCTCCTCGCCGCCGATCCCATTGCCCGCTCCGAGGTCGAGCACCCGCTCGTCGGCGGCCGGGCGGCCGAGGGTCCAGAGCGCGTTCGCGTACAGCCCGCAAACCACTCGCGAAGAGCACATGCCCAGTCCGTCGTAGAACGCCCGCTCATACAGGCCCGGCACCGCGTAGATCGCCGCGTAGTCGTGGAAGAGCACGCGCGTACGCTCCCCCGGGGGCCCGTACTCGATCCACTCCTCCTCCGGGGAGGAGAACTCGAGAATTCCGAGGGCAACGGTCGTGCTCACGGCAGCGGACCTACCCGGGGTCGGTTCGGCGTCGTGCGGGCGCGGCTGTCGGCCGTGCTCGCACTCGCTTGGCGCTCGAAACCGGACCGTTGCGTGGCTGCCGTCGCAGAACGGCCGAATGCGCGACTTTCCACAACGGCACAGGGCGATCGGGCTGCGACCGGTGGCGATCTCATTGCCCTCCTGGTCGCGCAGGACGACAGGCCCGCGTACGACGAGCGGCCCGTCGCGGTACGGCGTGATGCTGACCTCGTCGTCGCTCATGCCGTTCGCGCCCAGCCGACGGGCGCCTCGGCGCGGACCACCGCGATGTCCTCGTGACGCCCCCCGGGGGCGATGAGGCCACGCTGCGTGAGATAGTCGGCGCGTCCGCGCATCACCGGACCGAACGCGATCGTGCGGCGCGTGCTCACCACCGCCCGGAGCCCGGCGGCCTCAAGCGCGGCGACGGTCCGTTCGAGGCCGGCGACGTGGCTGTGCACGAGCAGCAGTCGCCCGCCCGGACGTAGCAACGCGGGGGCCTTCGCGCAGATGCGGTCGATGATTGCGCGCCCGTCGTGGCCGGCGTCCCAGGCGCGGTGGGGGCCGCCGGCGGGGAGTTGGTCACCCCGGGCGGGGACGTAGGGCGGGTTGCTCACGATCACGTCGAAGCCACCCGCCGGTGCGGCGTCGATCAGGTCGCCGCAGATGACCTCGCCGGAGAGGCCGTTGCGCCCGAGGTTTGCGCGTGCGGCCTCCACAGCGCGGGGGCACACGTCGATCGCCGTCACCTCGGCTCCGGCGCGCGCCGCGATCATCGCGAGCAGGCCGCTACCGGTACATAGGTCAAGAACGTCGAAGCCCGCCATCGGCTCCGCCGCGAGCTCGTCCGCGAGGAGCCGGGAGTCCTCGGCAGGGGCATAGACACCGACGGGCGCCACCACGTGCAGGTCAGGGGTGGAAACGTATGGGACGGCGAGCGCGTCAGCGGACATCAGGAACCCTTCGAGCAGGAGGAACGATGTTCCCGTCCCTACCCGGAGCGTCGCGCAAGACACGGAGCGGTAGCGACTCTTGGCGCGCCGGGCTTGTGTCGCGCGGCCGACGACCGGGTAGAGCGCGGCCGTGGCTTTCGATACGTTGCCCGACGCCCGCGGGCCTTTGAGCGAGCACCTGCAGGTCGCGCTCAAGGAGGCTCCCGGAACGTTCGGCGGGCGCGCCCCGGAACCCGCGACGGACGTCGACGGGTTGGGCGACGAGGATCTCCACCTGTCGCTCTACCTCTGCTACGAGCTGCACTATCGCGGCCTGCCCGGGGTAGACGACCGCTGGGAGTGGGACCCGGGGCTGCTCGCCTTCCGCGGAGGACTGGAGGCCGTGTTCGAGCGAACCGTCCGGGCGCAGTGCGACGCCCCCGCGCCCGTCGACCCCTCCCGCATCGACGACGCGTTGCGCGCGATCGTCCGCGCCGACGACGGGCCGTCGGTCTCTTCCTTCGTCGAGCGGGAGGCGAGCGTCGATCAGGTCCGAGAGCAGCTGATCCACCGCTCCGCCTACCAGCTCAAGGAGGCCGATCCGCACTCTTTCGCGCTCCCGCGCCTCTGGGGGCGGCCGAAGGCGGCGATGGTCGAGATCCAGCTCGACGAGTACGGCGCCGGGAAGCCCGACCGCATCCACGCCGACCTGTTCGCGCAGACGATGCGGGCCGTCGGGCTCGACGGCAGCTACGGCGCCTATCTCCCGGTGCTGCCCGGCACCACCCTCGCGACCGTCAACCTTGCCTCGCTCTTCGGGCTGCACCGTCGGCTGCGCGGTGCCTGCGCCGGACACCTCGCGCTCACCGAGATGACCTCCTCGGTCCCCAGCCGCCGGTACGCCTCGGGCCTCCGGCGCCTTGGCTTTGATACGACCGAGGCAACGGACTTCTTCGACGAGCACGTCGAGGCCGACGCCGTGCACGAGAGCCTCGCGGCGGTCGACCTGGCCGGCGGGCTCGCCCATCAGGACCCGCAGCTCGGCCGCGATGTGCTCTTCGGTGCTGCCGCCCTCGCGCTCCTCGAGCGCAGGTTCGCCGAGGCGCTGACGGACGCTTGGGAACATGGACGCTCCTCGCTGCTGGAGCCTGTGGCGGCCTGAGCTCACCCGCCGGCGCGGCGTCACGCGCGGTTCCCACGAGAAGCCACGGCTGCCCCAGGCGAAGCGCCCGGGCGGCGATAGCCACGCGGACCGATCGGGTCCCCGCTTGACCGCGCGTCGACGAACGACGACCAGGTCATTCATCGAGCGGGATCTGACAACACGACGGGTGGGTTGACGACTGGGAAGGTGGGCGCACTCGGCCCGGTTGGCCCCGGGAGACTCCGGGTAACCCGGTGACGTGCTTGTTCCCACCTCCTCCTCGTTTCGCCGCCTCGACGGCCACCGCATCCTCATCACCGGGACAAGCTCCGGCGTCGGGCCGGCGGCGACCCGCGCTCCGCGCAGGACAGAGCGCAGCTCGTGCTGCTGGCACACAGGGACGACGAGTTGCGCCAGCAGCTCCGTTGTCGCCGAGCGGGCGGCGCCCACCCAGGGGCTCAAGGACGCTGACCACGACCCGCCCCCCGCGCCGCGTTCAGGTGCACACAGGACCCAGATCAAGCCCCCGCGGTCGTCGGCCCACAGGCCGGCGGCGCGCTCACCCCGGAGACCATCATGAACCTACGCAGAAGCAATTCCACGACGACCGACGACGGCCCGGGCCTGGCGCGCGGACCGGCCCTGATCCTCGGAGCGATCCTGGCCGCCTTCGGCCTCATCCTGTTCCTCAAGAACGGCGCCACCCCGACGGACGCCTTCCCGGACGGCACCCAGCAGGGTGACCGCTTTCTCGGTTTCGAGACCAACGGCTGGACCGCGTGGTTCACGGTGACCGCTGGGGTGCTGCTGCTGTTCGGCGCCGCCCAGCACCTGCTGGCCAAGACGATGAGCCTGCTCGTCGGCCTGGCCCTCGGCGCCTGCGCCGTGATTGCGCTCATCGACGGACAGGACGTGCTCGGCCTGGCCGCGGCAAACGGATGGACGGAGCTGGGCTGGGCGATCGCCGCCGTCCTGCTGCTGGTCAACACCCTGATCCCGCGAGTCCGCCACAAGAACGACGATCACGCCCGCGACCGGACGGTGCGGACCGACGGCCAGCGCCGGGCACCCGACCCCGTTGCCACCTCGACGCACGACGGCGCTCCGGGGCACGAGGGCGAACAGGCGGGAACGGCGGCGACGACGACGCCGCCGCCGCCGTCCTCCGGGACCTCCGTACGCGCCGAGCGCGCAGAGGAGCGCTGATGCCGACCGGGCGTCCGGTGAGCGGCTGCGACGGTGCGCCAGGGGACGGCGGGGCCGTCTGATGGCCCGCAACCAGACGTTCATCGCGGCCCCACCGGAGCGGGTGTTCGCCGTGCTCGCGGACGGCCGCAGCTACGGCCACTACTAGGTGGTCGGATCGCGCGAGATCCGCGAGGTCGAGTCCGGCTTCCCCGGGGTCGGGACGGCCTTTCACCACTCGGTGGCCCTCGGGCCGCTGCGGATCTCGGATCACACGCGCGTCGAGGAGAGTGTTCCACCGCGCCTGCTGCGCCTGCGGGCCCGCACCCGCCCCGTGGGCACCGCGATGGTCACCCTCGAGCTTCACGCGGAATCCGGCGGCACCCGCGTGGTCATGACCGAGGACGCCGCGGATCCGCTGACCGCCCTGGTCTTCAACCCGCTGACGCACCTGCTGGTGCGTGGACGCAACGCGGAGTCGCTGCGTCGGCTGCGTGACCTGGTCGAGGGTCGCGGACCGTCGATGACCGAGGCGGCGGCAGCATGAGCCCTCCCACGACCACCACGGCCGCCGGCTCGCTGTGGCTGCAGACCGGGCCGACCGTAGCCTCCGATCCCCGCCCACACCAGGCGACGCGCGTGCAGACGTGCATCGTCGGCGGCGGCATCGTCGGGATGACCCTGGCGTTGGCCCAGGCGCGGCGCGGCCGGTCCGTCCTGCTGTTGGAGCGCGATCGCATCGGCGGGGGCGTGACCGGCTGCACGACCGGCAAGGCCAGCCTGCTGCACTCCCTGCGCTACGCCGACCTCTGTGACCGCCACGATCCGCGCCGGATGGCCGCCTACGTCGCGATGCAGCGAGAAGGCCTGGCGCACCTTCGTGAGTGCGCCGCGGACATCCCGGGCGCCTGGGCCGACCGCGACGCGGTGACCTACGTCCGCGACCCGCAGCGCGCCGGCGAGCTCGAGCGCGAGGGCGAGGCCCTGTCCGGTCTCGGCGTCGACGTGCGACCCGCGGACAGCATCGGCATCGACGACGAACTCGCCGCCGGGCTCGTGCTCGCCGATCAGGGTCGGATGCACACGGTGCGCTACACCGCCGGGATCGCCGAGCAGGCCCGGCAGGCCGGCGCGATCCTCGTCACCGGTGCCCCGGTGGTCGCCCTGCGCCGCGGCGACGGCGGCCATCGCGTGGTGCTCCAGGACGGCACGTCGATCATCGCCGAGCACGTCGCCGTCTGCACGCACGCGCCGATCTTCGATCGCGGCGGGCACTTCGCGCTGCAGGAGGCGGTGCGGTCGTACGCGATCGCCGTGCCGGTCGCGCGTGAGCCCGCGCAGATGACCTACTGCGACGGGGAGCCCGCCCGCTCGGTCATGGGCCATGTCGGCGAGGACGGGGCCTTCGCCGTGGTCGGCGGCGAGGGTCATCCTGCCGGCCGATCCGCCGACGCCGGGCGGTTCGAGCGCCTGCAGACGTGGGCCACCGACCGTCTGGACGCCGACGAGCCGGCGCGGTACCGCTGGTCCTCGCAGGACCTGGTCAGCGTCGACGGCCTGCCGCTCGTCGGCGCCTACGCACCCGGCGCGCGGCGCCTGTGGACGGGGACGGGTTTTGCCAAATGGGGGCTGGCGGCCGGGGCCGGAGCCGGGCTGGCGCTGGACGCCGCGATCGCCGGTGAGCACAGCCCGGCCACCGGCCTGCTACGTCCCTGGCGTCCGGCGCCGCGTGCGGGGATCGGCGCGTTCGTCGCCAACAACCTCAAGGTCCAGCGTCACCTCGTCGGCGACCGGCTCCACACGCTGGTGCGGGGCGGCACCGCCGATACGGCGCTCGGCCCCGGTGAGGGCCGCGTCGACCGCGTCGACGGACGCCCGGTCGCCGTCGCGCGCGACGCCGACGGAACGCTGCACCGGCGCTCGGCAGCGTGCACGCACCTCGGCTGCGAAGTGCGCTTCAACGCCGACGAGGGCAGCTGGGACTGCCCCTGCCACGGCTCGCGGTTCGCGCTGGACGGCGCGGTCCTGGAGGGCCCCGCCGTGCATCCCCTCTCGCCGGCGCCCGACAGCGCGTAGCCGGCACCAGGTGCCCGACGCGATCGTCATCGGCAGCGGGCCCAACGGCCTGGCCGCCGCGATCCGCCTGGCTCAGGCCGGCCGCGACGTGCTCGTGCTCGAAGCCGAGCCGCAGGCGGGCGGGGCGGTCCGCACCCAGGAGCTGACGCTGCCCGGCTACCGCCACGACACGTTCTCGTCCGTCTACCCGGCCGCCGTCTCCTCCCCCGTCTTTCGGAACCTTCCGCTCGAGGATCACGGGCTGCAATGGGTGCATCCAGAGGCGTGCGCGGCGCATCCCCTGCCCGACGGCTCTGCCGGCGTCCTGTACCGCGACGTCGCTCTGACCGCCGAGTCGCTGAACGAGCTGCACGCCGGGGACGGTGATCGCTGGGCCGCGTTCGTGCAACCGTACGTGGACGCCGCCGACGCGGTGCGCCACACGATGCTGTCGGGCTTCCCTCCGCTACGCGGACCGTGGCAGCTGATGACCGAGGCCGGCCCGCTGCGCCTACTGGACTTCGCCCGTCAGGTGCCGGCCAGCGTGAGCACGCTCGGGCGGCGTCTGTTCCAGGCCGACGGATCCCGGGCCTGGTTGACCGGGACGGCCATGCACGCCAACACGCCACCCGGCGATCATGGGAGCGCCATCGCCGCGTTCTACCTGCACGTTCTGGCGCACGCGACCGGGTGGCCCAGTCCCAAAGGCGGCGCCAGAGCACTGAGCGACGCCCTGCTGTCCGTGCTTCGTGCCGCCGGCGGCGAGGTCCACTGCGGCGCGCGCGTGCAGTCCATCACCAGTGCCGCCGGGCGGGTGACCGGCGTGCAGACCGCCGACGGCACCACGCACCGGGCGCGGACGGTGGTGGCGACGGTGATGCCCGAAGCACTGTTGGCGATGACGGGGGATGCGCTGGCGCCGTGGTACGTCGCCGCCCTGCGCCGGTACCGTCGCGGACCGGGCACCGTGAAGGTAGACTGGGCGCTGCGCGAGGCCATCCCGTGGACGGCCGCGGCGACGCGGCGGGCGGGCACCGTCCACGTCGGCGGCACCGAGCAAGATGTCCTGACCGCCGTGCGGTGCTCCGCCTACGCGTTGCCCGAGCAGCCGTTCATGCTGCTCGGCCAGCAGAGCGTGGCGGACCCGACCCGCGCGCCCACCGGCCGGCACACCGCATGGGCCTACACCCACGCGCCCGCACGCCTGCTCGACGCCCACAGCCTTCTCCACGGCCACGTGTCTCGCATGGAGCAGCAGATCGAGCGCTTCGCTCCCGGTTTCGGTGACCGCATCCTCGCGCGCCACGTCCTCGGTCCCGCCGATCTGGAGCGTCGCGACGCCAACCTGATCGGTGGTGACGTGGGGGGCGGCAGCTACCGGCTGCATCAACTCGTCTTCCGGCCGCTGCCCAAGCTGGATCCGTACAGCACCCCGCTGGACGGGCTGTACCTGGGCAGCGCAGCCACCTTCCCCGGCGGCGCCGCGCACGGCGTCTGCGGGGACGCGGCCGCCCGCTCGGCGCTGCGGCACGAGCGCTGAGCGCGTCTCGGCGACCGCTTCGTGTTACGCCGAAGCGCGCGGGGCGGTCAGCTGCACGCGGCACCGGCACCCATTGCCGCCAGCGCGGCAGTGGCCGCGTCTGCGAACGTCGTCGGCGTCACGCCGAAGACCGGCAGCAGAGACCCCCGTGATGGCCGGCCTGCACGAGGATCTCACCGTGGACGTCACCCTCCCCACGTCGGCCTCGGCGGAGCGCGCGAAGTGCTCGGCCAGGTGCTTGTCGCGCTCGGCGAACCCGTCGTTGCCCGGCTCCATCGAGTGCACCAGGTAGTAGGCACAGTCCACGTCGCGCAGAGCACAGGCCCGGGTCTCGTCGTCGTCCAGGTCGCCCTCCACGACGTCCAGGCCGTCGGAATCCTGAAGAGCGTGCGCGTCGCGCACCAGGACCCGGATCCGCACGTCGGGGAGGCCGCGCACCGCGGCGGTCACATGGGAGCCCACGAAGCCCGTGGCCCCCGTGATCAAGATCCTGGACATGCTCGCCCTACGGTCACCGGACGCGAACGAGATCACGCCGACTCGTGACGACCGCCCCGATTCGGCGACCGTGACCACGGGTAGCGCGAGACCGTGTCGATCCGCAGCTCAGCCCGCGCCGCCGTGGACCTCGCGCGCGCCGGGCGGACCTTCCGCTACGGCGACCACCGAGACCAGGTGTGCGACCTGCGCCTGCCCCGAGGTGACGGTCCGCATCCGGTGGTCGCGCTGCTGCACGGAGGATCGTGGGGCGGCCGCTGGACCCGGCACACGGTGCGTCCGCTGGCCGGCGCGCTGGTGCGCGCGGGCTGGGCCACGTGGAACGTGGAGTACCGGCGGGTGGACCGTGGCGGCGGCTGGCCGGGCACGCTGGAGGATGTCGGAGCGGGCATCGACCTGCTGGCCGACACCGGCGCGCCGGTTGATCTCGAGCGGGTCGTGCTGCTCGGGCATTCCGCCGGCGGCCAGCTGGCGCTGTTCGCCGCCTCGCGGCCGCGCCTGCCCAAAGGCTTTCCCGGCGCCGGACCGCGGCAGCCGGTGACCGCGGTCGTGGCGCTGGCCCCGGTGACGTCGCTGTTCCCGGGGGCCCGCGGCCTCCTGGGCGCCGATCGGGACCGAGAGCCCGAGCGCTGGCGCCTGGCCGACCCGGCACGGACGCTGCCGCTCGGGATCCCGGCCCTGGTCGTGCACGGCACCGAGGATCGGCTCATCTCGCTGGGTGCCAGCCGCCGCTACGTCGACGCCGCCCGGGCCGCGGGGGATCGCATCGACCTGGAGGTCCTCGTCGGACTCGGGCACGCGGCGGTCATCGATCCCCGTGGACCGGCGTGGCCGGCGATCGAGCACTGGCTCGCCGACCAGGGGCGACGTCCTGAGCAACCTCGTGACCGCGGGCGTCCCGGCGCGGGTCGTGCGCATGCGTGACACGCCCGTCAGGCTGCGCCGGGAATGACAGGCGACGGGCGGATCCGCGAGGCGATCGACCGGCTCCTGGACTAACGGGGCGCCGGAAAGACGATCTGCCCGTCCGAGGCCGCCCGCGCGCTGGCCGTTGACGGGCGCACCCCCTCGATGGACGACGTGCGACGCGTCGCCTTCGTGCTGGCCGACGACGGTCACCTGCAGGTGACCCAGCGCGGGCGGGTCGTGGACGGGCGCACCGCCCGCGGGCCGGTCCGCCTGCGGCGCCCGCCCCCGGCTGAGCCGGACTGAGCAGCTGGACCGTTCAGGGGTCGATCAACGTGCCAGGCTCCTCGTAGCCGGGCGAGCGATCCCGGTCACCGGTCGCGCAGTGCGTCGATGAGGTCGTCCTTGTTCATGTCCGAGCGCCCGTCGATCCCGAGATCGGCGGCACGCTCGCGCAGGTCGTCGACCGTCCAGTCTTCGTAGCGCTGGGCGCGTCCGCCCTTTTCTG
>JBBSUL010000119.1:0-10663 GCA_038234375.1 Solirubrobacterales bacterium | reverse complement strand
CCTGGGACCACTCGCCCGTGCTCACCCCGGCGCGGGCCGCGGCGAGCGTGGCCTCCATGATGTTCTCGTCGGACGCGGCGACCCGGGCCAGCTCGGCCAGCGCGGCGTCCACGGCGTCCTGGTCGCGCTGGGCGCGCCACGTCTCCAAGGCCTCGACGGCCTCCGCCTGGACGCCGAGGTCGACGGTGAGGATGCCGCCCTCCTCGTCCACCAGGGGCGAGGGCTCGGTCTCGGTGTACTTGTTGACCCCGACGATGGTCAGCTCACCGGACTCGATGCGGTGGATGCGCTCGCGGTGGGAGTCCACCAGGGCGGACTTCATGTAGTCCACGCCGGCGACCGCGCCGCCGTGCTCGGCCACGACGGCCATCTCGGCGCGGGCACCCTCCGAGAGCTCGTTCACGAGGCCGTCCATGACCACCGAGCCCTCGAAGATGTCGGGGTACTCGAGGATGTCGGTCTCGTAGGCCAGGACCTGCTGCATGCGCAGCGCCCACTGCTGGTCCCAGGGGCGGGGGAGGCCGAGCGCCTCGTTCCACGCGGGCAGCTGGACCGCACGGGCGCGGGCGTCGCGGCCCATCGTCACCGCGAGGGCCTCCAGGACGATGCGCTGCACGTTGTTCTCGGGCTGGGACTCGGTGAGCCCGAGCGAGTTGACCTGCACGCCGTAGCGGAAGCGCAGCTGCTTGGCGTCGGTCACGCCGTAGCGCTCGCGCCCGAGCTGCTCCCACAGGATGCCCATCGCGCGCAGCTTGGCGTGCTCCTCGACGAAGCGCACGCCGGCGTTGACGAAGAACGAGATGCGGCTGAAGACCTTGCCCATCTGGTCCTCCTGCACGCGTTCGCGGACGGCGTCCAGGACGGCGATCGCGTTGGACATCGCGTAGGCGATCTCCTGCACCGGCGTGGCGCCGGCCTCCTGCAGGTGGTAGCTGCAGATGTTGATCGGGTTCCACTTCGGGACCTCGGTGACCGTATAGGCGACCATGTCGGCGATCAGCCGCATCGACGGGCCGGGCGGGAACGCGTAGGTGCCGCGGGCCAGGAACTCCTTGATGATGTCGTTCTGGGTCGTGCCCTGCAGCAGTGTGGCGTCGACGTCCTGGTCCTCGGCGGTGACGATGTAGAGCGCCAGCAGCCAGGCCGCCGTGGCGTTGATCGTCATCGACGTGTTCATCTGGTCCAGCGGGATGCCGTCCAGCAGCTGCCTCATGTCGCCCTTGTGGGCGACGGGGACGCCCACCTTGCCGACCTCGCCGCGCGCGAGCACGTGATCGGCGTCGTAGCCGGTCTGCGTCGGGAGGTCGAAGGCGATCGACAGGCCGGTCTGGCCCTTGCTCAGGTTCGCGCGGTACAGCGCGTTGGACTTCTTCGCGGTCGAGTGTCCCGCGTAGGTGCGCATCATCCACGGGCGGTCGCGCTCGGGCAGGCGGTGGGCCGCGCGGGGCTCGGTCTCGGACATGTCCGGGATTCTACGGAAGGGGCCGCGCCCGGCCAGGGTGTGTCCGCTGCGTCCCACGGGTCGGGACACCGCGGACGCACCCGGTCCCGTGTGTCGTCGCGCGCTCAGACCGCCGCGGGGGTCCGCTGCGCCGGCTCCGGCGGGCGCTCCACGACACCTTCGGGCATGGCCGCGTCGGGGACTGGCACCTGACGGTGCTGCGAGCCCTCATCGATGAGCCACCAGGCCAGGATCGAGCCGAGCGCGGAGACGACCGCCGCGACGCGCAGCCCGTCGTTGAGCGCATACAGGAACGCTTCGCGCGCGGCGTCGCCGATCGCGCCCGGGGCCTTGGTCGACCCGCCGGCCCCGAGGCCTTCGACGATCCGGTCGCGGACGCCTTGGGGAGCGGTGGGCAGCAGCTCGTCCAGGCGGGAGCGCCCGAGCGCGGCGATGAGCGCGCCCATCGCCGCGACGCCGAACGTGCCGCCGACCATGCGGCTCATCGACAGGGTGCCCGACGCCACGCCGGCCCTGCTGGCCTCCACGGCGTTCATGGCCGCCGCGCTCATCGGCGACATGACCAGGCCGATGCCCGCGCCCATGAGCATGAACGCGCCGAAGAGGTGCACGTACGGGGTGTCCACCGCCAGGTGCCCCTGCCAGAACAACGAGGCCGCGGTGAGCGCGAGCCCGACGGTGATGAGCAGGCGCGGCCCGATGCGGTCCGAGAGGCGTCCGGCGACCGGCCCGGCGACGATGATGATCGCCGTCATCGGCAGGAAGCGCACGCCGGCCTGCAGCGGCGAGTAGCCGCGGACGTTCTGCAGATACAGCGCGATGAAGAAGAACGTCGCGAGCATCGCGAAGCTGATGATGAACGCGACGATGTTGGCGCCGACGAAGCCCCGCGACCGGAAGAACCGGAAGTCGACCATCGGGGCGGCGACGCGACGCTCGACGACCACGAAGGCCACGAGCAGGACGACGGCGACACCGAGCAGGCCGATCGTGCGGCCCGAGCCCCAGCCCCAACTGTTGCTCTGCACCAGCGCCAGGACGAGGGCGGTGAGCCCGAGCGACAGCGTGGCCACGCCGGCGTAGTCGACGGTGCGCGGGGCAGTCTCGTCGCGCGACTCGTGCGCGGCGAACAGGGTGACGGTGACCGCGGCGGCGGCGACCGGGAGGTTGAGGAAGAAGATCGACTGCCACGAGACTTGCTCGACGAGGAAGCCGCCGAGCACGGGCCCGATGGCCAGGGCCATGGCGCTGACGCCGGCCCAGGTGCCGATCGCCTTGCCCCGCTCGTGCGGCGGGAAGGCGTTGGTGATGATCGAGAGGGTCGCCGGCATCATGAAGGCGGCACCCAGCCCCTGCACCGCGCGCCAGCCGACCAGCCAGCCGGTGGACCGGGAGAAGCCGATCATCCCGCTGGACAGGGCGAAGACGACGACGCCGAACAGGAACACGCGGCGGCGGCCGAAGATGTCGCCCAGTCGGCCGCCGGTCACCAGCAGGACGGCGAAGGCCAGGGTGTACGCGTTGATCGTCCACTCCAGGCCGGAGACCGAGGAGCCCAGGTCGGCCTGGATCGTCGGCAGCGCGACGTTCACGACCGTGTTGTCGAGCATGATCATGAACAGCGCGAAGCACATCGCGCCGAGGGTCCACCAGCGGCGGTTGTCGTCGGTCAGTCGGAAGCGTGCGGGCATCAGGCGGGTCCATCCTCTTGCGTGTTCTCGGGGTGGTGCAGGTGCAGCAGGGCGGCGTGGAGGGCATCGCGCTGTGTCGTCGTGAGGTCCTGCGCCCAGCGCTCGACGCCGACCAGGCGCGCGGCCTCCAGGGCGTGGAGCACGTCGCGGCCCTCGTCGGTGATCTGCAGGCGCTTGATGCGGCGGTCCCCTGGGTCTTCCTGGCGGTCCACGAGCCCGCGCTGGCAGAGGCTGTCCGCGGTCCGGCTGGCCGCCGGTAGGGACATGGCCAGGCAACCGCCGAGGTCCTTCACCGACCGCTCGCCCTGCGAGTCCTCCAGCAGGTTCAGCGCCTTCATCTGGGTCAGCGAGAGGCCGTGCTCGGTGAGGGCCGTGACGACGCTGCCGCCGGTGCCGCGCATGACGTCGTGAAGCAGGCGGACAAGCTGCTCGGCCAGTTCGGCACTGGTCGCGTGCGTCGGCACATTGATTACGTTCATGGATGCAAGTATTACACAGACGATAGATATTGTCCACGCAATCATCCGGCGGGGCCGTTCGACGTGTAAAGCTCAGCCGATGAGCCTCCAGGAGATCGACCTGCACCACTGCGGCGTGGAGCGCGCAATCTGCTGCTTTGCCGACGTCGACGAAGGCTGGCTCGTGGACCCGGGTCCCGAGGTCTGCCACGAGACGCTGCTGAACGCGCTTCCGGACGGCTTCACCCCGACGACGATCCTGCTGACCCACATCCACTTCGACCACGCCGGGGCGACCGGCCGCCTGCTGGAGCGCTGGCCGGAGGCCGAGGTGTGGGTCCACGAGCGCGGCGCCCGCCACCTCATCGACCCCGAGCGTCTGCTGGCCAGCGCCACGCGCATCTACGGGGACGACTTCGCGCGGCTGTGGGGTCAGGTCATCCCGGTGCCGCAGGACAGCGTGCGCGTGCTCACCGGCAGCGAGGAGCTGCCGGGGTGGGGGCTGGCGTACACGCCGGGCCACGCCTCTCACCACGTGTCCTACCTGCACGAGCCCACGGGCACCGCGTTCACCGGGGACGTGGCCGGCATCCGGATCGGCGACGGGCCGATCTTCCCGCCCACCCCACCGCCGGACATCGACCTGGACCTGTGGCGCGCCTCGATCGACCGCGTCCGCTCGTGGTCACCGGAAGCCCTGGCGGTGACGCATTTCGGCCTGCACACCGGCGCCGAGGAACACCTGCTGACCCTCCGCGACCAGCTTCAGGAGTGGGGGCAGATCGCCCGCGACAGCACCGAGGAGGAGTACGCCGACCACGTCCGCGCGTTCGTCGCGGCCGAGGTGGCCGACCCCGTCGCGCGCGGCGCCTACGAGCAGGCCAACCCGCCGTCGACGCTGTGGGCGGGCATGAACCGCTACTGGACCAAGCGCGCCGAGCGCGACAGCCCCGACGCCGAGGACTGAGTCATCGCCGCGGCCGGGGCGATGGCGGGTCGGGGCCGCCGAGCCGTCACTTGACTCGGACTATCCGAGCGGAATGACGGTTCACCTTCGCCGGACGTCGGGGGATCGGGTGAGCCGTCAGTTGACTGGGACTATCCGAGCGGAATGACGGTTCACCTTTCGCGGGGCGGGTTCAGGCGGTCAGCTCGCGGGCCAGCAGCTCCATGAGCACGGCGTCGCCCCAGTGGCCGTCGGGCCACAGCTCAGCCTCGCGGAGGGTCCCCACCGGCCGGAACCCGACGGCCGCGTAGCTGCGGATCGCCCGCTCGTTGTCGGCGGCCGGGTCGATCGTGAAGCGATGGTGGCCCTGGGCGATCAGCGCCCGGATGACGATGCCCAGGGCCTCCCGCCCGTAGCCCTGCCCCTGCGCCGCCGTGACCAGCGCGATGTCGAACGAGGCGTGGCGGTAGTCGGGCTCGTCCTCCTCGTGCACCAGCAGCCAACCCACGACCCGCTCGTCCAGGAGGATCACCAGGCTGATGCCCAGCTCGTCGAGCACGTCCTGCCGGGTGTTCGTCCGCCACCAGCGCACGACCGGTGGCTCGGCGAGCATCGCCACGATGGCGTCGACGTCGGCCTCCCGGGATCGGCGCAGCGCCAGCCGGGGCCCGGTGAGCTGCTCGTCCGGCGCGATCATGGTCCCAAGCATCGCCGACCGGGTGGCGTCCGGTCCAGCCTCGGCGCCCCTGGCCTGGTGTCAGCACACCGGCCGTCGCCCTTGCCGGCCTTTGCTTGACGCCCCGCGGCCGGTAGGCTCCCCGGCGCATGTCCCAGACCATCGAGCTTCCCCGGACCTCCGGCCCGGGCGGCGCGCTCGGCGGCTCATGGCGCGTGATCGTCCGCAACGACGACCACAACACGTTCGACCATGTCGCCCTCACGCTCGCCCGTCACATCCCCGACATCGACGTCCCCCGCGGGTACGAGATCGCCGATCGGATCCATCGCAGCGGCCTGTCGGTCGTGTGGTCCGGGCACCAGGAGCTCGCCGAGCACTACTGGCAGCAGCTGCAGGACGCGGGTCTGACGATGGCCCCCCTGGAGACCGGCTGACCGCGCCGCCGTCGCGCGTTGCGACGGCGGCCCCTCGGGGACTACGCGGCTGCGTCGGCCTCGGCCTCGGCGTCCAGGCGGCCCGCGACGATCAGGTCCTGCCACTGGTAGACGATCGGGACCTGCCACCAGCCGGACGTCACCGTGCGAAAGCGCGTCATCTCCGGCCCGTTCCAGTACCGCTCCCAGTCGGCCTTGCGGTCGAAGTCGGCGATCTGCAGCACCTTGTAGCGGTCCTCGCGCGCCCGGTAGAGCGCGT
Source organism: Solirubrobacterales bacterium (assembly GCA_038234375.1). GTDB lineage: Bacteria > Actinomycetota > Thermoleophilia > Solirubrobacterales > Solirubrobacteraceae > Paraconexibacter. The sequence goes on along the minus strand of JBBSUL010000119.1, from coordinate 4,734 downwards.
AGCTCGCGGCCCCGTAGCGCAGCGCGATGGGAGCGACCTCCGCGACCGCGGCCTCGAGCTTGTCGCCCCGGAACCCCGTGGCGTACCAGGGGATGTGCACCGATCCGGCCATGTCAGCCGACCTCCGCGTAGATGGCGCCGGGCCCGTCCACCGTGCGGCCCTCGCCCGGGCCGGAGGCCCCGACGAGCACGGCGATCTTGCCGGCATGCTTGTTGTCGCGCATCAGCTGATGCGCCTCGGCGACGCCGTCGAAGCCCAGGGTCCGCCACAGCACCGGCCGGATCTCGCCGGACTCGATGAGCTCGTTGGCCTTGGTGCACTCGTAGGCGTTGGCGAAGTGCGACCCGATGATCTCCTTCTGCTTCATCCACAGATAGCGCACATCGAAGTCCAGGTTGAAGCCCGTCGTCCCGGCGCAGATGACGACCTTGCCGAACGGCTTGACCGTGAAGACCGAGGTGGGGAACGTCGCGGCACCGACGTGCTCGAAGACGACGTCGGGCTTGGCGCCGAGGATGGACTGGACCTTCTTGTCGAAGGCACGGCCGACCTTGAAGCGCGCGGCCTCTTCGGAGTCGGTCTCACCGCCCTTGCGCATCATCCCGGCGAACTCGCTGCGATCGATGTAGTCCACGGCACCGAGCTGCTTGACGAGCTCGCCCTTCTCGGCCGAGCTGACCACGCCGACGCACTGGGCGCCCGCGGCCTTGCAGATCTGCATGGCGAACACGCCGAGGCCGCCGGCGGCGCCCCAGACGAGCACCTTCTGGCCGGCCTGCAGGTTGCAGCGCGTCATGAGCATGCGCCAGGCGGTGAAGTACACGAGGCCGTAGGACGCAGCCTCCTCCCAGGTCAGCGCCTGGGGCTTGGGCAGCAGCTGCTGGGCCTGGACCTTGGTGAACTGGGCGAACGAGCCCCAGGTCGTCTCGTAGCCCCAGATCTTCTGTGAGGGCGCGGCCATCGGGTCCAGGCCGTGGACCTCGACGTCCTCGTAGGAGGCCTGGTTGCAGTGGACGACGACCTCGTCGCCGACCTTCCAGCGGGTGATGCCCTCGCCGACCTTCCAGACGGTCCCGGAGGCGTCGGAGCCGCCGATGTGGTGGCCGTGCTCGGGATGGTCGCCGTAACGCCACACGCCGACGGGCTCACCGAGGGCGGCCCACACGTTGTTGTAGTTCACGCCGGCGGCCATCACCCGGACGATGACCTCGAAGGCCCCGGGCTCGGGGACCTCGATCTGCTCCAGCTGGAACGCGTCGCGGGGCTCGCCCTGGCGCTCCTCGCGGATGACCCAGGCGGCCATCGTGGCGGGAAGCTCGCCGGGTTCGGTGGACACGTCGGAGATCTGGCTGAGGTCGACTGCCATGCGGGTGGGCCCTCTGCGTCGGGGGTACGGATCGGTCCGCGCGCACGGCGGACGGACGCGAACATTACCCTTCGCGTGACCGACGCGGCATCCTGTCGCGTCCGACCCCGGAGGCCCAACGTGCCCGCCCTCTACTCGCGTTCACCCGTGACGCTCCTCGCCGCCAGCGGCGTGGCCCTGTTCCTGTTCCTCCTGCTGCCGTGGTACGGCGTGGACCCGGCGGGCGTCGACGCCGGCGTGGCGGTCTCGGGGATCGACACGTCCGCGAACGCGTGGCAGGCGTTCTCCTACACCGACATCCTGCTCTTCCTCGCCGCCGTGGCCGCCATCGCGACCTTCGTGCTCACGGGCCGGAACCCGGCGCAGGCGGCCATCGCAGCTCAGGCCGCAACCGCCCTGGGCGGCCTCGGGACGCTGCTCATCCTCTTCCGGATCGTCGACAAGCCCGGGCCGAACGAGGCGACCTCGCTCAAGGTCGGTGTGTTCCTCGGGCTCATCGCCTGCGTCAGCCTGGCCTACGCGGCCCTGCAGACCACGCAGGGGACGAGCAGGGCGGACGACGGGGCCTGACCGCGCCGAGCGCATAACCCGGCCTGCGCGCCCGCCCGCCCGCGAGAACGATCAGCGGGCGTCGACGGTCTCCAGCGACGAGCGCAGGAAGGTGCCGCGCGCTTTGGAGTAGCGGTAGCGCCGCCGCTTGAGCTTGTCCGGGCAGCACAGCAGGTCGCCGGCTCCGTACACGGGCTCGTCGATCTGCAGGCGGTCGTCGTCGGTGGCCCGGGTGACCGCGCGGTACAGCGACTGCGAGCGGTAGACGACGCGCAGGACCTCGCCGGCCCCGGCGGTCGAGAACACGTAGAGCGCGATGACCCCGGCGGACCCGGCGCTGTGGACGCGGACGATGGCGTCGCTGCGGTCGTCGCCGGTGAGCTCGGCGTACTGCGTCGCCGGATCCACCACCGCCGCGTCGCGCTCCAGCGCACGGCGGATCGCCGGCGTCGTGCGGCTGTCCTTGAGGATCGCGTCGCGGAAGAAGGCCTGGCCTGGATTGGCGGCGTCCGGGGCGGGGGTCTGGCCACCGGCCAGCGTGGCCGTGCAGAGCACGGCGGCGGTCACGGCGACGGCGGTGGGCAGGGCCCGCATCGCCAGCGAGTGTGACACGTGGGGTCGCCCGCCGGCGACCCTGCAACGACCGTGGCGCGCCCGCGTGACCACCGCCGACGCGTCACGGCTGCAGCAGCTGGTTCTGCGCGGACTCACGCTCGCCGGAAACGGCGATCGACGCCTGCTCGATCGTCGACTCGTCGACCCGGACGACCGCTCGGCCCTCGGGGATGTTCGCCCTCAGGGTGGCGGTGTCGCGCGGCTGGATCGGTCCGGCCTGCTGCTTGAAGCCGGATCCACTGGCCGACTCGAAGGTGACCTGCTGCGCGGACTTGGACTGGTTGGTGATCACGAGGTTCACCGGGCCGGCCCCGAACTTGTCCGGGGAGACGGACACACCGGTGTCGGAGATGAACGCCGTCACGACGATCGGCGACGGAGGACGCAGCTTGTTCTCGTAGTCGTCCGAGGACCCGCAGCCGGTGGCGGCGAACGCCGCAGCGACGCTGCCGATCGCGGCGAAACGGCGGATCTTGGTGTACAGAAGTCTCTCCCTCACCTTGACACTGCCGTCCCGAGTGCGTGACGGCTGTCGCGAACCCTAACCGAATGTACGGTCGCGCAGCCCGCGGGGCTCGTGCACGGCCGCCTGCACGGTGTCCGGCCCCGTGCCTAGAACCACGCCATGCCCGTCGCGCCCCCGCCTGCCGCCTCCGTCCCCGTCCTCGACCGCCGGCCGCTGCGGACCGCCGAGTTCCTCGTGGTGGACACCGAGACCAACGGCCTGGCCGGCGACCGCTGTGAGCTGACCGAGCTCGGCGCGGTCCTGGTCGGGGGCGGCGAGCTCCACGACCGCTGGGAGTCGCTGGTCACCGTCCGCGCGCCGCTGTCCCGTTCCATCCAGCGCTTCACCGGCATCACGCAGGCGATGGTCGACGCCGCCCCGGCTGCCGACCTCGCGCTGGTAGAGCTCGCCGGCCTGGTGCGCGGACGGGTGCTGGTGGCCCACAACGCCAGCTTCGACCGCCGGGTGCTCGTCCAGGCGTGCGCCCGGGCCAGCGTGCCGTGGCCCGATCCGCCGGTCATGTGCACCGTGGCGATGGCCCGGCGGCTGGCGCCGCTGGTCCGCCAGCGCCGGCTCGCGCTGCTGGCGGACGCGCTGGGGATCGACGTCGAGGCCACCCACCGGGCGCTGGCGGACGCCGAGACGTGCGCGCGGATCCTCTGCGCGCTGCTGCCCCGCCTCTGTGCGGCGGCGCCGCCGGGCGGCGCGGCGGGCGCGCTGCTCGGCCCCCGCCGACCGCGGCGCCGGGCAGCGGCCGGCGGCCGCACGGACGGCGGCACGTCGCTGCGCGGCGTGCGGCGCCGGACGCCGGACCTCTCGGCGCTCCCCGACACGCCGGGGGCCTACGTGTTCCGCAACGCGGCCGGGCAGCCGCTGTACGTGGGCAAGTCGGTCCGCCTGCGCACCCGGGCGCGGGCCCACTTCGCTCCCTCATCACCCGACACCGGCTGGGTGGCCCAGGTCGAGCAGGTCGACCACGTCGACGCGCCCTCCGAGCTCGGCGCGCTGCTGGAGGAGCACCGGCTCATCCACACGCTGCGCCCCCCGGGCAACGCGCGCGGCAAGCACGCCCTCGACGGCTACGTGTACCTGCGCTGCCGTCTGGACATCGCGTTCCCCGTGCTGGAGGTCGCCCCGGAACCGGCCTCAGGGCTGGCGGTCAACGTCGGCCCGCTGCGCGGCGAGCAGTCGGCCGTGGAGCTGCGGGAGCAGCTGAACTCGCTGTTCTCGCTGCGGCACTGCGGGCGGCAGCTGCCCCGGCGCGCATGGCCGTCCGCCTACGGGCAGATGGGGCGCTGCCTGTCCCCCTGCCTGGGTGACCTGGACCCGAACGCCTACCGGGCCCGCCTCGACGCGGCACTGGCGGTGTTCGCCGCCCCCGGCGACGACGGGCACCCGCTGCTCGTCCACGTGGACGCGCTCGTGACTGCGGCCGCGGCCGGGCGAGCCTACGAGCGGGCGGCCTGGCTGCGCCGACGCCGCGACCGTCTCGCGCTGCTGCTCACGCGCCTCGGTGCCGCCACCCGGGCGATGCACGCCTCGCCGCGGCTCGTGCTGGCCCCCGGTGCGCCAGCCGGCACGGCCGACGCCGTCTGGCTGGTCGGGGGGCGCGTCGTCCGCCGGGCCGTGGGGGCCGGCCCCCGCGGGGTGCGGCGGGCCACGCCGGCGGGCCGGGGGGGGGGCGGGGGGGGGGGGGGG
>JBBSUL010000118.1:0-10758 GCA_038234375.1 Solirubrobacterales bacterium | reverse complement strand
GGGCATGAACACGCGATCGGTCCCGGCGAACTCGAGCTCCAGGTAGTCGCGCGTGACCTTGGCCACGGTCTTGGTCTCGAAGCCGGCAAAGCGCGCCAGGCCGTGGTCCTCGTGGACGATGATGTCACCCGTGCGCAGGTCCGCGAACGAGCGCAGCGCCCCCCGCCGGCGCTGACGGACGGACTGCCCGCCGGTGCGCTCGGCGCGCTTGCGCCGGAACAGGCGGTGCTCGGGCAGCACGGCCAGGCGGATGCCGGCGGCGATGAACCCGTCGCGCAGCGTGGCGGTGGCGAAGTTCAGCGCCGGCTCGGCGTACGCGTTGGCGGCGCCCGGCGCGACGAGGTGGTCGGCGTCCCCGTACCAGCGGGCCTTCATGCGCGCGAGGTTGTAGGCCGCGCGCTCGCCCTCCCCCTTGCGCGGCCACGTCACCACGGTCCGGTAGCCGCCGCGGACGAGCTTCTCCAGCTCCGGCTCGGCCTCCTTGAGGCTGCGGGCGGCCAGGTCGGCGGACTGCGCGCGGACCTCGAGGGCCTGGCCTGCGTCCAGGGACGACAGGCGGATGCGGGCGCGGGCGTCCAGAGTCGCCTGCACCGCGCCCGGGCTGACGTACAGGTGGCCGGCGTCGGCGTCGTGGAAGGCGGCCGTCACGTCCTGCCAGTGGTCGGCGAGGGCGGGCGCGATCTCCTCCTGCGCGGCGACGAGGACCACGGCGTCCTCGGGTGCGAGGTCCATGAAGGCGTGGAAGCGCTCCACCGGCAGCAGGTCGGCGATGTCCGGGCGCTCGTCGTCGTCGAGCAGCGACGCCGTTTCGGCGGCCTGGCGGTGCTCGGGGGCCAGTTCGGCCGCCGGCGCGATCTCCACGGACTCGGCGTCACCGAGCGAGCGCTGGGTGAAGGTCGAGAACCACCGCAGCGACTCGATCTCGATGTCGAACAGGTCGACCCGGACGGCGCGGTCCTCGGTCGCCGGGTAGACGTCGAGGATGCCGCCGCGGATCGCGAACTGACCGCGGTCGGACACCTGGTCCACGCGCTCGTAGCCGCAGGCCACCAGGTCGGGGGCGACCTCGTCGAGGTCGAGGAGGCCGCCGACGGTGAGGGTGAAGCCGTGCGGGCGCAGCGCCGGGTCGGGGACCTTCTCGCTGAGGGCTACCGCGGACACGACGACGACCGGGGGCTCGGCGCCGTCGGCGCCGTCCCCGACCAGCGCGTCCAGCGCCGCGATCCGCAGGCCGGTCAGGTGCGGCGGGGGCGCCAGGTGCGACTCGTAGGTCACACCGCGCGAGGGGTAGAAGCGCACCGGCCGCGGGTGCAGCCACGCGCGCAGGTCGGCGGCCAGCTCGATCGCCTGGCGGTCGTCGCCGGCCACGACCACCGCGGGGCGGCCGGCGGCGATCGCCCCGTCGACCCCGTCCAGCAGGCCCGCGACCAGGAACGGGCGCATGGCCACCGAGACGAACGCGTCTCCGCCCTCGCGCGCGAGCATCACTCCGTCGGGGCTGTCGGTCAGGTGGGTGAGCAGGGGGCGCAGGGCCATGGCGGACACGCAGGACGACCGCGCGTCGCGCGGCCGGGGTGGGGAGTGTACGAGGCGCCCGAGCGCAGCCGATGCGTTGCACAACACGACAGACCGGAGTGTCAATGCGCCAGAACCGCCCAAAACGCGTGCGTTCGGGGACGAGATCCGATGTTTCGTGATCCGTTCGCCGACGCGCGGAGAATCTCCTCGGGAACAGCCTGTTCCCGAGGCCGCCCTGCGGCAAGGAGGTCTTATGACCGACGTCACCAACCATCTCTACGAGACCATCGACCGTCAGCACGGCCACGAGACGGCGGCCACGCGCCGTCAGCTCATCAAGGGCACCACGGCGGCGCTCGCCGGCGCGGGCATCCTGGGCCTCGCCACGGGCACCGACCCCGCGTCGGCCAAGGTCGCCACCGCCGACGCCAACTCGGTCGAGAACATCCTCGCCGTCGCCGCCACCGCCGAGGTGCTCGCCACGATCGTCAACACGGTCGGGCCCGAGAAACTCGGCAACAAGCTCGACGCGGTCACCAAGCGCAACATCGAGGCGGCCGCCCAGCAGGAGAAGAACCACTACGAGACGCTCGTCAGCCCGGGCGTCGGCGGCAAGGCCGTCACGAAGATGATCCACGTCCCGGACGAGGTGTTCGCCTCGCCGGAGAACTTGCTCACGACGCTGGTCGTAGGCGATCAGGTATTCATCAACGCCTACCTGCTCGGCATTACCGTGTTCGCCCGTCAGGGCACCGTGAGCGGCTCGAAGTTCGCGCGTTACTCCGGTGAGATCATGGCCGTGGAGGCCGTGCACCGCGCCGTGGCCCTGCAGTCGCTGGGCAAGCTCGGCAACGACCGCGCCTACATGAAGTTCGCGCAGCGTGAGCGGGTCACGGGTCTGCCGACGACCGGTCAGCCCGGCTTCTACGTGATCGGTGACGCGGTCGCCGTGCTGGAGTCCGCCGGCTTCGGGTTCGGCAAGGCCGGCAGCAAGCCCGGCCAGATGTACTCCTACGACGAGGTGTCCGCGCGCACCCCCACGGACCCGAACGTCAACACGCTCAACGTCTCCTAGAGACGCTCGGGCGCCGGGCGCGGGACCTCGCGGTCCTCGCCCGGCGGAGCATCGCCGGATCGACACGGCCGCCCCCCCGGGGCGGCCGTCGTCGTTCCGGGTCAGCGCCGGCGGCGCAACACGGCGACGACGAGGCCCAGCAGGCCGGCGGCCACGCCGGCCACGCGCAGCGGCTGGCGCCGGACCCCGTCGGTCAGCGCGCCCAACATGACGCTGCCGCCCGACAGCGGGGCCGCCGACGCGGGCGGGGGCGTCCTGCTCTGCGGCGGGGGCTGGGGCGCCGATCCCGTCATCGCGCCGGCGGCCGCGCCGAGCCCGGGGGCCGCGTCGGCGTCGGCGGCGGCCGCCACGGCGTCCGCGCTCGCACCGTCGCCGTCACCGGGGGCCGCGGGCTGGCCGGCGGTCGCGGCGCCGTCGGCCTGAAGCATTGCCTCCAGATTGGCCGCGAACTCTCGCAGCAGGCGGTTGGCGACGTCCTGGATCATGCCGCCACGGCCGAAGCGCGCCAGGCGGCCGGTGATGGCGAAGTCGGTGACGATGTCGACCTTGGTGCCGGCCGCGTCGGCCTGGACCTGCGAGACGATCGACGCGGTCGCGCCGCCCTGTCCGCGCTTGTCGTTGCCGCGCGCGTCCATGGTAGCCCGCTGGGCGCCGGCGTCCACCGTGGTCATCTTCAGCGTGCCGGTGTACGCAGCGGTCGTCGGCCCGAGCTTGACCTTGAACTCGCCCTTGTAGCTCCCGTCGTCCTCCTGGCCGGTGACCGCGGCCCCCGGCAGGCAGGGGGCGACGCGCTCGACGTCGATGAGCGCCTCCCACACCGTCTCGGGGGTCGCCTGCACGGTGAACGTCTGCTCCAGCTTCATCGGTTGATCGCCTCCAGCGCGTCAAGGTCCTGTGGGGTATCTACGTCAGCAGGGTCGCACAGACGCCCGGCCTCGACGAGGCGCACGTCGGCGTCGGCCAGCAGGTCGCGGGCGCCCAAGTCGCCCGTCAGCCTCCCGACCCGGTCCAGCAGGGTCCGGCGCAGGAGGACCGGGTGCCCGGGCACGCCGTCGTAGGCGGCGCGGACCGCGTCCACCCCGGGCGTTCGCGCGCCCGCGTCGGCGACGAGCGTGATCACCTGGGCGGTGATGCGCGGCTGGTCGGCGAGGAGGACGAGCGCAGCCTCGGTGGCGGCGTCGAGCGCGGCGACCCCGGCGCGCAGCGACGCGGACATGCCCAGCGCCCAGTCTGCGCAGTGGACGGTCCGCACGCCGCGCAGGTCAACCTCGCGGACGACGATGCCCGAGTGCGCACCGAGCACGACGATGACCTCGCCGACCCCGGGAGCGACGGTCAGCGTGTCCAGCACATGGGCGAGCAGCGGCCGGCCGTCCAGGCGGGCGGTCTGCTTGGGCGCGCCGAAGCGGCGGGCGGCCCCGGCGGCCAGCACGATCGCCGGCAGGCGGGCGGGCGACGGCATCATTCCGGTCCGGTCTTGTGGATGCGCTCGGCGGTGCTGTCCCGCAGGCGCCCGCCGGCGCGGCCGTGGCGGACGGCCACGATCTCGGCCAGGATCGACACGGCGGTCTCGTGGACGGTCAGCGCCCCGATGTCCAGCCCCACCGGCCCGCTCAGGCGGGCGAGGTCACCGTCGTCAAAGCCCAGCTCGACCATGCGCGCGCGCCGGTCGGCCTGCATCCGCCGCGAGCCCATGACCCCGATGTACGCGGCCTCCGATCCCAGCGCGACCTCCAGGGCCGCGTCGTCGATCTTCGGATCGTGCGTGAGCACGACGACCGACGTCGCCCGGTCGATGCCGCCGAGCTCGCCGATCGCCTTCGCCGGCCACCCGGCGACGACGCGCTCGGCCGACGGGAAGCGCTCGGCGGTGGCGAAGCGCCCGCGCGGGTCGCAGACGAACGGCCGCCAGCCGGCGATGCGCGCGAGCTGGGCCAGGGCCTCGGCGAGGTCGATCGCGCCGACGACGATCAGCCGTGGCGGCGGTGCGGTGACGTCGACGAAGACCTCGACGCCGTCCAGCGTGCGCCGCTCGGAGCGCTCGGCCCACACGAGCTCGGCGGCCGCGGCGGCCGCTCCGTCGTCCAGGGTGCCGCTGCCCAGCGAACCCGTCCACGGCCCGTCGGCGGCGGCGCCGGCGTCCACGAGCATGCGGCGCGCGTCGTCCAGGCGGGTGACCAGGGCGCCGCGACCGCCGTTCCTGGCCAGCGCGCCGAAGGCCCGGGCGGGCTCGTCGTCGTATCGGTCGACCCAGACGTCGATCTCGCCGCCGCAGGGCAGGCCGACGTCCCACGCCTCCTCGTCGGCGACGCCGTAGTGCAGCAGGCGTGGCGGGCCGCCGGCGAGGATCTCCTCGGCCACGCCGATGACCGCACCCTCCACGCAGCCGCCGCTGACCATGCCGGTGACCTCGCCGTCCTCGGCGATCGCCATCTTCGCCCCGGGGGGCCGCGGCGCCGAGCGCTTGACGCCGACCACGGTGGCCACCGCCGCCCGGCGCCCGTCCGCCCGCCAGGCGTCGAGCGCGTGAACGACGTCCCTCACGCTGCCGCCCAGGTCCGCGTCCGCGTCGCGGCGCGCGGATGCTGGCTGCGGGGGCCGTCCAGACCGTCGGCCAGCAGCGCGGCCAGGTCGGCGAGCGAGCGCAGCGAGTGCCCGGCCAGGAAGTGGTCGGTGTGCGGGAGCGCGGCGGCCATGCCGCGGGCCAGCGGCTCGTAGCCCGGACGGGCTTTGAGCGGGTTCAGCCACACGACGCGGTGCGCGCTGCGGCGCAGGCGCGCGAGCTCCGAAGCCAGCAGGTCGGGGTCGCCGCGGTCCCAGCCGTCGGAGAGGAGGACGACGACCGCCCCGCGCCCCAGGCGCCGGCCGTACGTGCGCTGCAGGGTGCCCAGCGCCTCGCCGATGCGCGTGCCGCCCGACCAGTCGACCACCGCGTCGGCGGCCCGCGCCAGGGCGGCGTCCGGGTCCCGGCCCTGCAGCTGGCGCGTCAGCGGCGTCAGGCGGGTGCCGAAGGCGTAGACCTGCACCCGCGGACGGGCGCTGGCGGCGGCCTGGGCGTACTGCAGCAGCATCCGCGCGTACGGGGCCATCGACCCGGACACGTCGAGCAGGAGCACGAGCGGACGCGCGACGGTCACCGGGCGCCGTCGGGCCAGGCGCAGCGGCTCGCCGCCGGTGCGCAGCGAGGCCCGTAGCGTGGCGGGGAGGTCCGGGCGTGTCCCCCGGTGCGCCACCGGGCGGGTCCGGCGTCCGGCACGCTCCGGACCGCGCCGGGCCAGCTCGGCGATCACCGCCCGGGCCAGCAGCCGCTCCGAGCCGGTGTAGTCGGCGAAGTCGCGATCGTGCAGCAGCTCGACGTCGCTGGCGGCCGCCGGAACCGGGACCGGCTCGAGGTCCAGCGGCACCTCCGCGGCGTCAGGGTCGCCCACCCGCGGCAGCGCGAGGGTCGCCCCGGACCCCAGGTCCACCGGCTGTTCAAGGCGCACGGGCTCGTCGCGCCCGAAGACCTCCTCGAAGGCCTCGTCGAAGCGCTGCAGGTCGGCGCGACGGCCGCAGAGCACCGTGCGCAGCGCCAGCCGCGCCTGCGGGCGCGATGCCGCGTCCACGGCCGCCAGGGCCCGGAGGGCGACGGCCAGCTCGCCGGCGCCGACCCGCACGCCGCGACCGCGAAGCGCCCCGGCCAGCGCGACCAGGCGCACCCCCACGGCGTGGGCCGGCCCGGCCGCGTCACCCATCGGCCAGCACGCCGTCCGCGCGCACGCGCTCCTGGTCCTCGCGGACCTTGAGCACCGCGCCGAGGGCGTCGTCCAGGCCCGCGTCCTCGCCGAGCGCGGTCAACGCCCGCGCCCAGGCGACGGTCTCCCCCACGCCGGGCTGCTTGTAGAGCTCCTGCTCGCGCAGGCGAGCCACGGCGCCGACGACGCGCTCGGCGATGACCTCCGGGACCCCTGGGGCCTGCACCCGCAGGATCTCCAGCTCCCGGCGGGGGTCCGGGTAGTCGATCCAGTGGTACAGGCAGCGGCGCTTGAGGGCGTCGTGCAGCTCGCGGGTGCGGTTGGAGGTGAGGATGACCAGCGGGGGCCGGGTCGCGCGGATCGTGCCGAGCTCGGGGATCGTCACCGCGAAGTCTGAGAGCAGCTCCAGCAGGAAAGCCTCGAAGGCGTCGTCGGCGCGGTCGATCTCGTCGACGAGCAGGACGACCGGCCCGTCCGCGCGCAGGGCGGTCAGCAGCGGGCGGGGCAGCAGGAAGCGCTCGGACCACAGGTCCAGATCGTCCGACGCCCCGGCGCCGGCTCCCTCGGCGGCGCGCAACGCGAGGATCTGGCGCGGGTGATCCCAGTCGTAGAGGGCGTGGTGCACGTCGATGCCCTCGTGGCACTGCAGGCGGACCAGCTCGGCGCCCGTGGCGGCGGCGAGGGCACGGGCGACCTGTGTCTTGCCGACGCCGGCCTCGCCCTCCAGCAGCAGGGGCAGCCCGAGGTCACCGGCCAGGAACACGGCGGTGGCCAGCGGCCGGTCGGCGAGGTAGGCCTCACCGGCCAGGGCGGCGGTCACCGCGTCGATGCTCTCCAGCGGCATCGACGCCGCTGACACGGGATCGGTCAAGGCGACGGGCCTACAGCCCGCACGCCTCGCGCAGCGCCCGCCCGGTCAGCACGCGCGCCAGATGACGCTTGTAGTCCTCCGAAGCGTTGCGATCTGCGGGTGGGGTGGTCCCCTCGTCGGCGTGGGCGCTGGCCGCGGCGATGGCGTCCGCGTCGAGGGACTGCCCGCGCAGGGCGTCCTCGACCGCGGTGGCACGCAGCGGCGTCGAGCCCATGTTCGTCAGGCCCACGCGCACGTCCTCGCAGCTGCCGTCGGTGCCCTTGCGCACGAGGACGGCGACCCCGACCATGGCCCAGTCCTCGGCCCGGCGGGTGAACTTCTGGTAGCCGTGGACGTAGCCGTCCATCGCCGGCAGCTGGACCTCGGTGATGACCTCCAGCGGGTCCAGCGCGGTGGTCAGGTAGTCCTGGAACAGGTCGGCGGCGGCGATCTGGCGCGACCCGTCCGGCCCGGTCGCGGTGACCGTGCCCTCCAGGGCCACGAGCACCGTGGGCAGGTCGCTGGCCGAGTCGCCGTGAGCCAGCGAGCCCCCGATCGTCCCGCGGTTGCGCACCTGCTGGTCGGCGATCCCGGCCGCCGCGTGCGCGACGATCCCGAGGTCGTCGTGGCGGACCTGCAGGTCGGCGTGCGGGGTCATCGCCCCGACCTTCCAGTGGCCGTCCTCCCGCTCCACGCCGCGCAGGCCCGGAACCTTGCGCAGGTCGACGAGCAGCGTGGGCGCGGCGAGGCGCAGCTTCATGAGCGGCACGAGCGAGTGCCCACCGGCCAACAGCTTGGCCTCCTCGCCGCCGTCGCGCAGCGCACCGATCGCCTCCTCGAGGCTCTCGGGGGCGACGTAGTCAAAGCCGGCGGGAATCATGCCCGGTTCCCTTCGTTGATCGCGTTCCACACGGCTTCGGACCCGAGCGGCATGTTCAGATAGGTCACGCCGAGTGGTTTGAGCGCGTCGATGACGGCGTTGACGACGGCGGGGGTGGCGGCGATCGTGCCCGCCTCGCCGATGCCCTTGACGCCGAGCGAGTTGACCGGCGAGGGCGTCTCGGTACGGTCGGTCTCGAACGAGGGCAGCTCCGCCGCGGTGGGCAGCGCGTAGTCCACGAACGTCCCGGTCACGAGCTGACCGTCCTCGTCGTACATGACGTGCTCGTACAGCGCCTGGCCGATGGCGTGAGCGATCCCGCCGTGCACCTGCCCGTCGATGATCATCGGATTGATCGCCGGGCCGCAGTCGTCGACGGCGACGTAGCGGACGACGGAGACCTTCCCGGTGTCCTCCTCCACCTCGACGATGCACGCGTGCGCGCCGAACGGGAAGACGAAGTTCTCCGGGTCATAGAACGAGGTCTCCTCCAGGCCGGGCTCGGTGCCCTCGGGCATGAGCTCGGGCTGGACGTGGGCGACGCCGGAGATCTCCGCCAGGGCCATGCCCTTGTCCGGGGAGCCCTGCACGACGAAGCGCCCGTCCTGCAGGACGATGTCCTCGGGGGCGGCCTCGAGCATGTGCGAGACGATCGTGCGCGCCTTGGCCACGACCTTGTCGGCCGCGCGGGCGATCGACTCGGTGCCCACCGCGGTGGTCCGTGAGCCGTAGGTCCCCAAGCCCATCGCGCCGGTGCCGGTGTCGCCGTGCATGATCTCGACCTGGGCGGGGTCCACGCCGAGCTTGTCGGCCACGACCTGGGCCATCGTCGTCTCGTGGCCCTGCCCGTGCGGCGACGTGCCGGTGTAGACGACGACGCTGCCGGTCACGGTCACCCGGACGATCGCCGACTCCCACAGGCCGGTCTGCAGGCCGAAGCCCGCCGGGCCGGTGATGCGGGACGGCGCCAGGCCGCAGATCTCGGTGTAGGTCGAGTAGCCGATGCCCCGCCGGATGCCGCGTGTGGCGGCCTCCTCGCGCTCGCGCTCGAAGGCGTCGAGGTCGAGCTTGGACATCAGCAGGTCCAGCGCGCCGTGGTAGTCGCCGGAGTCGTAGACGATGCCCAGCGCCGTCGTGTGCGGAAAGGACTCCTTCGGGATGAAGTTCTTGCGCCGCAGCTCCAGGCGGTCCATGCCCAGCTCGTCGGCGAGCTGGTCCATGCACACCTCGATCATGTGCGTGGCCTCGGGCCGCCCGGCGCCGCGGACGGCGTCGGTCGCGCATTTGTTGGTGAACACCCCGGTGATGTCGGTCTGCACGGCCGGGATGTCGTAGACGCCGCTCATGACGAAGGCGCCGAGCGACGGGACGGCCGGGGTCAGGAGCATGAGGTAGGCCCCCATGTCCGCGAGGATCGTCGAGTGGATGGCCGTGAGCTTCCCGTCCTTCGTCGCCCCGAGCTTGACGGTGGCGACCTGGTCGCGGCCGTGGTGGCAGACGGCCATGTGCTCCGAGCGCGTCTCGATCCACTTTACCGGCCGACCGGTCCTGCGGGAGGCCCAGGAGCAGAGGATCTCCTCGCCGGTGACCTGCAGCTTGGACCCGAAGCCGCCACCGACCTCGGGGGCGATGACGCGGATCTTCTCCTCGTTGATCCCGAGGATCATGGCCAGGAACAGGCGCACGAAGTGCGGCACCTGGGTGGAGGTGTGCAGGTTCAGCGCACCGGCCCGGTAGTCGGCAAGGACGCCGCGCGGCTCGATCGGCGCGCCGGAGATGCGGTGGTTGACCACGCGGCGCTCGACGACGACGTCGGCCTTCGCGAGGCCGGCCTCCACGTCCCCGCCGCCCAGCGACCAGGTATGGCACCGGTTCGTGCCCAGGTCCGGGTGGGTCAGGACGGCGCCATCCTGAAGCGCGGTCTCGATGTCCATGCACACCGGCAGCGGCTCGTACTCGACCACGACGTCCTCGGCGGCGTCCACCACGGCGTACTTGTCCTCGGACAGGACGATGGCCACCGGGTCGCCGACGTGCCTGACGGTTCCGCGGGCCAGCGGCCAGTGCTCGGGGTTGTGCAGCTCGACGTCCGGCGGCACCCAGGCCATCGGCAGCGGGCCGAGCAGGTCGGCCATGTCCTCGCCGGTGTAGACGGCGACGACGTCGTCGCGAGCGACCGCCGCCGACGTGTCGATCGAGAGGATCTTCGCGTGGGCCTCGGGCGAGCGGACGATCGCCGCGTGCAACTGGCCGACGACGTTGATGTCGTCCACGTAGGTGGCGCGGCCGGTGATGAGGCGCGGGTCCTCCTTGCGCAGCTGCTTGCGGCCGACATGCGCGGTCGGACGTTCCTCGGTGGTGCTCATGCGTTCACCTGCTCGGTCGCGATGGTCTGCGCGGCCTCGTGGACCGCCTTGACGATGTTGTGGTAGCCGGTGCAGCGGCAGAGGTTGCCCTCCAGGCCGTGGCGGATCTCCTCCTCGCTGGGCGATGGGTTCCGCTGCAGCAGGTCGGCGGCGGCCATGATCATGCCCGGGGTGCAGTAGCCGCACTGCAGGCCGTGCTGGTTCTGGAAGGACTGCTGCAGCGGGTGCAGGTCGCCCTCCTGCCCCAGGCCCTCGACGGTCAGCACCTCCGCGCCGTCGGCCTGCACCGCGAGCACCGTGCAGCTCTTGCACGACTGGCCGTCCAGGTGCACGGT
>JBBSUL010000117.1:0-10856 GCA_038234375.1 Solirubrobacterales bacterium | reverse complement strand
TTCAGCGAGCGCTTCGCCTGCCTGAAGTGCGGCACGTCGATGCCGGAGCTGGAGCCGCGCATCTTCTCGTTCAACTCCCCGCACGGCGCCTGCCAGCGCTGCACCGGCCTCGGCTCGCAGATGGAGATCGACCCCGACCTCATCATCCCCGACCCGTCGCTGTCGCTGGACGAGGGGGCCATCGCCCCGTGGGCGAACTCGAGCTCGCAGTACTACGAGCAGATCGGCGCGGCGATCAGCGAGGCCTACGGCATCGACCGCACCATCCCGTGGCGGGATCTGCCCGCCGGCGAGCAGGACCTCTACCTCCACGGCCTCGACGGCGATCGGGTCCCGGTCACCTACAGGAACCGCTACGGCCGCACCCGCTCCTACAACGCGCGCTTCGAGGGCGTCGTGCCCAACCTGCAGCGCCGCTACCGGGAGACCGACTCCGAGCAGATCCGCGAGCGGATCGAGGAGTTCATGGCCATCGTGCCCTGCCCGGCGTGCCAGGGCTCGCGGCTGCGGCCCGAGTCGCGGTCGGTGCTGGTGGGGGGGACGGCCATCCACGAGTTCTGCGGTCTGTCCGTCCGCCGGGCCATGGTGTGGCTGGGCGAGGTGCAGCTCACCGAGACCGAGCGGCACATCGCCCGGCTCATCGTCCGGGAGATCGACGAGCGCCTGCGCTTCCTGGAGGATGTGGGGATCGGCTACCTGTCGATGGACCGTGCCGCGGCGACGCTCAGCGGCGGGGAGGCCCAGCGGATCCGCCTGGCCACCCAGATCGGCTCGGCGCTCGTCGGGGTGCTCTACGTGCTGGACGAGCCGTCGATCGGACTGCACCAGCGGGACAACTCCAGGCTCATCGGGACGCTGGAGCGCCTGCGCGACCTGGGGAACACCGTGCTCGTCGTCGAGCACGACGAGCAGACGATGCGCGCCGCCGACCACCTCATCGACATGGGGCCGGGGGCGGGCGAGCACGGGGGCCGGGTCGTCGCGCAGGGCACCGCCGCCCAGGTCGCCAAGGTCAAGCGATCGCTGACCGGCCAGCACCTGGCGGGGACGGCGACCATCGCGGTGCCGCACAAGCGGCGCAAGCCCAACGGCCACGTCGAGATCCGCGGCGCCCGCCAGCACAACCTCAAGTCCGTCGACGTGCGCGTCCCGCTGGGGACGTTCACGTGCGTGACGGGGGTGTCGGGGTCGGGCAAGTCGACCCTGGTCAACGAGGTGCTGTTCAAGGCCGTCGCCAACCGCCTGCACCGCGCCCGCCAGCGTCCCGGCTCCCACACCGCGGTCCTCGGCCTCGACGCCCTGGACAAGATCATCACCGTCGACCAGTCGCCGATCGGCCGCACGCCGCGCTCGAACCCGGCCACCTACACCGGCCTGTTCGACGTCATCCGCGACCTGTTCGCCAAGACGCAGGAGTCGCGGGCGCGCGGCTACAAGGCGGGGCGCTTCTCGTTCAACGTCAAGGGCGGGCGCTGCGAGGTCTGCAAGGGCGACGGGCAGATCAAGATCGAGATGCACTTCCTGCCCGACGTGTACGTCCCTTGCGAGCAGTGCCACGGCGCCCGCTACAACAAAGAGACGCTCGACGTCCGCTTCAAGGGCAAGTCGATCGCCGACGTGCTGGCGATGCCCGTCGAGGAGGCCGTCGTCTTCTTCGAGCACATCCCGAAGATCCGTCGCCGCCTGGAGACCCTCAACGACGTCGGCCTGGGGTACATCCGCCTCGGCCAGCCCGCCACGACGCTGTCCGGCGGCGAGGCCCAGCGCGTCAAGCTCGCCACGGAGCTGTCGAAGATCGCGACCGGCCGCACGCTGTACATCCTCGACGAGCCGACGACCGGTCTGCACTTCGCCGACGTCCAGCGGCTGCTCGTGGTGCTCCAGCGCCTCGTGGACCAGGGCAACTCGGTGGTCGTCATCGAGCACAACCTTGACGTCATCAAGTGCGCGGACCGGCTGATCGACATGGGCCCTGAGGGCGGCGAGGAGGGCGGCACCGTCGTGGCCACCGGCACGCCCGAGGAGGTCGCCGGCAACCCCGGCTCTCACACCGGGCGGTTCCTGGCCGACCTGCTGACCCCGGCGGCCCCGACGGTGGGTGCGACCAAGCGCCCCAGGGCGCCGAGGAAGCAGAAGCCGGCGAAGGCCGCGGCCTGAGCGAGCCTTCCAGTGATGATGACGCGAGCACAGGCGCGGCTCTGGCTGCAGAAGTGGCGGTGGTACGAGCACTCCTCCAAGCCGTGGATCCGGGCGATGATCCACTACGAGCTGGCGCGGCGGGAGGCGTTCGCCCGCTGGCCGATTCACGGCAACGTGCTCGAGGCGCTGCGCGCCGGTCGCCTCGACATCGGCCCGCAGGTCCTGCTCGAACCCGGGGTGTGGCTCGTGTGTCCGGGCCAGGCGCGGATCACGATCGGGGAGGGGACGTTCCTCAACCTCGGGGTGCAGATCGCCGCGGTCGACCTCGTGGAGATCGGGCGGCACTGCATGTTCGCCAACGGCTGCTTCGTCACCGACGGCAACCACCGCTTCGACGACCCGGTGCTCCCGGTGCCGTGGCAGGGCTTCACGACGAAGGGCGCGACGCGGATCGGGGACAACGTGTGGTGCGGAGCCAACGTCGTGGTGACCAGCGGGGTGACCATCGGCGAGCGCTCGGTCATCGGCTCGAACTCCGTGGTGACGACAGACATTCCGCCGTTCAGCATCGCGGCGGGCTCCCCGGCACGGGTGCTGCGCACGATCACCTACCCCGATCCCGCGGTGGAGGACATCGTCCCCGGGTAGGTGCCGGACGACCGCGCTACTTGGTGGTGATGAGCACAACGCCGTAGGCGACGCCCGCCAGCGTGCCGGCGGCGCCGAGCGCGGCCATCGCCGCGTACAGGGCCGCGGGGCCGACGCGGGCCTCGCGACGGGAGTCCGCCGAGCGCGTGGCCCCCACGACGGCGAGCGTGAAGACGAGGGTCAACCCGACCCCCGCCAACGCGGCGGTCCACGCCGTGCGCCACAGCGCGTCCACGTCGACGAGGGTGCCCAGCACCGTTCAGGCCTCCGCAGCAGTCAGGGCCGACCCGCGGGACAGGCGCGCACGGAACACGAACAAGAGGCCACCGAGCCCGAGGACGGACACGACGAGCGGGCCCGTCGCGCCGTTGCCGAAGATCGAGGTGATCCCGTACGCGGCGGCGGCGATCACCGCGGTGGCGGGGATCGTGAGCACCCAGGCGATGACCATGCTGCCCGCTACGCCCCAGCGCACCGCGCTCAGGCGCTTGGCCGCACCGGAGCCCATGACCGCGCCGGAGATCGTGTGCGTCGTGGACAGGGGATAGCCCGCGTGGGAGGCGGCGAGGATCGCCGCGGCGCCCGCCCCCTGGGCGGCGAACCCCTGGGCGGGGTCCATCTTGATGATCCTGCTGCCCATGGTGCGGATGATCCGCCAGCCTCCGGAGTAGGTGCCCAGGGCGATCGCCGAGGCCGAGGCGAAGATGACCCACTCGGGCACGGCGAAGTTGTCCGGGTTCAGCGATCCGTGCGCGACGAGCGCGAGCGTGATGATCCCCATCGTCTTCTGGGCGTCGTTGGTGCCGTGCGAGAGGGCCAGCAGGCCGCTGGAGGCCCACTGGCCCAGGCGGAACCCGCGGTTGACGGGGCCGGGCCGCAGCCGCCCCACGATCCGGTAGACGATGAGGATCGACGCGCCGGCGACGATGAAGGCGAGGACCGGGGCGATCACCGCGGGCACGATGACCCGGCCGACCAGCCCCGCGCCGAAGATCGCGCCGGGGCCGTTGGAGACCAGGGTGGCGCCGACGAGGCCGCCGACCAGCGCGTGCGAGGAGCTCGACGGCAGCCCGTAGTACCAGGTGATGAGGTTCCAGGCGATCGCGCCGACGAGGGCAGCGAAGACGATCGTCATGGTGATGCTCGCCGGGTCGACGATGTCCTTGGCCACCGTCGCGGCGACCTTGAGCGACAGGAAGGCCCCGACGAAGTTCAGCAGCGCCGCCAGCGTCACGGCGAGCTTCGGCGGCAGCGCCCGCGTGGAGATGCCGGTGGCCACGACGTTCGCGGTGTCGTGGAAGCCGTTGGTGAAGTCGAAGCCCAGGGCCGTAGCGACGACGATGACGAGGATGATGTTGGAGTCCACGGGAGAGCCTCGGCCGCGCGTCAGTGGTTCTTGATGACGATGGCCTCAAGGACGTTGGCGACGTGCTCGGTGGCGTCGATCGCGTCCTCCAGACGCTCGAAGATGTCCTTCCAGCGGATGACGACCATCGGGTCGATACCGGTGTCGAACAGCGAGGCGATGGCCTCGCGGGTGATGCGATCCCCGTCGTTCTCGAGGCGGTTGATCTCCACCGTGTAGTGGCTGATGTCCCGGAAGTCGCGCATCCGCGGCATCGCCTCGGCGATCAGCCGGCACGCCTCCAGCAGGACGTGGGCCAGGCGCTGGGCCTGCTCCATCGGCGCCTCGATCTTGTACAGGCCCAGGTAGTCGGCGACCTCTTCGGTGAAGTCGACGATGTCGTCCAGTGCGCTGGCCAGCTCGAGGATGTCCTCCCGCTCGATCGGCGTCACGAACGTGTTGTTCAGGCGCTTGATGATGTCGTGGGTGATGCGGTCGCCGTCCTGCTCGCAGATGAGGATGTCCCGAGCCAGCGCGGAGTTGTCCGGGAACGAACGGAGCATCCGGTCCAGGAGGTCGGCGGCACGCACGGCGTTCCCGGCCGCCTCCTCGAACAGGTCGAAGAACTCGCGGTCCTTGGGGGCGAAGACCTGGGACAGGCGGGACATGGCGCGGGCGAGACTACTGTGAAAGCCAGGTGAAAGACCCGGAGCACCCGCGACCCGGCGCACGCGGCCGCCCACATCTCATGGACGGTTGACGGTAGCGTCCGCGGAGTCGTGAGCACGTCACCGTCCACCATCACCGTCAGCGGCCCCGACCGCGGGGCGCTGCTGGCCAACCTCACCGTCCGCTTCGGCCGGGTGGACGTCGTCTCCGAGCGTCAGGTCGTGCTCCCCGGCGGAGGGTCAGGATGGGAGTTGACCGTCGAGCATCGTCCGTTCGTGAGCGACGTGCCGACCCCCGGCAACGGCCACGGGCGAGCACCGGCACCGAAGAAGCTGCTGCCCGACGATCCCGGGCCCGCGGCCCCGGCCTCGCCGGCCGATACCGCCGCGGCCGACCAGGCCGCCGCGCGCGCGACCGAGGCCGAGGCCGAGGCGGGCCGCGTCGCCGCGCGCCGTGCCGAAGCCGAGGAGGAGGCGCGCCAGGCCGCCACCGCGCGCCAGGCCGTCGAGGAGGAGGCACAGCGGCGGGCCGCCGCGGCCGAATCGTCCCAGCGGGCGGCCGAGCGGGTGCACACCGAGCTGGGGGCGGTCCGCGCGCAGCTGCAGGCCGCCCACGATCAGACGCAGGCCGCCCAGGCCGACGCCGATACCCGGATCGCCGACGCGGTCCGCGACGCGCAGACCGAGGCACAGCAGGTCCGATCCGAGCTGGAGCGGGCCCAAACCGCGGCCGCCGCCGACACCGCCCGGCAGCTGGACGAGCTGCGGGCGGCCCTCACGGCGCAGCAGGAGCAGCGGGAGGCCGAGCACGCGCGCGAGCAGAACGATCTGCGCACCGAGCTTGACAACCAGCGCCTGGAGCTGCAGGCGCGCTTCACCCGCGACCAGGCCGCCATGAAGGAGCAGACCGACCAGCGCCTGGCCCGCGAGCGCCAGGAGATGGAGGCGCAGGCCGAGGCGGCGGGCGTCGCGCTGCGCCGGTCGATCGAGCAGGAGCGCGAGCGCACCCGCGCCGAGGCCGCCGTGGCCAAGGCGACGGTCGAGGACGAGGTGAACACCCGCATGGCCCAGCGCGAGGCCGAGGTGGCTGCGCAGGTGCAGGCCACGCTCGCCGAGGCGCAGGCCACGGCGAAGGCGACGGTCGAGGCCGGCCACGAGGAGGCGCAGGAGCTGCTGGACGGCGCGCGCGCGGCCGCCGCCGACCTGCGCCGTTACGCCGAGGCCGAGCTGTCGGGCGCCCGCGCGGAGGTCCGTGAGCAGCAGCGCTCGTCCCGGGAGCAGGCCGCCGCCCTGCTGGCCGCCGCGCGGGACCAGAGCGACTCAGCCCAGGCCGACGGAGTCGAGCTGTCCAAGACGCTGAAGGGACTCACCGACCGCCTGCGGGACATGAGCCGCCGCCTGGAGGTCGACGTCACCAAGGCCCAGAAGCAGATCGCCGAGCGCACCTCGGTGCAGTCCGTGCAGGCCCGCACGCGGGCCGAGCAGCCCGACCTGGAGGCCTCGGCCACGGCGATCGCCGTCCAGGTCGTGCGGATCCTCAGCCAGGAGGCCGACCGCCAGGAGGCCGACCGGCAGGACGACGCCGGGACGTGACGCGCCGGGGCGCCGCGCCCGGTGGGCCCGGCGCCCACGGGGGACGGCCGGTCAGGCGGGGGCCAGCGCCGCCTGCAGCTCGGCCACCTCGGCGGCGTCCATCGCGTACCCGTGCTCGGGGCCCGGGTAGTGGCCCGTCCGCACGTCCTGGGCGTACGCCGTGACCCCGGCGACCATCTCGTCGAGCAGGTCGGCGTAGCGCTGGACGAACTTCGCGCCGCGACCCTCACGGATCCCGAGCAGGTCGTGGAAGACGAGGACCTGGCCGTCGGTGGCCGGTCCGGCCCCGATGCCGATCACGACCGCGTCCATCTGCGGCATCACGGCCTCGGTGACCGCCGACGGGATCGCCTCGAAGACCACGGAGAAGCACCCGGCCTCCTGGAGCGCGAGGGCCTCACGGGCGATCCGGGCCCCGGCGCCCGCGGTCTTGCCCTGGGCCTTGTAGCCGCCGAGGGCGGTGGCCGTCTGTGGCGTCAGGCCGACGTGGCCCATGACCGGGATGCCGGCGCCCACGATCGCGCGGGCGCGGGCCACCGAGGTGGGCCCCCCGCCTTCGAGCTTGACCGCGTCGCAGCCGGCCTCCTTGACGAACCGCAGCGCGGTGGTGACGGCCTGCTCGTCGGACACCTCGTAGGACCCGAACGGCAGGTCGCCGACGAGGAACGGGGTGCGCAGGCCACGCCGCACGGCGCGGGCGAGGACGAGCAGCTCGTCGACGGTCACCGGAACGGTGGAGTCGTACCCGAGCACGGTCATCGCGCCGGAGTCGCCCACCAGGACGATGTCGACGCCGGCGGCCTGCGCGGCGCGGGCGGACGGGTAGTCGTACGCCGTGATCATCACGACGGGCTCGGCGAGCGCCTTCTTCTGAAGCAGCGCCGGGAGCGTGACGGGCACGCGGGCCGGCGGGTCAAGCTCGAACGGCATGTGGCTGGGATGGCTGGACATCGGTACGTCCTCTCTGACGAGGTTGACGCCCGCTCTTAGACCGGTTCGGTCAGCAGGGTCGCCACCGCGTCGTCGACGGTGATGATGTGGTTGGTGTCGGCCGCGACGTGGACCACGCGCGGCTCGTAGTGCTCCATCTCGGCCCGGTCGTACTGGCCGTAGGAGATGATGATGATGGTGTCGCCGCGGTGCACGAGGCGGGCGGCGGCGCCGTTGACCTTCATGGCGCCCGAGCCGCGCTCGCCGGCGATCGTGTAGGTCTCGAAGCGCTGGCCGTTGTCGACGTCGACGATCGCGACCTGCTCGTGCTCGAGG
Source organism: Solirubrobacterales bacterium (assembly GCA_038234375.1). Lineage (GTDB taxonomy): Bacteria > Actinomycetota > Thermoleophilia > Solirubrobacterales > Solirubrobacteraceae > Paraconexibacter. The sequence continues at coordinate 3,197 of JBBSUL010000117.1, read as the reverse complement.
ATGTCCGCCGCTTCCAGCAGGTCGGGGTCGACGGTGATCGAGCCGACGTAGTGCAGGTCGCTGTCGGTGACGGTCGCCCGGTGGATCTTGGACTTGAGCATCGTTCGCTGCATGGGTTCAGCGCCTCCCGTTTGGGGTTGTTCCGAGGGTGGTGTTGTCGATCAGCCGCGTCCCGGCGACGGTCGCGGCGACCGCGACGAGCGTGCCGCCGGCGACCTGCGTGACCGGCACGAGGGTCCGGGGGTCCACGAGCGCCAGGTACTCCGGCGTGACCCCGAGATCGGTCATGGCCGCCCGCGCGGCGGCCTGGACGGTGGCCGCGTCGCGCTCGCCGGTGGCGTAGGCGCGCTGCGCGACGGTGAGGGCGGCGTGCAGGGCCACCGCCCCCTGGCGGTCCTGCGGGCGCAGGCGCGCGTTGCGCGAGCTACGGGCCAGGCCGTCGTGCTCGCGGACGGTGGCGACGGCCTCGATCGTGACGGGCAGGTCCAGGTCGGCGACGAGCTTGCGGATCACCAGCACCTGCTGGGCGTCCTTGGCGCCGAAGAAGGCGACGTCCGGCCCGACCATGTTCAAGAGCTTGGTCACGACGGTGGCGACGCCGTGGAAGTGCGCTGCGCCGCGCTGTGCGCCCTCGAGCGTCTCCACGAGCGGGCCCGAGATCTGCACGCTGGTGGCGAAGCCGTCCGGGTAGACGGTGTCCGCCGACGGCGCGAAGAAGAAGTCCGCGCCCCCCTCAGAGGCCATGCCCGCGTCACCGGCCTCGTCTCGCGGGTAGGCGGCCAGGTCACCGGCATCGTCGAACTGGGTCGGGTTGACGAACAGCGACACCACGACGTGCTCGCACTGCAGCCGGGCCTGGCGGATCAGCTCGGCGTGTCCGGCGTGCAGCGCGCCCATGGTGGGGACGAGGCCGATGCGCCCGTGCGGGTCCTGACGGCGGACGGCGGACACGGCGGTGCGCAGCTCGGGGACGGTGCGCAGGGTGCGCATCGCTCACGCCACCCGGGCCGCGGTCGGGCCGGGCGGGTGGCCGGCGAGGGCGCGCGTGCGGTCGGTGAGCACGTCGAACAGCGCCAGATCGGCGGGGATGCGCTCGGCGACGACGGCGCGCTGACGGGCGACGGTCGCCTCGTCCCCGCGCGCGATCGGGCCGGTCAGGGCCGCGGGCCCGCCGTGGCGCGCCCAGTTGGCCACCGCGGCCTCCACGAGCGGGACCATCAGCTGCCGGTCGGCGCCGGTGGTGGCCAGCAGACGCTCCGCGGCGTCCTGGAGGGTGACGAGGTAGTTGGAGGCCATCGCGGCCGCGGCGTGGTAGGCGGCACGGTCGGCGTCGGCGATCACGGTGGAGTGCATGCCCAGCGCGCGGGCCAGCGCCGTGGCTGCCCGGCGGGCGGTGTCGGTGCTCCCGGCGACCGCGCAGCCGGCGCCGGTGAACCGCGCTCCCGTGCGCGGCACGGTCATGAGCGGGTGCAGGCCGAAGGCCTCGTGCGGGGCCAGGACATCCAGGGGGATCGCTCCGGAGGTGTGGCCGACGAGCAGGCCGTCGCGCGCGACGATGGCCCCGGCGGCCGCGGCGATCTCCCCGTCGGGCACGCACAGCAGCACGATGTCGTGTCCGGTGCCGTCGAAGCCCCGGCCGAACGGGCCGACCACGCGCGTTCCGGAGGCGGGCAGGGCGGCGGCGAGCGCGCTGCCCATGCGGCCGGCGCCGACGAGGGCACAGGTCAGTACAGGGGGGATGTCGGTGGTCTTCGGGTCCAGCTCCATGGGATGCCGGCGCGACGGACGGTGATGTGACGGGTCTGCGGTGAAGGTCTGTCCCGACGCGCGGTGACGGCCTCTCGCTTCAGGATACTCCGAGACCGGGCGAACGCGACATAAGCACCAGGTGAACGCGCGCGGGCTACCCTCCGGGCGTGGACGGTGCCGTCGCCCCGCGCACGAGCGCGCTTGAGGACCTGCAGCGGCGGGTGTGCGCCTGCGTCCGCTGCCCGGCGCTTGTCACCTCACGAACACAGGTGGTGTTCGGCACCGGTGCCCCGGACGCCGCGCTGATGTTCGTGGGCGAGGCGCCCGGCCTCGCCGAGGACCGCGATGGTGACCCCCTCGCCGGGGCCGCCGGTGAGCTGCTCGACGAGCTGCTGGCCGGGATCGGCCTCACCCGCGCCGCGGTCGCCGTGGTGAACGTCATCCGGTGTCGTCCGCCGGACAACCGCACCCCGTTGGTCGTCGAGCTGAACAGCTGCCAGGAGCACCTGCACGCCCAGCTGGAGCTCGTGCAGCCCGTCGTGCTGTGTCCGCTGGGCGACTTCGCCACGCGCGCACTGCGCGGCTCCACGACGCGGATCACGAGGGTCCGCGGGACGGCCGAGGTCCGCACCGTGGGCGCGCGGGCGGTCCGGCTGTACCCGCTGCTGCACCCGGCGGCGGCGCTGTACTGGCCCGAGGGCGTCGAGCTCCTGCGGGCGGACGTCGCGCGTATCCCGGATCTGCTGGCGCAGGGGCCACCGCCCCAGCCGGAGGACATCGTGGCCCCCGAGGTCCCAGCGGTCGCAGAACCGGTGGCCGGGGACGTTCAGCTCGGCCTGTTCTGAGCGCCGTCGGCAGGCTTGCGCCCGATCCCCGCCGTATACGGGGTTGCCCCGGAGCAGAAGGCCAGCGCCACCGGACCGGCCACGAGCAGCACGCGGGGGAGCAGCAGGCGCATCGGCCGGGCAGCGTACTGTGCGCGGTGCGTATGGCCGTACCGTCCTTCCCGCGCTCGCTGCGTGCCCTGCCGGGGCGCGCACGGGACGCCGCCCCTCCGCCGGTTGAGATCCTGCGCCGGCTGCGCGATCGCCTCACGGGCGCCCCGGTGCCGGTGCTGCTCGTGCTCGGCTCCTACGCCCTCGCCCTGGCCCAGCGGCCGGGCGAGGTCATCGCCGACTCCAAGCTCGGCCTCGCGGTGGGGCCGCAACGGTTGCTCGCAAACGCGGTCAGCGTCTGGTCGCCGACGGGCGACCTCGGCCACGTGGTCGGCGGGCCGGACTACGGCTACCTGTTCCCGACGGCGCCGTGGTTCGCGGGCGGCGACGCGCTCGGCCTGCCGGCCTGGCTCGTGCAGCGCCTGTTCCTGGGGACGCTGCTCGCCGCGGCTGCGCTCGGCGTCGTCGCGCTCCTGCGCGCGCTGGGGCATCGCCGGCGCGGCCCCGAGCACG
>JBBSUL010000116.1:0-11465 GCA_038234375.1 Solirubrobacterales bacterium | reverse complement strand
GAAGCCCGACGTCAGTCGGGTCTTCGGCGTTGTCGCGGGGAGCGGCTGGCGGGAGAAGGCAGTGGGCGACGTTGGTCGCCTCGCTGTGTTCTCTCGTCCGAAGCCCGACGTCAGTCGGGTCTTCGGCGTTGTCGCGGGGAGCGGCTGGCGGGAGAAGGCAGTGGGCGACGTTGGTCGCCTCGCTGTGTTCTCTCGTCCGAAGCCCGACGTCAGTCGGGTCTTCGGCGTCGTCACTCCAAGGTGCGGGTGATGCGCCCGTGTGCGTCCGCCACGTACCGTCCGCGCCCGTTCTTGAGGAAGATCACCCAGCGGGTCGGGTCGCCGGAGCCGATGACGTCCAGGGCGACGAGGTAGTCGACGCTCGAAGGACTGCGCTTGGCGCGGCCGGCGGCGCTGCGTGCCAGGCGGAACGCGGCGCGGCGGTCCAGGTCCGCCAGCGCGAACGTCCCGGTCAGGGTCGTGCCGGATCGCGGGTCGCCGAAGCGCATGATGCTGCCGTCCCAGCGGTACTGCACCTGCTTGGCGCGGCCCTGCGTGGTGACGATCGATGCGTCGATGCGGTCGGCGGCCACGCGGATCGAGCTGGCGCGGGCGCCCTCGCGGCGCAGGGCGGTCATCGCACGGGCGAAGTTCGCGCGCAGCAGCAGCGAACCGGTGCCGAAGCCGGCGGGCGGGCTGTCCGGGCCGCCGGCGGCCGGCGTCGATGGCGCGGCCGCTCCCGGCGCGCGCTGCGGCTCGCCGGCCGGCGCGGGGCTGGTCTGCGGCCTGACGGTGCTGATGACCCGGCGAACCTCGTCCACCCCGCCGCTGACCTGCGCGACGAGCTGCGCGACCCCGGCGCCCACGAGAGCGAGGACGACCAGTCCGATCACCACGCCGCCGCGCACCGGCTCGCGGGCCCCGGCCGGGGGCGCGGATCGTCCCGTCGGGCCCGGCGCCCAGCCCGGCCCGGCGTCGGCGCCGCCGGTCACCACCGGAGCCGGGTCGGCCGCCCGGCCGTCGTCCGGGCCGGTCGTGCCGTCCTCCGAGGGCTCGTGCGTCCAGCCCATCGCGCCGAGTGAATCCTCGCCCTGCTCGTTGCCGAACGCGTCCCGCCCGCTCATGCTGCGCACGCTACCGGGCTCCAGTCCCGTTGTCACCCTGCTGACAGGACGATCAGCCGGCGGCGCGTAGGTGGCGCAGCGGCGCGTCGCGCAGCGTGCGGACCAGGTCCGCGACGAGGCTGCCGGACAGGTCGCGCTGCCCGTCGGTGACCGCGCCCACGACCGAGCGCTTGGCCTCCAGCAGCTCGGCGATCGTCTCGTCGATGGAGGCCGCAGCCAGCAGGTACCAGGCGGTGACCGCGTCGTGCTGGCCGATGCGGTGGCAGCGGTCCTCGGCCTGGTCGTGCATCGCCGGCGTCCACTCGAGCTCCAGGAAGCACACGTTGGAGGCGCGCGTGAGGGTGAGGCCCTGGCCGGCGACCGGGGTGGAGCACACCAGCAGCTGGGCCCCCTCGCCCGACTGGAACGCGCGGACGGTCGCGTCACGCGACTTGGCGCTGTCGCGGCCCATGAGATGCAGTGCGTCCGGGAAGCGCGCGCGGACGGCGTCGAGCACCTCCACGTGGCGGCCGAAGACGATGAGCGGCTCGCCGTGGGCAAGGAAGTCCTCGATCCACACCAGGGCGGCGGGGAGCTTGCCGCGGGCGGCCAGGCGCTTCAGCGTGCCGATCTGGGCCAGGCGCTCGGCCCGGAGGGTGGCGGCGATCTTCGCGTTGAGCTCGTCGAGCTCCAGCGGCTGCGCGCGCAGCCACTCGACGACCGACTCCTCGGCCACCTTGTACTCCCGGGTGTTGGAGAGGGCGACGGGGACGACGACGCGACGCTTGGCCGGAAGCTGGGGCAGGACCTCGTCCTTGCGCCGGCGCACGAAGCAGCGGCGGCGCAGGTGCCAGTGCAGGCGCTCTTCGGAGAGGTTGCCCTCGAACTGGCGCGCGAAGCCGGCGCCGGAGCCGAAGTCTTCCAGCCGGCCGATGACGCGCAGCTGGGAGACGAGCTCCTCGGCGTGGTTGAGGACAGGCGTGCCGGTCAGGGCGAGGCGCAGCCCGTCGCGGGGCACGGCCTCGGCCAGGCGGCGCACCGCCTGGGTGCGCTTGGCGCGCGGGTTCTTGACGTGGTGGGACTCGTCGACGACGAGGGCCCGCGGGCGGCGCCGGGCCAGGGCGTCGCGGTGGACGGCGACGATCTCGTAGTTGAGGATGACGATGTCGGCCTCCGGCGGGACGGCGCTGCGCCCGCTGATGACCTTGACCGATCGGTGCGGCAGCCAGATGTGCGTCTCGCGCTCCCACACGAGCTTCAGGGACGCCGGACACACGACGAGGGCAGGGTAGGCGTCGTCGGCCTCGATCGTGGCCAGGGCCTGGACCGTCTTGCCCAGGCCCTGCTCGTCGGCCAGGAACGCGCGCCGGGCGTCCAGCAGGTAGCGGACGCCGGCCCACTGGAACGGGCGCAGCTCGCCGCCCAGGCGCGCGTCGAGGCCCGCGATCGGGTCGGCCTCGCGAGCGCGGGAGCGGCGGATCGCCTCCTGCGCCTCGTCGCGCTCGCTGCGCAGGAGCCTGAGCGCGTCGGAGGCCATCCCGTCGACTTCGATCCCGTGCAGGAGCAGGAAGGGCTCCAGGCCCTCCAGGACCCACGGGTCCAGCGGCAGCGTGCGGCTGTTGTCCCCGACCCCGGGCAGGCGCTCGAACGCGTCGCCGGCGTCGGTGTCCCACAGCACGTCGAGCTTGAACGCCGGGCCGTCGACGCCGCCGGACATCTTCAGGGCGCCGGCGGGGACGTCGATGCCGTTGAGGATCCGCTGGGCGCAGCGCTGGGCGGTGGCGTGCAGCCGAGCGCCGGGCTGGGCCATGAGCGCCTCGGTGACCTCGGCGGTGAGGGGCAGGCGGGGACGGCCGTCCGGATGGTCGGTGGCGAGGGCCTCGAGCTCCTCGGGCAGGCGCCCGGCCCGGGTGGTCAGGGCGTAGGCGCCGGTGCCGTGCCCGGCGGGAACGGCGTGCACCCGGCCGATCCAGCGGCGCTGGGCCGAGCCCAGCCAGGCCGCGGCCTCGGGCGAGGTCTGCAGGTCGGGGAACCGCTGCACGATCTCCGCGACGTGGGCGGCGACCCAGTCGTCAACCGGCGCCCACCACTCCTTGCGGTCCCAGTCAAAGCGCCGTCCCGGGATCCCGCGCGCGGCTGCGACGATGTGCGCGTCGTAGGGAAACGAGAGCACGACGATCTTCCCGTCCTCGGCGTCGCGCAGCACGACGTTGTCCAGAGGGGGGACGGCTTCCACGGTCCTCAAGGTACTGCGGTGGGTCCCGGGTCGGCGGGAGTGGACGTGCGCCCCGACCACGCGGGCTCGAACGCTGATCGTGCCCCGCTATGGGTGGACACGATCAGCGTTCGGCGTGTCCGGCCCGCCGACCGCGCGTCGTGCCCGGTCAGGACCGGGCACGATCAGTGCTGGCCGGGGCGGGTCGGTGGCGTCGATGCGTGGTCGCGGACGCTGACCGTCAGGCGGCGGGGTGGGCCTGCGCCCACGCGACGATCTGCGCGGTGCCTTGGACCACGGTGGTGCCGCTGTCGGCGACGAGGAGCGGGACCCAGTCGCTGCCGGTGAGGGCGCGGACCGCCCGGCGCCCGCGCGTGCGGTTCAGCCACGATGGCAGCAGGCCCCAGCCGCGGGCGCGGACGACCGTCGAACGGTGGCCGGCCGCGAGCAGGGCGTCGTGGGCGTTCCGGCACGGGTGCCCGGGCTGGGGTGTCCGGACCAGGCCCCAGCAGATGTAGAGCGTCATGCGCGCGACCGGGCCATCCGGCGCAACAGGCGCTGCTGCATCCCGATCGGCAGCACCGGGAGCAGCGGCGCCTCGTCGCCGAAGGCCCCCGCGAGCGTCGTGACCGCGTGCCGATCCGCACGCCCGCCGCGGCTCACGTGGCCGCCCTCGGCCAGGGCGAACAGCTCGGTGAAGAACGCGTCCACGCGCAGGCCCGGCGTCAGCGCGGCGCGCAGGCGCAGCGGCCCGGAGCCGACGTTTCGCACGCTGTGAGCGGTCCGGCGGGGCACCGTGACCGACTCGCCGGGACCGAGCGTGACCCGGCGCCGGCCGACCCACATCCGCATGCTGGCCGACGCGTCCGGCCGCGAGCTGACGATGCCCGCCGACCGCCTGGCCCGGCTGCTGGCGGCGCTGGCCAACGGCCTGGCGATGGACGCGCTCGTCGACGTCGACGTCGACGCCGACGCCGACGCCCAGGCGCTGCTCGGCGACGGCTTCGCGCTGCTCTGGGCGGCGGCCACCCGACCCAGGTCGCCTTGAGGCCGGACGCGGAGGTCGGTCCTCGCGCCCGGACGGTCGAGCGCTGATCGTGTGGCGCCAGGGGTGCCAACGATCAGCGTTCGGCGGTTCAGACGTCCCGCCACGCGGCTGGTACGGCGTCACGCCTCGTGCGAGCGCTAAAGGGTGGCCTTCGCGCTGTCGCCGACGGGGGTCGGGGTGAGGAAGTGGATGGCGGGCGGCTCGGCGAGGTGGTCGGCGAGGTCGGTGAACAGCTTGCCCATGTAGGGCTGCTGGAAGTGGGCGTCCAGGTCGGCCTGCGAGGCCCAGCGCTCGACGATGACGAACTGCTGGGCGTCGGTGGTGGAGCGGTGCAGCGCGTACTTCAGGCAGCCGGCCTCCCGGTGGGTCTGCTCGATCACTCCGGTCACGGCCGCCAGGGCGGGGTCCTCGGAGCCGGGCTTGACCTTGACGAGGGCGACGACGGTGACGGTCTTGGTGTCCATGCGCGCGACCCTACCCGCGCCGTCCGCCTCCCCGGCTGACCTTCACACTCCGGACGCGGCGTCGTCCGTCGCCAGCGTGACCTTCACACGCCGGACGCGGGCGCGTGAGGGTCCGCCAGGTCCCACAGGAGCGTCGACCACCCGAAGTCGTGGGCGCCCATACCGCGGCCGGTGCGCGACTCGTAGTACTCGCGGAAGCCCTCCCGGGCCACGACGTCGGTCAGGCGCCGGCCCATCTCGTCGGCCAGGTCGTGGCGTCCGTGCCGGCGCAGGCCGACCGAGACCAGCCACGCGGAGTTGATCCAGCTCGGGCCGCGCCAGTGGCGGTGGCGGCCCCACCACGTCTCGCGGCTGGAGTGCGCGGGATCGTCGAGGGCGACGGCGGGTAGCGGCACGCCGTGACCGAAGCGCGGGGCCAGCAGGACCTCGTCGATGAGCTGATCGGCGATGGCGTCGGGCAGGTCGGGCAGGGCCAGGGGCGCGAGCGTGTCCCAGGTGACCGGCCGGGCCGGGCCGGGCGTCGGACGCCGGGCATCGCGGACGTCGTCGAAGAAGCGGCCGGCGCGGTCGTCCCACAGCCGCTGGACCAGCCGCGGCGTCGGGGACGGACGGCCGAGCGCCTGCTCGCTGAGGGACCAGATCACGTTCGTCAGCGTCTCGCACACCACGGGCCGGCCGGCGGCGGAGACCCGTCGGGCGTCGAAGCCCAGGCGCCGGTTGGCCCAGATCAGGGTGGGGAACAGCGGGCGGCCCTGGGCCTGCAGGCCCCAGACGTGGTCGAACTTCGGGGAGGCGTCCATCCCCGACTCGTCCGGCTGGATCAGCCACAGCAGTCCGTCGCCGTCCAGGTCGCGGTGCGTGCGCAGCCAGTCGTGGTGACGCTCGAGCCCGGCGCGCACGGTGGGGTGGGCGTCTATTGCGCCGACCGCCCGGGCCCACGACCAGGCGAGGATCGGCGGCTGGATCGTCGACGTCATGAGGTCGGCGCGCGAGGCGATGTTGTAGCGCAGGGCACGCCCGAGATCGAGAGGCTGCCCCCACAACACCGTGTGGCCGATGAACCCGTCCTCGCGCATCGCGGCGAGCAGCGTCTCCAGCTCAGCCCGCGCCCGGTCCGGGTCATAGCGGGAGCGCACGATCGCGTGGAAGCACGAGTCCCAGTACCACTGCCACGGGTAGCTGCGGGGGCTGGGGACGCTGAAGGCGAAGTGGCGCCCGCGGTAGTCACCCTCGCGCCAGTTGCCCTCCAGCAGCGTCCGCGCCGCGGCACCCACGTCGAAGGCGGCAGCCGTCATGCCACCATGCCGTCTCGCGGCGCGCTGGCGGGTGCTGTGGTCGCCTCGGGCAGGCGGGAGCCCGCGAGCGCGGCGGGGTCGGTGTCGTACAGGAGCATGGCTTCGACGCTCTTCTGCAGCTCGCGCGCGTTCCACGCAACGCTCGGAGTGGTCGGACTGCCGCGGGTCAACATCGGCATTATCGCCCGGCCTTCGGGCGTCAGGTTGTGACTCGTCGCATACGGCGGTGAGATCGCGGTGCCCGGCGTGCTTCTGACAGCATGGCGCGCATGCCCGATCGCTCCGTCGACGTCCTGCTCATCGGGGGCGGTATCGCTGCGGCGACCGCCGCCACGACCCTGCGCGAGGAGGGCTTCACCGGCTCGGTGCTGCTCGTCGGCCGTGAGCTCGATCGGCCCTACCACCGGCCGCCGGTGACCAAGGGCTACCTGCAGGGCAACGTGGCCAAGGACGACATCGCGATCGAGCTGCCCGACGATGTCGAGGTGCTGACCCGCACCTCCGTGATGTCCATCGACGCGGAGGCCAGGACGGCCAAGCTCTCCACGAAGGAGACCGTCGGCTTCGAGCACGCGCTCGTGGCCACCGGGGCGATGGTCCGCCGCCTGCCGCTGGACGGCGCCGACAAGGACGGCATCCACTACCTGCGCGCCCCCGGGAACGCCGACGCCCTGCGCAAGGACACCGACGGCGCCGAGCGCGTCGTCATGGTCGGCGGCTCCTACATCGGGTGCGAGGTCGCGGCGTCACTGACCACGCTGGGCAAGACGTGCACGGTGCTCATGCAGGAAGAGGATCCGTTCGACCGGCACTTCGGGACGACGGCCGCGAAGTACCTGCGCTCGGTCCTGGAGGAGAACGGCGTCACCGTCCGCGGCCGCATCGAGGTGGACGCCTTCGTCGGCGAGGGTGAGGCGGTGGAGGGCGTGCGGCTGGCCGACGGCGAGGTCGTCGCCGCCGACGTGGTGGTCTGCGGGGTCGGCGCCAACCCGGACGTCATGGTCGCGCGCAAGAGCGGCCTGCCGATCGGGGACCTGGGGGGCGTGCGCTGCGACGCGCAGCTGCGGGTGGAGGGCATGCCCGGCCTGTACGCCGCCGGCGACATGTGCGAATACGCCTCCGAGGTTCACGGCCGCGCGATGCGCATCGAGCACGAGGAGCACGCCGCCGCCCAGGGCGCCACCGTCGCGCGCACGATCATGGGGTCATCCGACGCGCACGTGGAGGTGCCGTACTTCTTCAGCGACCTGGCGGACTGGTGCTCGCTGGAGTACGTCGGGCCGGCGCTGGACTGGGCGGACGAGATCGTCGACGGCGACGTGGACTCCGGGTCCTTCTCGGTCACCTACGTCGACGGCGAGCGCCGGGTCCTGGCCTGCCTGTCGCTCAACGGCGGCGGCGACCTGGACGGCGCCCGGGCGCGGATCGCCTCGGGCGACCCGCTGGACTGATCGGCTGGAGCGGTCCGGCGTCGCTGTCGGTGGCCCGCTCGACCGGTCCGCTAGAGCGGGCCGGCGCCGCTGTCGGTGACGCCCTCGCGGTACTTGTCGTTCTCGGCCTTCTCGCCGGCAACGCCCGCGACGGCGACCCCGATGAGCACGTGGGCGAGCACCGGGAAGGCGACGAAGAAGGTGACGGCCAGGCCGATGGTGGACTTCGTGGCGGTGAGCGCGAGCGTCAGGGCGAGGAGCATTGCCGCGCGAACGGTACCGCACGTCGCACTTGGCGAGCACGGTCGGCGCCGGTGCATCCGCGCCGGGTCCGGTGGTACCGTCGCGGGTATGGGTGCGCTTCGGGGACTGTCGGTGGCCGCGGCCGCCGCGATGGCGATGGTCACGCTCGGGCCGGCGGTGGCCCAGGGCGCCTTCGACCCGGCCTACGAGGCGCGGAACTTCTCCAAGACGACCGAGCGGGCGACCCGCCTGACGCTGCTGCCCGACTACCAGGCGCAGCTGCGGGTCATCGGCCTGCGCAACGAGGCCCAGGCGCTGCAGATCCTCGCGTCCGATGGCCCGCCGGCCGGCCGGACCTTCCTCGGCCAGCTGTGCTGGCAGCACATGGACGGCTGCGCCGGCGACACCCGGTTGTACGACTGGGCCGACAAGGGCTACGGCAAGGTCACGCCGGTCCTGTTCACCGCGCGCAACGGGTCCACGCTCTCCGGGCACGTGTGGGCGACGGTATCGGGGCCCACCCGCCGGCCCGGCGTGGTCATCACCAACGGCTCGGTGCAGGCTCCCGAGGAGCTGTACTGGTTCGCCGCCCAGACCCTGGCCAAGGCCGGGTACGTCGTGCTGACCTTCGACCCGCAGGGACAGGGCTACTCCGACACGATCGGTGAGGGTGCCGACGCGCTGGACGGCGTGCCCTCCCAGACGGGTCAGCCCTTCTACGACGGCACCGAGGACGCGCTGGACTTCTTCTTCTCCACGCCGTCCAAGCCGTACGTGCCGCGCAAATCGTGCTCCACCGGCACCGACCACGCCGCCAAGCAGACCGCGCGGGTGAAGGCGGGCCTGAGCTCGGCGTACAACCCGATGTTCGACGTGCTGGACACCGCACGGGTCGGGCTCGTCGGCCACTCGCTCGGGGCGGCCGCCGTCTCCTACGTCGGCCAGATCGACCCGCGCGTGAAGGCGATCGTGGCCTACGACAACCTTTCCGCGCCCGGGGCCGCGCCGGTGGCGTGCAAGAGCGGCTCCTCGCCGCGCCCGGCGTCCACCGCGCGCGTGCCCGCCCTGGGCATGAGCGCCGACTACGGCCTGACGCCCCAGCCCAACCTCTCCGCGCCGGACCCGCTGGCCAAGTCCGTCGGCTCCCGGGCGGTGTCGGCGGCCGGCGTGGACAGCGCCGAGCTCATCATCCGCGGCGGGACGCACTACGAGTTCTCCTTCCTGCCCAACCCCGCCTTCGGCGCCACCCTGCGCGGGGAGGACCTCGTCAGCTGGTACACGACCGCGTGGCTGGACAAGTACGTCAAGGGGGGCGACGAGACCGCTGACGCCCGCCTGCTCACCGACCGCTGGCGCGCCGATGCGCAGACCGGCGCGATCGATCCCGATCAGGATCCGAACCTGTACTCGCAGTACTACCGCTCGCGGATCGACATCCGCGCCGGTGAGCGGCGCGTGAGGTGCGAGGACGTGCGCCCCGCCGGCTGCGACGGCTTCGGGCCGGACGCTGTCCCCGGTACGTACTCGTTCCTGGACGCCGTCCGCCGCGCGGACACCGTCCCGCAGCCCGGGACGCCGGGGTCGCTGACCCAGCCCGCCTCGGTCGCCCCGGCCGGCGCCACCGGGACGCCCCCGGGCGGGTCGGGACCGCCGCCGGAGGCGATCGCGCCCGCGTGCGAGGACACCACCGCGCCGGTGTCGCGATTCACCCGCTCGAAGTCAAGGCTGACGCGGCGGACGATCAGCGTTCACGGGACCTCGAAGGACACCGGCTGCGACGACCAGGGCGGCGAGCTGCGCCAGGTCAAGGTCTCCGTCGCCCGTCAGGAGGGCCGGCTCTGCCGCTTCCTGGGTGCGCGCGGAGGCTTCTCCGCGCGCCGGTCGTGCGGGCGGGCCTCCTACCTGACCGCCCGTGGCACCACCTCGTGGTCGTTCGCGCGCCGGCTGAAGCTGCGCCCGGGCACCTACCGGCTATTCGTGCGCGGCATCGACGCCGCCGGCAACGTCGAGCGCAAGGCCCGCGGGCGCACGAACCTCACGCTGCGCGTGCGCTGAAGGGTTGCTGGCCGCCGGGTCACTTGTCGCGCTACCGTTGCCTCCGTGACTGCTCCGCTGAGCTTCGATGTGGATGTCGTGTTACGAGGACGCGGGTGAGGGCTGGATCATGGCCAGTGTTCCGCAGGTGCCCGGCGCGTTCAGTCAGGGCCGCACCCGGGCCGAAGCCCGCGAGAACGTCCGCGATGCCCGGCGGGAGTTGCTGCTCGCGCGCGAACCCGCGCTGAGCTGGGGGTGCTGACGAAGACCGCGGATAGCGCGGTGTTCGTCAGCAGGTGGTAGCCCCGCTCCCGCGCGGCCCCCTCATACGCATCGTCGTTCAGGCTGACGCCACCGACCACGCCCGCGCTCACCGGGCGCGACGTGCGTGGCCCACCGGGACCGGTGGCCGCCTGCGGTCGCCGAACACCGGTCCTGCCCACCCCCGCCCGGGCAAGATGCGTGTTCAGCCGGCGGGATACCGCCGAACACGCATCGTGCCCGTCTCTGGGCGGGCACGATGAGTGTTCAACTCGGTGATCCGCCCTGCGCCGCCGGCGTCGCGGGCCGGGCGTCCCTCCGGCCCGACGGACAACATTTGTCAGTGGCGGGTGCGGTCGCCGGGCCAGCACCGTGTCGCACGCCATGCTCGCCATGCGAGCACTGCGTGCGCCGGGGGCCGCCCAGCGTCAGAGCGGGACCAGCAGCAGTGTGGTGGCGTCCGGGACGATGTCGTCGCCGTCCAGGGCGTCGGTCTGGATGCGAAACCCGCCCCGCTCGAACCGCAGGTCGAATCCCTTGTAGCCGACCTCCGAAGGCCGCAGCTTGAAGCCGGCCGCCGCGGTCAGCCGTCCTCGCGGCCATCCGGGCCAGGCAGGCGGGACCGCATACATGGCGAGTCCGCGTGCACGGGCCAGACGACCTCGAGCGGCTGCTCCCAGACGCACACCTGCTCGACGCCGAAGTTCACGGCCCAGTGGAAGAGGGCGACCGTCACCGCGCGACCACGCTCAAGGACAAGCTCGATCGCGAGATCGGCTTCGATGATCCGCCGGTCGCTGGTGCAGACAAGCTGATCCAGCGTGATGACGTGGATGTCTCGCAGCGACGCCCCGATCAGACCATCCAGGGCAGCCTCGGCCTTACCCTCGGTCCGGAGGACTCGGCACCCGCATCGGCGCGACGGCCCGCCGTCAGCCCTGCGCGGCGAGCTTGGCCCGCTTGGCCGCCTTGGCGCGCTGGTTGGGGTCCAGCTGGACCTTGCGCATGCGCACGTGGCGGGGGGTGACCTCGACGCACTCGTCCTCGCGCAGGAACTCCATCGCGCCGTCCAGGGACAGCAGCTTGGCCGGGGTCAGGCGCACGAGCTCCTCGGCGGTGGAGGAGCGGATGTTGTTCAGCTGCTTCTCGCGGACCGCGTTGACGTCCAGATCCTCCGACCGGGAGTTCTCGCCGACGATCATGCCGCAGTAGGTCGCGTCGCCGGGCGTCACGACCAGCGAGCCGCGCTCCTGCATCCCGAAGCACGCGAACGGGGTCACGGTGCCGGTGCGGTCGGCGACCAGCGCGCCGCTCGGCCGGGTGCGCAGCTCACCCGCCCACGGCTCGAAGCGGTCGAAGACGTGGTGCATCAGCCCGGTCCCTCGGGTCTCGG
>JBBSUL010000115.1:0-11597 GCA_038234375.1 Solirubrobacterales bacterium | reverse complement strand
GCGTAGCCGTAGCCGCCCATCATCTGCATGCCCTCCAGGGCGATCTTCTTGGCGGTCTCGGTGACCTTGAGCTTGGCCATCGACGCCTCCTGCGGGAACAGCTGCCCGGGGTTGGCGTCGACCTTGCGCGCGACGGCGTAGGTGAGCAGGCGGGCGCACTGCAGCTCGGTGGCCAGGTCGGCGATCCGGTGCTTGAGGGCCTGGAAGGAGCCGATCGGACGCCCGAACTGCTGGCGCTCCTTGACGTAGGCCAGCGTGTCGTCGAAGGCGCGCTGGGCGTAACCCAGGGACTGCGCGGCGATGATCAGGCGCTCGGAGTTCAGACCGGCCATCAGTTGCATCCACGCGCCGCCCTCGACGCCGACCAGGTGCTCGGCGTCGACGTGCACGTCCTGGAAGAACACGTCGTTGACCACGCGCCCGCCCATCGTCTCGATCCCGCGGATCTCCACGCCGTCGGTGCCCTTGGGGATCTGGATCATCGACAGGCCCTCGTGCTTGGCCGCGGAGCTGTCGGTGCGGCACACGAGCAGGATGTGCTCGGCGAAGTGCGCCTCGGAGATCCACGTCTTCTGGCCGTTGATGCGGTAGCCGCCGTTGTCGCGCTCGGCCTTGCAGCGCAGCGCCCCGACGTCGGACCCGGCCTCCGGCTCGGACATCGCGATCGCCTCCACCTTGCCGCGGGCGATCCCGCCCAGGACGTCCTGCTTCTGCGCGTCGGTCCCGAACCTCTCGTACGGGCCGGCGCTGATCGCCGTGACCGGGAAGCCGCCGATGGGCAGCTGCCCGTGGGAGATCGCCTCCAGGAACAGGCACAGGTCGACCATGCCGCCGCCCGAGCCGCCGTGCTCCTCGCCGATGGCCACGCCGAGCCAGCCGAGCTCGGCGACCTGGGCGTAGAGCTCCTCGTTGTGCGGGTCCTGGCCGTGGTCGGTCAGCGCGTCGCGCTGGGCGCGGGTGCCGCACTCGCGGGCGGCGACGTCGCGGACCGCCTCGACGAAGGCGGTCTGCTCGTCGGTCAGCTCGAAGCCGTTCATGCCGGTGTCCTCGTGGTCGTGGGGGCGTCGCCCGGCGAACCCTAGCCGGGGGCGGACCCGCCGGGGCGCGCGCGGCTGTCACCATCGTCGGCGACGGACCGCGGTCGCGCCGCGGCCCGCGACCCACCCGAAGGGAGCGAACATGCAGCTGGAGCTCAGCACCGACGCCGGCGTGGCCCAGGACGCCGAGACGCTGACCGTGACCCACGACGACGGCACGGTGGAGACGATGCGCCTGCACGAGTACGACCGGGTGTACGCGATCCCGGGCCTGTACGAGCTGGTGGTCCAGGACCGCCTGGAGTGCCATTCTCCGCGCGTTCTGGTCGACGCGCTCACCGACGCGGTCACGGCCGCCGGCGGCGACGTGGCGCAGCTGCGCATGCTCGACATCGGGGCCGGCAACGGCGTCGTGGGGGAGGAGCTGCGCTCGCGCGGGGCCACATCGACGTTCATCGGTCTGGACCCCGAGCCCGCCGCCGCGCCGGCCGCCGAGCGCGACCGCCCCGGCCTGTACGCGGACTACCTCACCGACACCCTCGACTCGGCGCCGATCGCCGACCTCGTGGCCGCGCACGACCTCAACTGCCTGGCCGGCGCCGGTGCCCTCGGGATGGGGCATGTCAGCCGCGGCGAGATCGAGGCGGCGTGGACGGCGTTCGGTCCTGGCGCGTGGCTTGCGGTCACCTTCCACGAGGACCTCGTCGGCGGGGACGACGAGCTGTCGGCCTTCGTCGCGTCGCTGCAGGACGGGGCACTGGACACCGACGTGGTCCACCTGGAGCGCTTCCGCCACCGCCTGCGCATGTCCGGTGAGCCGATCCACTACTACGTGATGGTCGCGCGCCGCCGCCCGTGACCTGCCCACGAACCGGTGAGCGTGGTGCGGGCGGCTAATATGCAAACCCGATCAGCTTTTGCCCATTAGCGCCTGCACGAAAGGGAACCCCATGGCATTGACTATCGGCGACACCGCCCCCGACTTCTCCGCCGACACCACCGAGGGCCGCCTCGACTTCCACGACTGGATCGGAGAGGGCTGGGCCGTGATGTTCTCCCACCCGCGGAACTTCACGCCGGTGTGCACGACCGAGCTGGGCTACATGGCCGCGATCAAGCCCGAGTTCGACAAGCGCAACACGAAGATCATCGGCCTGTCAGTCGATCCCCTCGACAACCACGACAAGTGGGCCCAGGAGATCGCCTCCAGCCAGGGCACCGCCCCGAACTACCCGCTGATCGCCGACACCGACTTCAACGTCGCCAAGCTCTACGGCATGCTGCCGTCCGACACCGCGGGCGAGTCGACCGAGCGCACTCCCGCCCAGAACGCCACGCTGCGCAACGTCTTCGTCGTCGGGCCCGACAAGAAGATCAAGCTCGTCCTCATCTACCCGATGACCACGGGCCGCAACTTCGACGAGGTCCTGCGCGTGCTGGACTCTCTGCAGCTCACCGTGGCCGAGCAGCTGGCCACGCCGGCGCAGTGGGAGCCCGGCAAGGAGGCGATCATCCTCGGGTCGGTCAACGACGAGCAGGCCAAGCAGCGCTACCCCGACGGCTGGGAGCAGCCGCTGCCCTACATCCGCCTGGTGCCCACAAAGGCCTGACACCGCGGGCGCCGGGCTCACACGTCGAAGACGACGACGGGCTCGGCGACGAGCTCGTAGTGCAGGTCCACCGCGGCGACGTTGGCCAGCGTGCTCGCGCCACGCTGCCAGCAGCCGCGGCCCTCGTGGATGTGACCGAACAGGGCGAGCGACGGCGTGGTCCGCTGCACGAGGCGCAGGAACGCCGAGGATCCGACCGCGTCGCCGTGCGCGGTCCGGTCGCCATAGCCCGCCGGCGGGCCGTGGATGACCAGGACGTCCACGTCGTCGTCCCCGACGCCGGCGTAGCGCTCGTCCAGGAAGGCGTCGCCCGTGTCGCCGCGCGGCGCGTTGAAGGCCCAGTCGTAGAACCACGGCGTCCACGGTGAGCCCCAGAACCGCACGCCGTCGATCGTCGTGCCCGTGTCCTGCAGGTAGGTCCAGGGCAGGCCGGCGGGGATGGTCTCCGGGGCCTGCTCAAAGACGAAGTCGTGGTTGCCGGCGATCGCGATGACGTGGCGGGCCGGAACGGCGTGCAGCCACGGCCGGAGCGTCTGGTCCAACCAGCGCGCCTGGAAGCCGAGGCCGTGGTCGGTCGCCGGTGTGACGTCACCGGCGATGACGAGCACGTCGCACTCGGGCACTGCGGGCAGGTGCCCGTGCAGGTCGGCGGTCGCGGCGATGCGCATGCCCAGATCCTGGCGCACCCCGGCGGCGGAGGGCGGTCCGGCGCCACGTCCGGTGGCCGGCGGTTCACGTCGCGCCCCAGCGGGCAACGCCGCGATGTGGCTCTTCGCCACCGCCCGCGACGAGGAGCAGCCCGTGACGTCCGAGCCGCCGCGACGGAGGCCGGAGACCCCGGCGACCTGAAGATCCTGAACTACGCGCTCACGCTCGAGCACATCGAGGCCGCCTTCTACCGCGAGGTCATCCGGAGCGGGATGGTCAAGGACCGCAAGGTCGTCGAGCTGACCAAGCAGATCGGCCAGAACGAGGCCGAGCACGTGCAGTCGCTCACCGCGACGGTCAAGAAGCTCGGCGGCACGCCCGCCAAGGCACCGCGGACGGCGTTCGACGACGTGATCTCCGGCGGCCAGGACATGATCGTCGCCACCGCGGCGATGGTCGAGAACGTCGGGGCGTCCGCCTACCTCGGCCAGGCCGCGGCGATCAAGAGCAAAGGAGGTGCTGATGGCCGCCCTGTCGATCCACACCGTCGAGGCCAGGCACGCGGCCGCCCTGAACCGCCTGGCCGGCAACGGCTTCGCCGGCGGCGGGGCGCTCGTCGGCTCGATCCCGGACGGCCCGCTCGCCAAGCCGATGACCATGAGCGCCGTCCTGCGCCAGGTCAAGCCCTTCCTGGCGTAGCGTCCGTGACCGCGCCGACCCCAAGGACGATGATGCCCGCCACCGACGTGCCCCACGCCGACCTCGCCGGCGTGCGCGTGCACGGCACCACGCGCGCCGCGTTCATCGTCCGTGGCGCCCTGGCCGCCGCCTCGGTGTACGGGCTCGGCGCCGTGACGCCGTTCGTCGGCCGGGCGCTCGCCGAGGGGGACAGCAGCGACGCCGACGTGCTCAAGTTCGCGCTCGAGCTGGAGTTTCTGGAGGCCGCGTACTACGAGCAGGCGGTCACAAAGGTCAAGGGCCTCAGCGGCGACGTGCTCGACCTGGCCAAGCGCCTGCGCGACGACGAGGCCGAGCACGTGTCGGCGCTGACCGCCGCCATCAAGGAGGCCGGCGCGATCCGGCTGAACCCGCTGCGCATGGACTTCGGCGACGCCTTCACGTCGACCGCGGCGTTCCTCAAGACCGCCAACACGTTCGAGGACATCGGCGTGCGTGCCTACAACGGCGCGGCCCCGCAGATCGCCAGCCGCGAGTACCTGGCCACGGCGGGGTCCATCGTCCAGGTCGAGGCGCGCCACGCGGCCCTCATCCGCGTGGCCCGCGGCCGGCCGCCGGCACCCGACGCGTTCGAGCCCACCTCCGAGGTGTCCGAGGTCCTGCTGGCCCTCAAGCCGTTCATCGACACCTGAGCTGACAGAAGCGTTCAGCGCATCAGCGGGCCCGTCCAGTGGACGATCTCCAGCGCCAGCGCGACCTCAAGCGGCCGGCCGGCGATCGGCGACGGGAGCAGCTGCTCGGCGCGCTGCAGGCGGTTGAGCACAGTGTTGCGGTGGGTGTAGAGGACCTGGGCGGCCCGGGAGGCGCTGTACTGCTCGTGGGCGTAGACGCGGAGCGTCTGGCGCAGCACCGGGTCGGCGGTCGCCAGGTCCCCGAGCGTTCGCTGCACGAAGGCCCGCGACCGCTCCGGGTCAGCGTCGCAGAGGGCGACGACCTGGACCTCGTCGAACGTCGCCAGCTGGCGCCCGTCCGGTACGCCGTGCAGCAGGCGCTGGACGGCAAGGGCGTCGAGGTGGCTGCGTCGGAAGCCGTCGATGCCGGCAGTGGTGGGGCCGAGGGCCACGCGGATCCCGGTCAGTTCGGTCAGCGCCCGGCGGACCGCGTCGACGTCGAGGTAGGTGTCCGTCCGGACCCAGACCCACAGGGAGCGGGCGCTGGCCACCACCGTGAGCGGACGGCGGGCCCCGGCGGCCCGGGCCAGGGCGTCGGCGGCCCGCTCCAGATGCCCGCTCTCGCCGGGGGCGTCGTGCGTCCAGACGATAGCGGCGGTGTGCCGGCCGTCCAGGGCGTAGCCCAGCCGGGCGGCGGCCCGGTCGGAACCGATCGGCGCGCCCTCGACGATCAGGGTCACGATCTCCAGCCGCTCGGCGTGGCTGCCGCGCGTGAGCTGGTCGCGCTCACGCTCGACCTGCGCGGCGATGCCGGCGAGCGTCTCGTCGACGAAGGTGAAGATCGACCGGGCCGTGACGTCGAGCAGCTCCCGCAGCTCGTCGGGGTCGCCGGTCAGGGCGAACGCCCCCTGCATCCACTGGCGCCAGGCGACGTTCTGGCCGGTGCGGTAGAGGTTCAGCGAGGCCTCGTCCAGGCCTCTGCGCACAAGGTCGCGCGCGATACCGACGGTCTCGGGGCCGAGGTTCGGGGCCACCCGCAGACCCGGGCGCTCGACGTTCGATCGCGCCCAGTGCAGCAGGTTGAGGTGGTTGGTCGACCGGACGGCGCCGGCGAGGACGGGGTCGTCCGCCAGCCCGCGGTCGGCGGCGGCGAGCGTCGCGGCGTCCACGTCGTCGAACAGCGCCTCCGGCGCGTCGAGCAGGGCGCGCGCGCCGGTCTGGATGAGCGTGGCGACGCGCGGGGAGGGGGCCGGCCACCCGGCGCTGTCGACCATGCGCCGAGCCTACCGAGCCTGGGGCAGAACACACATGAACGCTGTCGATACTGTGCGTAATGACCTCCACATCGCGGGCCGGACCCCCGAAGATGGACGCAGTCACCGAGAGTCCGAGGAGATCCGCGTGTCCACCGTTCCCGCCGCCCCCGTCCAGACCGTCCCCGAGCATGTCGACGTGCTCATCGTCGGCGCGGGCATCTCCGGCATCGGCTGCGCCTACCACCTGCAGGACAAGCAGCCCGGTCGAAGCTACGCGATCCTCGAGGGCCGCGACGCGATCGGCGGCACCTGGGACCTGTTCCGCTACCCGGGCATCCGCTCGGACTCGGACCTGCACACGTTCGGCTACGCGTTCAAGCCGTGGACGCACGAGAAGGCGATCGCCGACGGCGCCGACATCCTCGCCTACGTCCGCGAGGCCGCGACCGAGAACGGGATCGACCGCCACATCCACTTCGGCCACCGCGTGGAGCACGCGACATGGTCCACCGCCGAGGCGCGCTGGACCGTCCGCGCCCGCCGCGCCGACGGCACCGAGGTCGCGGTCAGCGCCTCGTGGTTGTTCTGCGCCGGCGGCTACTACCGTCACGACGCGGGCTTCACCCCCGAGTTCCCCGGCGTGGAGGACTTCGTCGGAAAGGTCGTCCACCCGCAGCAGTGGCCCGAGGACCTCGACTACACCGGCAAGCGCGTGGTCGTCATCGGCAGCGGCGCGACCGCCGTCACGCTGATCCCCGCCATGACCGACCGGGCCGCGCACGTGACGATGCTGCAGCGCTCCCCGAGCTACATCCTCCCGGTGCCGTCCGAGGACCCGATCGCCAAGCTCCTCTCGCGGTTCCTGCCGGCCGAACGGGCCTACGCCGCCACGCGCCGCAAGAACGTGTGGCAGCAGACCGGCGTCTACGCCTTCTGCCAGCGCTTTCCGAAGCTCGCCCGTCGCCTGATCCGGTCGCTGACCGCCAAGCAGCTGCCCGAGGGCTTCGACGTGGACACCCACTTCAGCCCCAAGTACGACCCGTGGGACCAGCGCCTGTGCGCCGTGCCCGACGGGGACCTGTTCCGCGCGATCCGCAGGGGTGATGCGTCCATGGTCACCGACCACATCGACACGTTCACCGCGGACGGGATCCGCCTGCGCTCGGGCGCCGAGCTGGAGGCCGACTTCGTGGTCAGCGCCACCGGCCTGAACCTCATCGCCTTCGGCGGCATCACCTTCACCGTCGACGGGGCGGACGTCGCGCTCCCGGACACCATGGCCTACAAGGGCATGATGCTCAGCGGCCTGCCGAACTTCGCCTACGCCATCGGCTACACCAACAGCTCGTGGACGCTGAAGGTCGACCTCGTCTGCGAGCACCTGTGCCGGCTGCTGGACCACATGGACGCCGGCGGGCACGAGATCTGCACCCCGGGCGCCGACGACCCGGCCAACGAGACGCGGCCCCTCCTGGACTTCGCCGCCGGGTACGTGCAGCGCGCGATGGACACCTTCCCGCGGCAGGGCTCGCGCGCACCATGGCAGCTGAACATGAGCTACGGCAAGGACGTGGCGCTGCTGCGCGCGGGCCCGATCGCCGACGACGCGCTGACCTTCGGCGCCCGTTCGGCCGGGCCGGCCGACGACCGCGTCACGCTCGCGGTCTGACGTCCGGCCGTCAGAGCGCCGGGTCCGCCGGCGCCCCGTGCCCCGCTACTGCGTGGGCACCGGCTCGGCCGGAGCGTCCGGCGCCGGCTCGGTCTGTGGCGGCATCATGGGCCCGTCGCCGGCCGGGTCGAGCACCTCGTCGCAGAACCAGTCGTAGCGTCCGTCCAGGAGCCGCTCGGCCGCGACGTGGCCGTCGGCGTCGTCGTTGGCCCACAGCTCGCGGAACAGCTGGTCGGCGCGGCGGCGGGCCTGAGCGCAGAACAGGTCGGCCAGCTCGACGGCCTGCTCTCCGCGATCCGGGGACTCACGCTTGATCGTCTGCGCGTAGGTGCAGGTCGCGGCGATCGCGTAGAGCTCGGCACCGATGTCCACGACGCGGCCCAGCAGCGCGCCCTTCTGCTCCAGCGAGGCCTGGTGGCGGCCCATGAGGCCGAAGGTCGAGCGCGCGAGCTTGCGGGAGTGCCGCTCGACGTAGCGCACGTGGCCGGCGAGGGCCCCGAAGTCGTCGAACGCCTTCGGGTTCTGTCCCTGCCCCGTGGCCAGCGTGGGCAGCCACCCGGCGTAGAAGCGCCCGGCCGCGACCGCGGCCTTGGCCTTGTCGGCCAGTTCGGTCTTCGGGTCCAGGATGTCCCCGGCGACCGACAGGTGCTGGTCGAGGGCCTCACGGGCGATGAGCAGATGCATGATCTCGGTGGAGCCCTCGAAGATGCGGTTGATGCGCATGTCCCGCAGCAGCTGCTCGGCGGGCACCGGCTTCTCTCCGCGCGCGCGCAGCGAGTCGGCGGTCTCGTAAGCCCGGCCGCCGCGGACCTGCACCATCGTGTCCACGGCCTGCCAGCCCAGCTCGGAGGCGTACAGCTTGGCCAGCGCCGCCTCGATGCGCACGTCGTTGCGCTGATCGTCGGCGATACGGCTGGACACGTCGACGACGGCCTCCAGCCCGAACGCGGTCCCGGCGAGGAAGGCCAGGTGCTGGGCGACCTCGTCGTGGCGCCCGACCTCCTGCCCCCACTGCTTGCGCTCCTGACCCCACTGGCGCGCGATCTTCAGGGCGTACTTGGCCATCGAGGCGGCGATCGCCGGCAGCGACAGGCGCCCGACGTTGAGGGTGGCCAGCGCGATCCGCAGGCCCGCGCCCTCCTCGCCGATGACGTTCTGAGCCGGGACGAAGACGTCGTCGAACACCGTCTGGGAGTTCTCGATGCCCCGCAGGCCCATGAACTCGTTGCGGTGGGTGACGGTGACCCCGTCGGCGTCGGCCGGGCAGATGAACGCGGTGATCCCACCCTTGCGGCCCTCGCCCTTCGGCACGACCGCCATCACGACCACGACGTCGGCGATCACGCCGTTGGTGGCCCACAGCTTCGTGCCGGAGATCCGGTAGCCCGACCCGTCCTCGGTCGGGACGGCCTGCGCACCCATGCGCGCGGGATCCGAGCCCACGTCGGGCTCGGTCAGTAGGAAGGCGGACACATGGTCGGAGGCCACCTTGGGCAGCCACTCGCGCTTCTGCTCATCGCTGCCGAAGGACTTCAGCGGCTCGGGCAGGCCGATGGACTGATGGGCGGAGAGGAGGGTGGAGATCGACGAGCTCCAGGTGCCCGCCAGGGCCAGCGCGCGGTTGTAGTAGACCTGCGAGAGCCCGAGCCCGCCGTACTCCTTGGGGATCTTCATGCCCAGTGCGCCGAGCTGCTTGAGGCCGTCGATCACGTCGTCGGGGATCTTCGCGTCGCGCTCGATGGCGAACGGGTCGACCCGCTCGGTGAGAAAGGCGCGCAGGCGCTGCAGGAAGCGGTCGCCGTCGGCGACGGCGTCGGCGGGCAGCTCGGGCTGCGGATGGATGAGGTCCAGGCGCAGGTTCCCGAGGAAGAGCTCGCGGCCGAAGCTCGGCAGCTCCCAGCCGGCCTCGCGGCTGTCCTCGGCGACCTGCTTTGACTCTTCGTACGACGGGTTCGTGGGCATGAGTGCGCGCTTACCCCGAACGCACGCGCTCCACGCCCCCGATCTTCGGGCGGTGCAACGAAACCGCCGGGAGCCGGGGCGGTGCGCTGGTAGCGTCGCCGGCCGGCTGCGGGGCCGACCTTTCGCCATGCCCGCCACCGGCCCGTCCTTCCGCATCCGCCGCCTGCTCCCCGTCGCCGCCGCGCTGGCGCTCGTGCCCGACGCCGCCGTCGCGCACGCCGACCTGCCCGGGCAGATCGGCGCGAACGCTAGTCGCGACCGGGCGCTGCAGGGGGCGATCGGAGCCGACAGCCGGCAGGTCGAGCGCTTCGAGGGACACATCGACGACCTGCGCCGTCGCCTGGCCGGACTGCAGGCGTCGGTGGACGCCGAGCAGGCCGACCTGCGGCGCCTGCAGCGCGAGCTGCGCACCGCACATGCCCGGCTGGCGCGCCTGCGCCTGCAGGCCCGCCGCGACGACGAGGTGCTCGCTCGGCAGCTCGTCGGCCAGTACGAGGCGCCGCACCCGGACGTGATGACCATCCTGCTGGAGTCCCACGGGTTCGCCGAACTGCTGGAGCGCACCGACGGCCTGAAGGCCGTGGCCCGGCAGAACGCTGGCTACACCCGGCGGGTGCGCGTCGCCCGCGCGGCCGTCCAGCGGGAGGCCGTCCGCCTGGCGCAGCTGGAGACGCGTCAGGCCCGCGTCACGCAGTCGGCGCTGACCCAGCGCGACGAGGTCGACGGCCTCAAGATCCAGCTGCTCAAGCGCCAGTACGCCTTCAAGGACGCCCGGTCCAGGAAGACGGCCGAGCTCACGGGCCTGCGCGCCGACCGGGCGCGCCTGCGCCGCCGCCTGGCCAAGCTGCAGGCCGCCAGCGCGCCGTCCATTGCGGGCTCCGGGGTCGCCGGGTCGGGGCCGGGCCTGCCGGCCGGCGGCGCGCCGTCATTCGCGTCCCACGGCGGCAGCTACGGCTTCTTCCGGGCCCCGGGCACGAACTACTCGGTCGGCGACGAGCCGCGGCTCGCCGCCCGGCTGGACGTCATGGGCAAGGCGCTGCGCCTGCACCTGCTCGGGCTGTCCGGCTACCGCACGCCCCAGCACTCCGTCGAGGTCGGCGGCTTCGCCAACGACCCGCACACGCGCGGGCAGGCCTCGGACACGCCCGGGCTCGAGGGCGTTCCCGAGGGCACGCTGAACCGCTACGGCCTGACGCGGCCGTTCGCCGGCGCAGCGGAGCTCGACCACGTCCAGCTCGTAGGCAGCGCCCGCTGACCGTCCGCGGGCGCCGCCGTCAACCGGCGATCAGGCGGTCTCGACGGCCTTCGTCGCGCCCGTCGCGTCCCCGGCGAAGCGCTCGCGCAGGTCCTTCTTGGAGAACTTGCCCACGGACGTCTTGGGGACCTCGTCGATGAGCTCGACGCGCTCCGGGATCCAGAACTTCGCGACCTTGTCGGTCAGGTAGTCGCGGATCGCCTCGCCGTCGATGTCCTCGCCCTCCTTGGCCACGACGCAGGCCAGCGGGCGCTCGCCCCAACGCTCGTCGGGGATCCCGATGACCGCGGCCTCGGCGACCTTGGGGTGGCCCATGATCTCGTTCTCCAGCTCCACGGAGGAGATCCACTCGCCGCCGGACTTGATGACGTCCTTGGTGCGGTCCACCAGGCGGATGTAGCCCTCGGTGTCGATCGTCGCCACGTCCCCGGTGCGCAGCCAGCCGTCCTCGGTGAACGACTCGGCGGTGCGCTCGTCGTTGTAGTAGCCGGCGGCGATCCACGGGCCCGTGACCTGCAGCTCGCCCTGGGCCTCGCCGTCCCAGGGCAGTTCGTCGTCGCTGCCGGTCTCGACGATGCGCACGTCCACGAGCGGGCTGACCATGCCGACGGTGGCGCGCAGCGCGGCGAGCTCCTCGTCGCTGCCGCCGGCCAGGTTGGACTTGATCGTGGCCACCGAGCCGATCGGGCTGGTCTCGGTCAGGCCCCAGGCCTGCAGGATCGGCAGGCCGGTCTGCTCGCGGAAGCCCTCCGACAGCGACCGGGGGACGGCCGAGCCGCCGCACAGCACCAGGCGCAGGGACGACAGGTCG
>JBBSUL010000114.1:0-11891 GCA_038234375.1 Solirubrobacterales bacterium | reverse complement strand
GCGCTCGGCGTTCTTGACGAAGGAGTCGGCCGTGCCGAAGTGGTCGACCTGCACCGAGTGGTCGATGACCAGCTCCGCGGGGACCAGCGGGTTGATCTTCCCCGGGTCGCCGCCGAGGGTGGCCATCGCGTCGCGCATGGCGGCGAGGTCGACGATCGCCGGCACGCCGGTGAAGTCCTGCATGACCACGCGCGCGGGGGTGAAGGCGATCTCCTGCGACGGCTTGGCGTTCGCGTCCCAGGAGGCCAGGGCCACGATGTCGTCCTCGGTCACCGCGCCGTTGCCCTCGGTGCGCAGGAGGTTCTCCAGCAGCACCTTGAGGGAGAAGGGCAGGCGCGCGACGTGGTACTTGGCCTGCAGCGCGTCCAGCCGGTAGATCGTCAGGTCGCGGCCGCCGACGCTGAGGGTGGCCTGGGCGTCGAAGGAGTTGGGATGGCTCATGGGGTCGTCTCCGGGATCATGTGATCGTCTTGGGGCAGGAGGATGAAGGGTTCGCCGTCGACGGTGCGTGCCCGTCGGAAGTGGCGCAGGTCGAGGGTGGCGATGCGGTCGGTGCCCAGCAGGCGGGCCAGGGCCAGCAGCGAGGCGTCGGCCAGCCCGATCGCCGGCCGCTCGCGCGCGAGGACGAGCGTCTCGGCCATAGCGCTGGACCACCAGCGCACGGTGTACGCGCCGCGCTCCATGTCCGACCACAGCGTCTCGCGCGCGGGCCTGCCGCCGAAGCGCGGCAGTTGGTGGTCGAGCTCGGTGACGATGAGCGGGGTCGTCGTCAGGTCGTCGTCGAGGGTGTCGACCCAGCGGGTCACGCGGTCGTGGTCCTCGTCGCCCTCGTGGTACAGCGCGAGGACGAGCGAGGTGTCCAGGACGACGGCCACGGCGGTCAGTCGTCCCAGTCGCCGTCGGCCAGGTAGCGCTCGTCGTTGCGGGCCAGGTCGGAGGGCGCGCCCCGGAAGACCGCCCGGCTGGGCTTGACACGCTGCGGGCGGGTGGCCAGTCCAGCGAGGCCGCGACGAATCCACTCGGCCTTCGTCAGCCCTTCGTCGGCCGCGCGCTGGGCGAGCACGCGGTCCAGTTCATCGTCCAGGTAGATGCTCGTCTTCTTCAGCGCCACCTCGACGTAGGGTAACACCCTACGTCGGGACCGTCGCCCCTCCTGGGGGTGCGTTTGACCAGGCGCCAAGTGGTCTCCATGCGGGATCGTCTCCACGGGTTCGGGCGGACGCTCGGCCCAGGCTAGGCAGGCGGCCTGATCCCGCGTCAACCGTTTGGGGTCGGTGCCGGCATCCGGCTGGCCCTCCGGCCCGTACCCGAGGACATGGAGGCCGTCAGCGTCTGGGACCACCCGCGACCGCCGGCCCTCGTGGCGTGCGGGCGCCGCGTGCGGATCGAGCTGGGCGGCGTGCTGCTGTGCGACACCCGCAGGGCGCTGAAGGTGCTGGAGACCAGCCACCCACCGGTCATCTACGTGCCCCCGGGCGACGTCGACGACAAGCGGGTGACGCCGTCGCGGGCCCGGACGACGTGGTGCGAGTACAAGGGCTGCGCGCAGTACTTCGACGCCCGCGCCGGGGACCGCGAGGAGCTCGCCGTCGCCTGGGCCTACCCCGAGCCGACGGCACGCTACGCCGAGATCCGCGACCACCTGGCCTTCTACCCGGGGCGGATGGACCGCTGCCGTCTGGACGAGGAGGATGTCCGCGCCCAGGACGGCGACTTCTACGGCGGCTGGATCACCGACGACGTCCTCGGGCCGTTCAAGGGCGGGCCGGGGACGCTGGGTTGGTAGCGACGGCGGCGCCCGGCCTGCGTCATCGCGCGCGACGAGGTCGAGGCCGTCCAGCGCGCGTGGGGACCTCGTCCGCCCGAAACCCGCCCACCCGCAAGGGTTGTCCTCGGCACCGGAGCGGGTGCGGTCTGCCATCCTCGCCCGGTGGCGCCCGCCTGCCGTCCCCGTGCCCGACTCGCCGCCGCGGCCCTCGTCCTCGTGGCCGCCGGCCTGACCGGATGCGGGACGTCGTCCGGCCCCTCCGACACCTCTGGGACGCGCCTGCCCGGCGGCGGGCCCCGGCCGCTGCAGGCGGCGTTCGTCTTCACCGCGGACGGTGACCTCGTCCCCGCGCGGGTGACGATCCCCGAGACCGACACGGTGCTGCTGGTGGTCAGCGCGGCCGACCGCCGGGCGCACGCGGTGACCGTCGACGTCGAAGGGCGCCGAATCGCGTTGGAACTGCGCCCGAGCGAGACCGTGCGCCGACGGCTCA
This sequence comes from Solirubrobacterales bacterium, assembly GCA_038234375.1. GTDB lineage: Bacteria > Actinomycetota > Thermoleophilia > Solirubrobacterales > Solirubrobacteraceae > Paraconexibacter. Next base: position 9,630 of record JBBSUL010000114.1, on the reverse strand, counting down.
CCGGCCTGCGGTCGGGAGCCACCTACCGGGTTGTGCCCGACGACGACGCGGCTGGCGCCGCCGTGCTGCGAGTCGGGTAGGACCCGTCCGTCTGTGACGGGTGCAGCAATCGGTGTGTGGTGCCGATAGACGGGTGTGGCCGTCCTCGACGCTCCCCGCCCCACCGTGCGCCGCCGGGACTGGTCGACGGTCAGCGACGGTGCCCTGGTGCGCGGTGCGACCACCGGCCACGACGAGGCGTTCGCGGAGATCTTCAGTCGCTACCACGGCCCGCTCGTCCGCCACTGCCGCGCGACCCTGCTCGACGACGACCTCGCCCAGGACGCCGCCCAGAACGCGCTGACCGCCGCCCTGCGCACCCTGCGCTGCGGCGGTTCGCGGCCGCAGACGCTCGGGCCCTGGCTGTTCCGGATCGCCCAGCGCGAGGCCGTCCGCCTGGCCGTCGGGCGGGGCGAGGAGGCAGCCCGCCGGGTGGCCGACCCGGGCGGGACCATCCTCGCGGGCGTCCCGGCGGCCAGCGACGAGCGCGTCCGCGACCGCCTGCGCGACCTGCTCGGCGACCTCGCGCGCCTGCCCGTGCGCCAGCGCAGCGCCCTGCTGCTGCGCGAGCTCAGCGGACTGGACTACGCGGAGATCGCCGTCGCGCTGCAGACCAGCCCGGGCGCCGCCCGCCAGTCGGTGCTCGAGGCGCGGCACGCGCTCGCCGAGTCCGGCGACGGCCGGGCCGAGAGCTGCACGAGCGTGCGGGCCCTCGTCGACGGCGGTGACCGACGGCGCCTGCGCGCGCGACGGGTGCGCGCGCACCTCGACGACTGCGGTGGGTGCCGGGCGTTCGCCGCGCGGATCGACGACCGCAGGGGCGACCTCGGGCTCCTGTTCCCGCTCGCTCCCGCGGCGCTGGCCTCCAGCAGCGGCCTGTTCGCCGCGCTCACCGGGGGCGGGACCGTCGCCGGGAGCGGCGCCGCCGCCGCGTCCGGCTGGTCGCTCGGACTCGGTGGTCTCGGAGCGTCGGGGGCCGCGAAGTGCGCCGCGGTGTGCGCGACCGCCGCGATCGTGGGGCTCGGCTCGCTGGCGCAGGATCGCGCGCACCACGCGCCGCCGGCCTCCGGCACCGTGATCGCCCAGGCGCCCGCCGAGACGGCGACGGGGCCGGCCCGAGCACCGCAGGTCAAGGCTCCCGCCGGCTCGTCGTTCGCGCGCCCGCGCGAGGAGAACGTCACTGCCACCGACCGCAGCAGCTCCCGGCGAGACGCCGAGCGGGCGGCCGCGCACCGCGCCACCGACCCGGCGCCCAAGGGGTCCGGATCCGCGCACGAGCCCACCACCGCGCCCGCGCCGAAGCCCAACGCGCCGGTCAGCGCGCCGCCGGCGGCGACGGTCCCGACGACCTCGGCCGCGGGGGTCCCGGCCCCGGCCGCGACGACCACACCCGTGACCGTGTCGCTCCCGACAGGTCAGCGCCAGGGCGTCGCGCTGGCGATCCAGCAGCAGGCGGACGCCGCGGTCCAGCAGGCGCTCGCGGTAGCCAAGCAGTCCACCCAGCAGTCCCTGGCCGTCACCCAGAACGCGCTGACGCTGGCGCAGCAGGCGGTGCGGGCCGGGGTCATCGGTGCGAACGCGCAACTGGAGCTCGTGCGCAAGCTGCTGCAGCCATAGCGGCAAGAGTGCCTGCACGCCAGCTTACCGAGATAGGACCTCACGCCAGACCTTCACCGCTCCTCTAAGGGGGCAGAGGCACAACCGCCTCGGAAAAAGGCAAACCCGCCGGAAGGCGGGGACGCAAAGCCAGGGGCCCTTCGCGGGGCCGCCCAGTTACCCAAGGAGAACGATCATGCATCGACGTGCCCGTGCCGCGGCCGGCTTGCTTGCCGCCGCCGCCCTCATCACCACCGCCGCGCCCGCGGTCTCGCAGGCCGCTTCGTCCAAGAGCCCGGAGGCCAAGATCGGTCGTCAGCTCGAACTCGCCCAGCTCGACGCCCGGCGCGTGACGCGCGCCGTGCAGCGCGACCAGACCCAGCGGGCGGTGGTGGCGTTGAAGCGCTCGCGCCGCCGCGCCAACGCCGCCGCGCGCAGCGCCCGGTCGCTGGCCGCCCACGCCGGGGACAGCCAGCAGGCGGCCACCACCGCGGTGTGGACGCTGGCGGCGACGGCCGGCACGTACGGAGACGCGATGCAGCGCTTCGCCGGCCTGGTCCCGGATGCGTCCTCCAGCACGGTGCAGCAGTCGCTGGCCTCCGCGCTGCCCGGGACGATCGCCGGCCGTGAGCAGATCATCGCCCTGCTGAGCGAGCTGGTGTCCGAGCTGACCGGTCAGGCGCAGAACATCGCCGCGCAGGCCCTGGCCGCCCTGCAGGCCGCCGCGCCCGGTCAGGCCCAGCAGGTCGCGCAGGTCGCGATGATGGACGACCTGCCCACGTCGATCGCCTCGATCATCCAGCAGGCCTTGGCCACCGCCACCGCCGCGCTGAACACCGGCCTGAGCACCCTCGTCGCCGTCGCTCCGCAGCTGCCCGCAGGCACCCAGACGCAGATCACCGGGGCCCTGCAGACGGTCACCACCACCATCCAGGGTCTGCTGCCGTTGCTGGCGCAGGTCATCGGCGTGGCCACAGGTGCGGCGACCGGTGCGGTCTCGCAGGCCACCGGCATCGTGCAGGGCCTGCTCGGCTCGCTGCTCGGCGGCGGGTTCGGCGGCGGCCTGCTCGGCGGCGCAGCCGGCGGGGATGTTCCGGCCTCCTCGGGCGGACTGCTCGGCGGGGGACTGATCGGCGGCCTCATCAAGCTGCCGCTCAACCTGGTCGGCGGACTGCTCGGCGGCCTGACCGGCCTGCTCGGCGCACCGGCCGGCCGCTGAAGAAGCCCATGGCGGGGAGGCGCCGCGCGGTGTCCTCCCCGATCGTCGGGGGCGCGGTCAGCGAGCCCGGCGCGACGCCGTGGCGGCTTCGGCCGCCGCGGCGCCGTCGGGCAGCATTGTCGGGCCGGCGGCGGCGGCGCGCTGCGCCCGGCGCTGCAGCGGTCCCGCCGGACTGGCCGTCCGCCGTGCGTGAGCGCGCCCGAGTGCCATGACGACCAGGACCGGCCCTGACCATCGGCTCGGTGCCCGTCGCGGCCGACGACTTCGGGTATCGGATCGAGGAGCTGCGGGCCGTCGGGCGCGAGCAGCTCGCCGCACTCAACGGCGGCGTGACGCGGCGGCGACCGACGTCATCCCGTGGGCGCGGGCCAGCGGGGACTGGTAGATCGAGCGCACCACGTCGCCGTCGAGCCAGGCGGTGAGACGCTCGGCCTCGACTTCGAGCGGAGCTCGAGCCGCGCGCGGGAGCGCGTCGATCGGGACGACGACGACCGTGCCGTCCTCATGCTGGGTCCAGCCGCCGACGATGCGCCCGTCCCACCAGGCCGTCGGGCCACCGTTGCCGTTGCGGTCGAAGATCTGCGCGGCGTGACCGCCGAGGTAGAAGTCGCGCTCCTTCCAGCCCATCGTCGTCGGGTCCAGCGCCGGGAGGAGCATCGCCCAGGACTCCGGCCGCTCCACGGGCTCGGTGTCGTCGGGGTGCAGCCACGCCGCCCGGGCGTCGGCCAGCGCGACCTCGACCGCCCCGACGTCGGCCAGCGCGCCGCGGACCGCCCCCTTCGTCGCTCCCAGCCACCAGACCAGATCGGTCTCGGTTCCGGGGCCGAACGTCCACAGCCAGCGGCGGACGAGCTCCGCGTAGCCGTCCGGCGCGTCAAGCGCCTCGACGCCGGTGTGCGGTTCGCCCAGCCACTGCTCGGCCGCGGTCCAGAACGGGCGCGAGACCTTCCAGCCCGCGTCGTTGCGTCCGCGCAGGATGCTGCCGTCAGCGGCGAGGACCCCGAGCAGGCGGGACGCGATCGGGACCTCGGTCTCGTACGCCTTGCCGGCGGCGAGCGTGAGGCGCAGATCGAGGGCGGGGATGGCCGAGCGCAGCTGTGCGGTGGTCGCGGGTTCCTCGCGCACGTGTGCCAGGACCGCGGCACCGGTCTCGGTGACCCAGGCGGCTCCGTCGGGCGTCAGCCCGGCCTCCTGCACCTCCTTGGCCAGGCGCGTGCGGATCTGCGTGGCGACGCGGTCCGCCGCGCTGCCGCGCACCGCGGGCAGCAGCGCGCGCGGGAACGCGAATACCGTCCGCCGCATCGCCAGTTGCCGGACCACGGTGCGGTCCTCGTACAGCGCGCGGTCGATGTCGGCCATCGTGGCGCCGCTGCGCGCGAAGGCCGAGAGGTGGACGTTCGCGGGCTCGGTGGCGTGCAGGCAGGTCATCGCCTCGACCGCCGCCTCCACCGACGCCGCGCGAGCACCGCCGGCCAGGGCGTGGCGCACGCCGATCCGGGCGCGGCGCTCGTCGTCACCGATCACGCGCACCCGGGGATCGTGGCAGACGGCCGCCGAGGTCATGGGACGACCTCCCGAGACTGCTGCTCGCCTACTCGCCCTCACGCCACCGCGTCGGGCTACAGCACCTGGCCGGTCCGGGCCTCGAGGATCCACGCCACCCATACCCCACTGGCCGACAGTGGGGTGTGGGCGGTCGCGTGATCGGGCATCACCTGGGGATGCCCGACGATGATCAGAGTGACCGCACGCGCGCCGGCCTGTTCGGCGACCTTGCCGGGAAGGCGAAGGAGAGCGTCGGGGAGCTGCTCGGCAACGACGAGCTCGCCGAGCACGGTCGCGAGCAGCAGGATGAGGTCGCCGCCGAGGACCGGGAGCTGCGCGAGAGTCAACCCGACGCCAGCTGATGGCCGAGTACCAGGTCAACTCCGCGGCGGTGACCCGGGGGGTCCGCGAGCGTGTTTGGGCACCGGCTCGAGACGCCAGACGCACCCGCGATGCTCGACGGGCTCACAGACGCCTGCGCTCGCGCGCGGCGCCTGGCATCCACGATCCGGCACCCAAACCCACGCACGTACTTCGCGACGGACCCTAAAGGCGACGATCTCCCACGGGGCCTCGTCGCGCGGCAGCAGCGTGTTCACGATGACGTCGTTCGCCACCCGCGCGACCACGCCATCGATTTTTTGCAGGCAGTTCAACGTCACGGGCGGTCACGGGCTCGAACCGTGGACCCCCTGCTTGTAAGTGGCTAAATGGTGTCCCAGAACGTCCGTGAGGGTCCGGAATCGCCTATCGGTACACGTTAGTTGGTTTCTCGGTTGGACGGCCGCAGACAGCCGAAGTGCGAACAATGTTCCCTCTCAGTTCCCCCGCGCGGCTGCCTGATGCCCGCCGATCGGCGGGTGCTCGCGGTCAGGGAATCGCCGGGCGTTGCTTCCGAGGTGAGCCGGAGCGGACTGTGGTCACTCTGCGCTCGGTCGACGACGTTACAGCTGTCGTCGCTCTCACCGTCGAGGACGTAGATGGCCGACCCCCCACGTGTGCGCTGCGTACGCGCCGATGCCCCGTTGGGATCCTTTTCCGGGGGCAGGCAGGTCTCCTGGATCAGCGCCAGATCCCTTTTCAAGTCATCGAGCAGGTACCTCCACGCGGCCGCGTGGTCCCGACGGCCCATGTTCCAAGCGACAACGATCATCTCGACACCCAGGCCGCCGGAACGCTACTCGACACGCGAACCAGGAGGCGCTTGATCTCACCGGCCGGGACGATCCGTCCAGGTGAACGTGATTTGCTCATCCAGCCGCGGTGATCCCAGACGCTGAGCCGGGCTACCTTTTCATTCCCCGCGACCACTAATAGGTAGATCCGGAGCGTTGGACTCCGGCCGATGCGGGAGGTCACATGCCGCAACACAAGGAGCCGTGCCCGAAGACGTGGATGGGCAAGTCGTGCATCCACAAGGCAGGTCATCTCGGACCCTGCCAGTACACAGCCGGCTAGATCTCGGTGTCCGTGGGCGACCGGCAGCGATCGGTCGTCCACGACGCTGGTGCTATCACCGCGGTAGTCAAACGCAGTCTATCCGTGGCATGATCGATCCTCCTCATGGCCGCCGACGTGATCAACCTCCTCGACCGCCCCACCTACGGGTTCAACCAGGCGGACACCCTCCTTCGACTTCGCCCTGGCACCGCACGCCGATGGATTGACGGCTACGAGCGCGGCGGGAAGCGTTATCCGCCGGTAGTGCGTCAACAGTCTACGGGCGAGGACGTCGCGACATGGGGCGAGTTCATCGAGACCCGACTCCTCGCTGGATACCGCGACGCGGGTGTGCCCCTGATCAACATGCGTCCTGTGATCGAAGGCCTCCGCGATGAGCTGAATACCAAGTACCCACTGGCGTCGGCGCAAACGTGGCTGCAGCCGCTAGGGCGCGACCTTGTGCGCCGAGTCCAAGAGGTCGTCGGCCTCGAGTCACGGCTTGCCCTGGTCGTCGTGCGCACAGGGCAAGCCGTCGCCGACTGGTCGGACGAGGCAGAGGACTTCAAGCGGTCTCTGCTCTGGACGGACGAGTCTGAAAGCGCGCAGGTGGAACGGCTGCGGCCCATCAGCGATCTGCGCGATGTCGTGATCGACCCTCTTCGCGGATTCGGCGAGCCTGTTGTGCGGAGCGTTCGCACCGAGGTCATCGCCGAGATCTACGCCGCAGGTGATTCCGTCGAGATGATCTCCGAGATGTACGAGCTGCCAGCGGCGGTCGTCAACGAGGCTCTCCGTTACGAGTTGGTCCGTTTCAAGCCGGACGAGCGCTCGGCTGCCTAGCCGACGTTTCGCGTGACCGCCGACCGCGACGCGCTCCGATTCTACGTGGACGAGAGCGCGCTTGGTCTCGGAAAGACGCTCTGCGCCGCGCGGAAGGACACCATCCACGTCGGGCACGCGCTCATCCCAGAGTGTCCGCTCGGGACCCTCGATGTCGACTGGATGCCAGCTGTGGCGGCGCGTGATCTCGTGGTCATCGTTCGCGACAAGAAGATCCGCACTCGTCCGCAGGAGATTGAGCGCTTCCGCGAGGTTGGCCTCCGCGTCTTCTGGCTTGGAGGCAAGCGCGACCGACCGACATGGGGCTATCTGACCATGGTCGTGCAGCACTGGGCAGCGATGGAGCGGATCATCGCGCGCGACGGTCACGGGCCATGGGGACACGTGCTCACCGACTCGCGGCTGTCGCCGATCATGTGACGCCGTGCGCTTCAGCGGCGCTCCACGACGACCGGTGCCCGCCGAGCCCAGCCACCTTGCAGAGCCAGCGTTCGGCACACGAGGCCACGCAGCCACCCGGACTACCGCTTCGGACCAGGGGGGACGGACGAGGCTGGCTCACGCGAAAGACGCAGTTCGCGCGGCGTGTCGTCGATCCCGCAAGCGTCCTCGGCCGCGATCGGCGGTTTCTACGCGGCGGCGCGGAGGGCGTCGGCGACGACCTGTTCGATGTCTCGACCTTCCCGGCGCGCCCGGTCGACCAAGCCGTCGAGGCACTCGGCGTCGACCGCCACCATCACCGTTGCGGAAACGTCCGAGCTACCCTCGGTGACGTTGACCTCCGCGTGCCCGAGAAGGTCGTCGAACGCGCTCGGATCGTGATCGTGTAGATCGCCCATACTGCGTAGCATGATGGGTCAGCGCGCCTTCCGGTGGGGCGCGACCTGCGCTGGGTGTGGCATCCCGGCCGGTCATTACATGGCACCGGCGCACTCGGCACTGGGCAACACGGCGCCGGCCGTGTTCGCCGCCACCTGGGCATCCACCACATGACCACCAGGCACCGGGGGGTGCCGGACGGGCGCGCTCGGACCGAGATGCGGTGTGCCGCGCCCTACTCCGGCCGGAGATTGAACTCCGCCACGAGGTTGGGGCGCTGAGCAAGCAGGGACTCAAGGTGGCTCTCCGGCCACTGCTCGATCGCAGGATGCTCGCGTTTGGAGTTGTGCTTCTCAATCCAAGACACGGCGTCCATCGTAAATCGTCCGCTCGTCCCGATGATTAGGACGTCCACCGGCGGGTTGTCCCACAACTTGATCGACGCGACCTCGCTCGCGATGTCGTTCGGCCCAACTGACTTGCTTAGCCAGTGTTTGCACTGAACGGCAACCCGTCGCCTCTGTATGCCGCTCAGGGGGTCTTCCGTCACCCGATAAGCGGCGATGTCGCGACCCCGATCCGGTGCGTTGGTCCGCATGTCCCACGTGACGTTCTCGTACGACGGCGTACTCGTGAGCAGATTGAACACCAGCCGCTCGAAATCCTCCGGCATCAGCGCCTCCCAAGCCAACTTCGTCGTCACCGCCCCGGATGGATGCTGCGCCACCACGGTCGCGAGGTCGGGCAGTTCGACCGGGATCGCCTCAAGTTGCCCATAGAGCCCCTCAACGATGTGCGTACGAACACTCGGCCAGTCGTGGTCCACGATGTCGTGCAAGTCAACTCCTTGACCGAACGAAAGGTGACGCTTCAGGTCGCTCCATCGGCCCTTCTGCATCACCGAGCTACCGAGCAGGCGCTCGAGTTCGTCGAATGCCGACCTCAACCGGAGCCAGGCGGGGTGGTCAACTACGGCTCCATCGCGCTCGACCTGTTTGGCAGCCGCGGAGAGGGCGTCATCGATCTCAGCAAGGAGCTCGCGTGCGCGATCTCGCACTAACGCACGGCGGAGCTTCGAAAACCTCCGACGGTAATCCGCGACTTGGCGGGCGGGCTCACTCACCTGACGATGAAGATCGATCTCGATCTGAGGTTCGCCGATATCGGCGGCGTCCAGTCTCCCCTGCGCGATGTCGTCGAGGTCGACCAATCTGGCGTCGATCGTCCACCCCTCGATTGCCGGCAGCGAAGCGACGAGGTCTTGAAACGCAGTCTGAAGCTCATCTGCCCGGATCCCTTCGGGGCTTCCGGCCGCGAACGAGATTCCCGCAGGGATCAGCGCCTCGTAGCTTTCGAAAACCTTGTCGAGACGTGCCAGATTCGTCTCGACGGCATCGAATCTCTTCAGCGCGTCATTGAGTTCCACGTCACGGATGCTCGCAGCAGCCGCCGTTGCCAGCAGCAACGCCTTCTGTGCGCAGTCGGGCCAGGTCGCGCAAACCCGTAACGAACCGCCGGCTGGGCGGCAGACAGCTGCTTTCGGCGCGGCGGTACGGACGCTGCCGGCGCCTGGAACAAGCAGCCGTAACGGCTACCACTCCGGGCGAGGACGAGGCGCGCCCGCCGATCCGAACTGTGCCGCCAAGTCGTCAGAGTCCCGGTAGTGGCTGGGTGGGGTCGTTGAGCCGGCCGTAGACCTTCTGCGCGACGTAGTCGCGTACGACGGCCCCGAAGGCGGGGTCGTCGATCATGCGGCCGAAGAAGTCCTGGTTGGCGTCAAGGCGGTCGATGACGAGGCCTTCCAGGACCTTGTCGAGCGCGAGCTTGAAGTTCTCTGGGGAGTTCACTCGGGCCTGGGTGGCGAGGGCGTCGTTCTCGATGCAGGTCTGCTCGATCTGGTCGACGAAGACCTTGTCGGCCTCGGTGAACTCGGTGCCGAACCGCTGGTTGAGGGTGTCGATGATCGCCGAGAGCTTGGCGAGCTGTGGGTCCTGTCCGCCGGTGCCCTCGCCGGTGAAGCCGGGGATGACCCCGCCACCTTCGGTGAGCGAGAGGTCGTGCTCGCCGGTCAGCTCGGTCCGCAGGTGGGTCAGGATGACGTCGTCGGAGAGGTCAAGGCCCGCGGGCTG
>JBBSUL010000113.1:0-11971 GCA_038234375.1 Solirubrobacterales bacterium | reverse complement strand
GCGCGCCGCCGGCGACCGGTCGCTGGACGGCCCGCTGGAGGCGGCCGGACGGGCGCTGCTGGCCCGGGGGGCCACGGAGCTGCCGGTCCTCGGGGTCGGCCCCACGCTGTTCTGCGGCGAGCACCGGCTCGGCGAGGCGGCGGCGTGCGCGCGGGCCCGCGGCCCGCAGCGGGCAGCGTCGATGCGCTGAGCGCGCCGGCCGCCGGGTCCGGTCGCTGGCGCACCGGCACTCGGCCCGTCACACTGGTCGGATGCTCGGTGGGCCGATGCGCTGGCTGTACGCCAGGCTCGGGCGGCGCTACGTCCGCCGGATCCTGTGGGCCCAGATGCAGGGCGCGCACGTCGTGGTGGCCGGCGGGTCGGGGCTGCTGCAGCTGTTCATCCACGCCGACCGCGCGACGTTCATCGAGATCTTCGTGGCCGCGCAGGTGCTCGTCGTCGTGGACAACCTCATCTCGTGCAAGGCGGTCAGCCGTCTGCTGGCGCCCGCGGACGCGTGGATGGCCGGCGATCGCGCGTCCGGTGCCGCGGACGCGGCGTGGACGGCGCTGGCCCGGCTGCCCATGGACTTCCTGCGCACCCGCTGGCTGCAGCCGCTGGTGGGCAACATCGTCCCCATCTCGGTGTTCGCGGTGTGGCGGCTGGACGTCGCCTGGCTGCCGGCGCTGCCCGCGCTGATGGCGGCGTCGGCCGTCGTCCTGCTCTACGGCGCGCTGCTGCGCTTCTTCGCGATGGAGATCATCGTCCGCCCGGTGCTCGAGGCGGTGGCCTCCGACGTGGATCCCGGCCTGCGGGTGCGTGGGGCCGGCGTCTCGCTGAAGACGCGGCTGCTCGTCGCGTTGCCGGCGATCAACATCGTCAGCGGGGTCGTCGTGTCGGCGCTGGCCGCCGGGGGTGACCGGTCGCTGGCGGATCTTGGCATCGGGGTGGGGGTGGCCATCGGCGTGGCCTTCACGGTCTCGCTCGAGCTCACGCTGCTGCTGGCCAACTCGATCCTGCAGCCGCTGACGCAGCTGCGGGTCGGCACCGACGCCGTCGCCGCCGGCGACTTCGCCGTGCGCGTGCCGGTCATGAGCGGCGACGAGACCGGGCGCCTGGCCGCGTCGTTCAACGCGATGGTCGCCGGCCTGGGGGAGCGCGAGCGCCTCCGCGAGGCCTTCGGCGCGTACGTGGACCCGGGCCTGGCCGAGCGGGTGCTGGCCGAGGGCACCGAGCTGGCCGGGCAGGAGGTTCAGGTGACCGTCCTGTTCGTCGACATCCGCGACTTCACCGCGTTCGCCGAGCGCGCGAGCGCCCGTGAGGTCGTCGGGCAGCTGAACGCGTTCTACGACCTGGTCGTCCCCGTCCTGGCCGCGCACGGGGGGCACGCCAACAAGTTCGTGGGGGATGGGGTGCTGGGGGTCTTCGGCGCCCCGGGCCGGCTGGACGACCACGCCGACCGGGCCGTGGCGGCGGCGCGGGAGATCGTCGCGGCCGTCGACGAGCGGTTCGGCGGGGCGGTGGGCATCGGGATCGGCGTCAACTCCGGGCCGGTCGTGGCCGGAACGATCGGCGGCGGCGGGCGTGTGGAGTTCACCGTCATCGGCGACCCGGTGAACACCGCTTCGCGGGTGGAGGCGGTGACCCGGCAGACCGGGGACAGCATCCTGCTCACGGAGGCCACGCGGTGCCTGCTGAACGCCGACCACGGTGAGCTGGTCGAGCGCCCGACGGTCGAGCTGAAGGGCAAACGCGTTCCGGTCCGGATCTACGCGCCCGCTCCGGAGTCGGCCGGGGGCGGCGAGGCCCGGGGCGGTGAGGACGTGGTGGTCGCCGCCGAGCCGTCGGTAGGGTCCGGCACCGCATGAGCGCCCCCGAGACCCGGATGACGATCCCCCTGCGCTGGCGGGACATGGACATGCTCGGCCACCTCAACCAGGCCGTCTACCACGAGCTGCTGGAGGACGGCCGCGCGGCGCTGCTGACCGCGCTTGGTCCCGAAAGCCACCAGACCTACGTGATGGTCCGGGTGGAGCTCGACTACAAGCACGAGGTCCGCAGGGACCACGAGAGCGTCGACGTCGTCGTGCGCGTGGGACGGATCGGGCGCACGTCGCTGACCCTCGAGCACGACATCGAACTGCCCGACGGCACGGTCGCGGCCAGCGGGCTGTCGGTGCTCGTGGGGTGGGACGCACAGGCCCGGGGCGCGCGTGAGCTGAGCGACGCCGAGCGCGCGGCGCTGGCCGGCTGAGCGCGCGCACCGGACGGCTTCGCGTCCGCGGCCGTGCCGTAAAGGTGAACCGGGTTCAGGTAGGCTCGTCGGGCATGAGCGAGCAGACGTTGACCCAGCGCGGCGAGGCGACGCGCGCGCGGCTGCTGGGGGCGGCGCTGGCCGAGCTCGTGGAGCGCGACGGGACGCTCGAGGTCGCGTCGGTGGCGACGCGGGCCGACGTGTCGGTCGGCCTGCTGTACCGATACTTCGGGTCCAAGGCCGGCCTGGTGGCGGCGGTGGTCGGCGACTTCTACGACCGGTCGATCGTGGAGATCGCCGCGGGCGACGACCGGACGCTGGACTGGGCGGCCCGCGAGCGCGGGCGCACCGAGCGCTCCGTCGCCTTCTACTACCGTGAGCCGCTGGCGCCGATCGTGCTGACCCTGCTCGCCCGCGAGGGCGAGGTGGCGGCCGTCGAGGCGCGGTTCATCACCAAGCTCGTCGACGACGCGGCGCGCTCCATCAAGCGCGGGCAGCGCCAGGGCGAGATCCCCGAGGACGTGGACCCGCGGCTGGCCGGGGCGATGCTCATCGGCGGCTTCCGGGTGGCGCTGGCCGAGGCGCTGAGCCGGCGGCGGCGCCCGTCCCAGGCCGACCTCGTCGCGCAGATGTGGCACTTCGTGGTCGCCGGCGTGCGCTTCACCGCCGACGACGCCGCCTGACCAGCGCCCGGCTCGGACCCGCGCGGGAAGGTGAACCGTCGTCCCGGGGAAGGTGAACCGTCATTCCGGTCGCTCTATCCGAGTCAAGTGACGGCTCAGATGCGCAGGCGGCCTGTGACGTCTCGTTAAACGTCGGAAGCCGCCCGAAGGCGGCTTCCAAGTTTGGCCCCGTCAGGACGGGCAGGGGTTCGTGCCATGCAGGGCCGATGAGGTGTCCGGGCGTTGGGAGGCGCCGAATCGATGCGGCATACGCCCGGACTATGTATGTCTGGCCGGAGCGCTGACCTTGCGGCCTTACGTCCCTTCCCGACCTGAAGGAGTATGTGCTTCGGCGCGGTCGTTCGCAATCGGACACCCGTCCACCCGGTCGCCGGAAGTGGGGATGGCGCTCAGTGGACGGCTCCGGCTCCGGGACCGTCACGGCGGGCGGTCCGCGCGAGCGTGAGGGCGGCGCCGCGGAGGATGTCGTGCTCGGAGACCTCGACGTGGTCCAGGTCGAGCAGGCGCATCGTCTCGACGAGGACGAGGACGCCCGGGACGATCGTGCGGGCCCGGTCGGGGTGCAGGCCGGGCACCTCGCGCCGTTCGGCCTCATCCATGCCCGCCAGGCGCGACAGCAGGGTCTCGCACTCCGCGCGCGCCAGGCGGTAGCCGTGGACGCGGGCGGGGTCGTAGGGCTCCAGCTCCTGCAGGATGGCCGCGCACGAGGTCGCCGTCCCCGCCACCGCGACCCCCGCCCGGACGCTCTGGCGCACCGCCTCAGGGATAGCGTCGGCGAGGGTGGCCATGACGTCCTCGGCGGTGGCGATGAGCTCGTCCCCGTCCGGCGGGTCGTGGTGGAGGTGGCGCTCACCCATGCGCACGACGCCGACCTGCGTGGAGACGTGGAAGTCCACCGCCCCCCGGGCGCCGACGACGACCTCCGTCGAGCCGCCGCCGATGTCGATGACCGCGACCGGCGTGGGGGCCGTCGCGTCCCGGGCTGCGGTCGCGCCCAGGAAGGTCAGCTGGGCCTCGTGCTCGCCGGTTATCGTCTGGGCCTCCAGGCCGTAGTCCGCGCGCACGCGCGCGGTGAACTCAGCGCCGTTGGCGGCGTCACGGACCGCGCTGGTGAGGACCGCGACGTTGACCGCGCCGGCCTCGTGGCGGTCGATGAGCTCGCGGTAGCCGTCGAGCACCTTGAGCACCCGGTCGATCGCCTCCGCCGACAGCGATCCGCCCGCGTCCACGCCCTGGCCCAGCCGGGTGACGGTCGAGTGGCGCTCGAGCTCGACGACCTCGCCGTCCTCGCCCACGTCCGCGACGAGCAGCCGGGTCGAGTTGGTGCCGATGTCCACGACGCTGACGCGCATGGAGCGGACGCTAGCGGGCCGCGGCGCGGCGCTCGCTGCGGTGTGGCCGCCGGGTACGGAGTGCTATCCTCCTTCGTCCGCCGCGGGGTGGAGCAGTCTGGTAGCTCGTCGGGCTCATAACCCGAAGGTCGCAGGTTCGAATCCTGCCCCCGCTACTTCGTCAGTAGTGACGTTGAGGCCCTCCTTTCGGAGGGCTTTTTCGTTCTCCAGGGCGTTGAGGCAGGCTGCTTCGCCGGCGGCTGCAACCTCGGCCACCGGCTTTCCGGCGTCGCACAGCTCAACGTCTCGTCGTTGTCGGTGGCGATGGTGGCCGGGGTCTGGGTCGCGCGTCGCGGCGCAGGCCGAGCCGCTCAGCCGTCATCCGCGGCCCACATCCAGCGGACTCTCGCGCTGAGCCGAACCGAGACGGGGAGCATCACTCCTGATACGTCCTCAGCCACCGTCGATCGATGTGTCGCTTGAAGCGCAGAGGAGCGGCGCCGTACCACCACCAGCGCCCCCAAACAGCCAGGCCAACGCCGTCACCGAGATCGAGAATCGACAGTGCCCGGCGCTGCGGCTCGTACACCGGAAGAGGCTCTCCACGAATCTGCGCGAGCAGACTCTGCAGCAGCAGGGTCCTTGCCGGACCCCGTGCACGCCGATGCGGGGCAGCGGACACGGGAGGAAGCGTGCGCAGTCGCCCACCGCGTAGATGTCGTCTCGGTCAACGTGCTGCAGGGTTGCCCGCACCGGCACCCCGCGCCCGTCACCGAGTCCGAGTTCGGCGAGCAGCGGCGGCGCAGTCAGCCCGACGGCGAGCAAGGCCACATCGTGGGACATCTCAGTGTCGTCGTCGCAGACCAGCTGTCGCTCGTCGAGGTCCCGCACCACGCACCCTGTGCGAACAGCCACGCCGCGTGTTGCCAGGAGCCGCACGATCCGCTTGCGTGCGCCTTCGGGCAGGTCCGCACCGATGATGGTCCCGGACTCCACCAACCGGACCTGCACGACATCCGATTGCACCGACAGGTGGGCCGCCAGCTCCAAGCCAGAGGCACCGCCACCCACGACCGTGACCGTGGCACCTGGTTGCCCTGAAGCTCGCAACCGGGCATCCAGATCAGCCAGACCGCTCAACGGCTTCACCCTCACGACGGCCGGATGAACGTGCATGCCGGACGGAGCAACCACACTTCCGATGTTGACCGACAGCACGTCGTAAGACAGCTGGTCACCGTCCGACGTGACCGCGATCCGCGTCTCCGGATCCAGATACTTCAGTGTGCCCTCGTGAAACTCCACAGACGAGGTGCTGGCCAGCGACCGCACGTCGATCCGCCCGGCGTCGCTGGGCAT
Organism: Solirubrobacterales bacterium; assembly: GCA_038234375.1. Lineage (GTDB taxonomy): Bacteria > Actinomycetota > Thermoleophilia > Solirubrobacterales > Solirubrobacteraceae > Paraconexibacter. The sequence continues at coordinate 6,365 of JBBSUL010000113.1, read as the reverse complement.
CGCCCCAGCGGCCGTCGCCGACGCGACACCGCTGTAGTCGAAGAACCGCGGGGCGAGCAGGTGCACCCGATACCCAGCGGCAACTAGATGAACGGCGCGCTTGATGACGAACAGGTGGGCGTGGCCCGCACCCACTACTAGAAGCAGCTCCGTCACCGCAACCTCACGCTGGGGCGCAGGAGGGCCACGACGGGTCGGTGACCTTCCATCGACGTGCCGCCGTACCCGGCGCCCTGTCCCGGCTCAGACATCTCTCGGTCACTCCGTCCGTTTCAACTCTACCTTCACGTAACGTCAAGATCTGTCCACCGGCGAACAGGGTACCGAGCTAGTTGAACTCTACCGAGTAGAGTCGACCCCTCGGAAGCCCCCTCTCGCCAGGGGGCTTTCGTGCTTTTCGGCGGGTACGTGGAGGTCCAGCGCCGGTACCGCCGACAGCCAAGAGCGGTGAGGCCGACGCGACCGCCCTGGTTGCCGCCATCGCCGCAGTTCGAGCCCACGCCGTGCCACAGGGCGACGTCGCCTGACGCCACGACGGTCAGGGAGCATCGAGCATGCTCGCCCGACGGTGCGAGGCCTGGCCGTCGTCGCGCGTGGCCCCGGGGCCTCACCAGCGGTTTCCGGTCCCTGAGCGTGGTGGCGCGTTCGCGGTTGGTCCACGCGGCGCCGGGGTAGGACGACAGCCATGCATCCGGTGATCAGAGGAGCCCTCTCCGGCATGGTCGGCACTGCGGCGATGACCGCTGCTCAGGCCGCGGAGATGCGCGTGACCGGTCGGCGGCCGTCGATGGTCCCGGGCCACGTGGCGTCAAAGCTCTTGCGCCTGGAGCCGAGGGACGAGGACGCCCTGTCCCGCATCTCGATCCGGATGCACTGGGCCCACGGCATCACCCAGGGCGTGGTGCGGGCGCTCGTCGGCCAGACCGGCCTTCGGGGTCCGGCGGCGTGGGGCGCGCACTTCGCACTGATGTGGCCAGGCGACGTGGTCCTCTACAAGGCGCTTGGCATCGCGCCATGGCCATGGGATTGGACCGCCGCCGAGATGGCGCCCGACGTCCTGCACAAGGGCCTTTACGTCGTCGCGACGAGTGCCGCGTACGACCGGCTGAGCTGACGGATCGACGATCTGCGCTCCTCGTGCTCGTTACGGCAGACTTGAGAAAGCACCGGTCCACGTCGGGTCTCAAGAGGCGGCCGATGATCGCGGAGCCCTCGCGAACGGGTCGTCGTTGCCCTCCGGGTTCGGCGGGCGCGGATTGGTGGCGCTGCGGCGGCCGTCCTGCGCCAGCGGTGATGTCGGCCGATGATCGCCGGGCGTCGCGTCGATGTCGTCCGTGGATTCCACGCACCATCAACTATGCGCGCGAGCGCCAGCGTCCCTTTCCGCTGTTGCGAAGCCTTGCGCGTCGCAGCGCCAATGCCCCGCGCTCGAGCAGCACCCGGGTGCATCACTTCCTCCCCGGTATCGGCATCGTGCTGGCCACCGGGGGGCCTAGCGATCAGCGCCCGTCAGGATGGCCGAGAGCGCTGGCTGAGCGTCCCGTTCGGGATCGGGAGCGCCCTGACGCTGGATGAGATCTCGCTGCTCGCCGGCCGCGATAACCCCTACTGGGGCAGCGAACGACTCGCCCTCGCGCAAGGCGCCCTCGCGCTCGCGGCTACTGTCGCGTTGTCCGGCCGCTTCATCGCCCACGGCCGCCGGACCCCCGGGCCGGACGTCGTTCCCGCCGCCATGGGCCCCGTTCTCGTCCAGGACCCCGGCGTCACCGACGGGGCCGAGTCCCGCAGTGTCGAAGGAGCGCCGTGAGCACCCAGCCCAGAGCAATGCGCGACCGCGACCGCTCCCCCGCTACTACGAAGGGCCCCCTCGCCAGGGGCCTTTCGTGCATTCTGGGCTTGTGGAGCTCTCGTCGAACCGTGTTGGTCCGCATGTGAGCCGGCGCGCTAGGGTGATTAGGGAAAGCTACCTTCGTCGCGTCGCTCCAGACCCTGGTGGCGCATCACCCTCCAGAGATGCGGAGCACCGATGCGAACCCAGTCTGAGACGCGAACCCGATCCGCGGTCGTGCGCGCACCCACCGGGCCGCAGACCGACGACGACGGCGTGCGCCTGCGCCCGGGCCTGGACGGGACCGGCGACGGGGTCGTCGCCTCCCGCGCGTTCGCGGTCGGGGACACCGTGATGGTCGGCTTCCTCGAAGGTCCGCTGTCGGGCAACGACTCCCACGCCACCCAGGTCGGGCGGACAACCTGGGTCCGCCACGGCGGGCTGGGTCCGATCGTCAACCACTCCTGCGATCCGAACTGCGGCGTCCGGCTCAACGCCGCGGGCGCGTTCGACTTCGTGGCCCGGCGGGCGATCGGTCGCGATGAGGAGGTCACGTTCGACTACGCGATGCGGAACTTCACGATCGAGCACTTCCCGACGACGTGCCTGTGTGGCGCCGCGGGCTGTCGTGGCTCGGTCACCGGCTGGAAGGATCTGCCGGCCGAGCGCAAGGCGGACTACGGGAACCTTGTCGCGCCGTATCTACGCGCCATGGATGACGCGGCGCTCGCAGTCAGCTGACCAAAGGCGACACCGTTCGTAGGTTCACCGCGTGTCCGTCGATCGCCTGACCACCGTCCTGCGGGCGCTGGTGGAGGTCGACGGCCGGTCGGGCTCGGTCGTCGACCGCGCGTGCGCCGCCACGGTCGGTCTGCTCGCGGTCGACGGCGCGGGGCTGTCGCTCATGGTCGACGGCGATCTGCGTGGCGCGGTCGGAAGCTCCGATCCGTGGGTGGATGCGGTGCAAGAGCTCCAGTCGACGCTCGGTGAGGGGCCGTGCGTCGACGCCTGGAGCAGCGGTCGCCCTGCCTTGGCGGCGGACCTCGCCGACCCGCGCGACGTGCGTTGGTCGGCCTTCGGTCTTGCCGGCGCGGAGCTGGGGGTGGGCGCCGTCTTCGCGTTTCCCCTCGGCCTCGGGGCCATCCGGATCGGGGTGCTCGTCGCCTACCGAGGTGCGCCCGGCCGGCTCACCGACGAGCACGTCGCCATGGGGCTGGTGCTGGCCGATGTGGCCACGCAGGCGATCATCGGTCTTCAGGCGGGGGCGTCGGACGACGCGTTGCACGATCTGCTCGCCGGAGAGCCGCCGCATTGGGCCGAGGTGCACCAGGCGACGGGCATGCTGTCCGTCCAGCTCGGTGTCGCGCTCGACGAGGCGTTCGTGCGAATGCGCTCGCACGCCTTCGCCGTCGATGTCCCGCTCCGGGTCATCGCTGCGGAAGTCGTCGCACGGCGGCTGCGTCTGCCTGCGCTCCTGGCGTGACGTGGCCCGGCTGCGTCATACTGCTCTCGTGATCGAGCACGCCCCCCTGAGACGTGAGCAGCGGATCATCTCCACCTTCGTCGAGCTGGCGAACAACATCGTCGACGACTTCGACGTGATCGAGTTCCTGCACCGGGTCGCCGAGCGATCGGTCGAGCTGCTCGACTGCTCAGAGGCCGGGCTGCTGCTGGTGGACGCCGCCGGCGTCCTGCGGGTGATGGCGTCCTCGAGCGAGCGGGCCGATGCGCTCGAACTCCTGCAATGCCAGAACGACGAGGGACCGTGCTTTGAATGCTACCACCGTGGCGCCGTGGTCATGAGCGCCGAGCTCAGCGCCGAGCTCGAGCGCTGGCCCACCTTTGTTCCCTCCGCGGTGAGCAAGGGGTTCCGGTCGGTCCACGCCATGCCGATGCGCGTCGGCGGGCAGACGATCGGTGCGCTGAACCTCTTCCGCTCACACACGGGCGAACTGGCCGAGCAGGACGTCCTCCTCGGTCAGGGGATGGCGGACATCGCGGCGATCGCCGTGCTGCAGGAACGCGTGCTGCGTGAGTCGCGAGGGGTCGTCGCACAGCTCCAGGGAGCCCTCACGAGCCGGGTGCTGATCGAGCAGGCCAAAGGCATCCTCGCCGAGCAGGCGCACACCACCGTCGACGTCGCGTTCACGCGCCTGCGTGAGTACTCGCGCGTCCACAACTGCCGGCTCGTCGACGTGGCGCGCGACCTCATCGAGGGACGGCTCAACGCGGCGACGATCGCGACGCCCGTGGTTCCACCGGACTCTCTCCCGGTGTCCTGAACGATCGCGAGCGCGCGCCCTGGGGGGCTTGGGGATGCCGCGTGCGTCGGGCGGAGCTGCGGGTCTACCGCGACCCGCCGGCGCCTTGCCACGGATGGCGGGGGGCGCCCGCCGCGTCCAGATGGATCCATGTTCTCCACGATCCTCGTCGGCATCGATTCCCACCACGGCGGGCTGGACGCGCTTGCTCTGGCCTGGGCGCGGGCTGCCCCGGACGCGCAGCTCACGCTGGCCCGGACCTGGACCGAGTCCGAGGGCGTGATGTCCATCGTGACCCGCGCGACGCACCGGCCGGCGCGGGTCGCGGTCCGTCGGCGGTCGCTGATCAGGCGTGAGGCAACGCGTGCTCGGCCGCACGGTCGCGGACCTCGGCCTTCTGCTCAAGGGTCAGCACCCCGGGATGTCCGGCGGCGGGCCACGGTGTGAGCAGCAGGAGGATGCGGGCGTCCGAGCGCGCCAGCACCTCGTGGCGCTCCCGCGGATCGAACTCGACCAGCAGGCCGGGGCCGCCGACGACGGTCGCGCCGGCCTTCGTGGTGACCTCCACCTCACCGGAGATCAGGACGACGAACGCCCGCTCGTGCACCTCGTGCTCCTGCAGGCGCTCGCCGGCCGGCAGGTCCAGCACGATGGTGCGGGCATCCTCAGAGGAGGAGAGGATGCGTGGGGTGCGGGGGACAGGTGCGAGCGTCTCGACGTTCCAGTGCTTCATGGCGACTCCTGTGTCGTTGGTGTGGGCCGGGCCCCTCGGGCAAGGGGTATGCGTCCACACTCTGCGCGCTGGAGACCGGCGCGACATCCGGGGGCGGCCACGATCCGTTGCGGACTTCTACGGATGCAGCCCGCGCAGCGCGTCGGGAGCGATCTGGTCAAGAAGGCGGGCCTGTCGCGCAGGCTGGTCGGAGTGGTACCGTCGAGTGGCCAGTCGGTCAGATGCTGGCGAGATCGTCCAGACCCCGCGATCATCCTGCCTGTCCGCCGAGCAAAGGCACGATATGGACGACGAAGTGCCTGAGGACGACGGTCCTGCCGACGGCGGGCCGAACGATCACGGTCCGGATGATGTCCGCACGAGCTTCCGCGCGGAGCTGAGCCGCGGCGAGGACGTTGTCGACACCGCCACGTGGGCGGGGTCGGTTCCCCATGTCACGGGGATCGCGCCGCGGCTGCGGATCGGGCGGGACCGGTGGCTGAACCTGCTCTGGCTGCTGCCGGCCGGGCTGGTGGCCCTGGTCCTCGCGGTGGCGGCGGCGAAGGGCCTGCGCGAGCTCTCGTCGGTGCAGGCGTTCGTCGAGCGTCGCCCGGGCACCGTGGTCTCGGCGGCGGCGCGGGATGATCCCGGGCTGTCGTGGTTCGTCGGGGTGCAGCACTTCTTCAACCTGTTCCTGATGGTCTTCATCATCCGGTCGGGGCTGCAGATCCTCTCCGATCATCCACGCCTGTACTGGACCCGGCACAGCACGCCCGGGCGCGACTGGTTTCGCATCCAGAAGCCGGTGCCCGCCGATCCGTTGTGGACGGCGAAGAAGGACTCGATCAGCCTGCCCGGCCAGCTCGGGCTCCCGGGCCTGCGGCACTCCATCGGCCTGGCGCGGTGGTGGCACCTGGGCGTCAACACGTTGTGGCTGATCAACGGGGTGCTGTTCTACGTGCTGCTGTTCACCACCGGGCAGTGGCGCCACGTCGTGCCGACGAGTTGGGCGGTGTTCCCGAACGCGGCGTCGGTCGCGCTGCAGTACCTGTCGCTGGACTGGCCGACCGAGCAGGGCTGGGTGGCGTACAACAGCCTGCAGCTGATCGCGTACTTCGTCACGGTCTTCGTCGCCGCCCCCTTGGCGCTCATCACGGGCCTGGGGATGTCGCCGGCCCTGTCGACGCGTTTCAAGCGGATCAGCCGGGTGCTGAGCATCCAGACCGCCCGGTCGCTGCATTTCCTCGTGCTCGCATGGTTCCTGGCGTTCCTGGTGGTGCACATCGCGCTGGCGTTCGCGACCGGGGCGCTGCGCAACCTGAACCACATCTACGCCGCGCAGGATGCGCAGAGCTGGACGGGGTTCTGGATCTTCGCCGCCTCGATGGTGCTGGTGATCGCCGGCTGGGTGTACGCGACGCCGTTCACGCTCAAGCATCCGCGGGTCGTGCAGCGCGTCGGGTACGCGTTGATCGGGCCGGTCCAGCGGCTGTTCGAGCACGTCGACGCGACCCCCGGCGAGTACACCGAGAAGGACATCTCCCCGTACTTCTGGCACAACGGC
>JBBSUL010000112.1:0-11984 GCA_038234375.1 Solirubrobacterales bacterium | reverse complement strand
GCGGGCGCGTAGCGCTCCAGGAACACCGTCGCGTCCCCGAAGGACGAGGCGGCCTCGCTGCGCGCGGAGTCCACCGCCGCCTCCAGCGTGTCCAGCGCGTCGACGCGGCGCATGCCCTTGCCTCCGCCGCCGGCGCTGGCCTTCACGAGGAGCGGGACCCCGACCCGCTCTCCCGCGGCGGCCACGTCCTCGCCGTCGGTCAGGTGCACCCCGGGCAGCACCGGCACGCCGGCGGCCGCCATGCGCTCGCGGGCGCGGACCTTGGAGCCCATCGCGTCGATCGCCTCCGGCGACGGCCCGATCCACGTCAGACCGGCCTCGGCGACCGCGCGCGCGAAGTCGGCGTTCTCCGACAGGAAGCCGTAACCGGGGTGGATCGCGTCGGCCCCGCATCGCTGCGCGGCGGCGATGACCGCGTCGCCACGCAGATAGGAGTCCGCGGGCGCGGAGCCGCCGAGGGCGACGGCCACGTCGGCCTCGCGGACGAACAGCGAGCCTGAGTCCGGCTCGGAGTACACGGCGGCGGTGGAGATGCCCAGCCGCGCGCAGGTCGCGAACACGCGGCGCGCGATCTCACCGCGGTTGGCGACCAGGACCCGGTTGATGCTCATCGGATCCCCCTTCGGGAAGTACCGCGGCCGGGAGTTCTGTCGCCGCTGGCCTGCAGGGTGTTCGCGACGCATCTCGACGGAACTCCCAAGGAAGTCCGTCGCCGCGGGGCCAGAGGATTGGCGGGCGCGCTCATCGACGGACTTCCTCACATTCGGAAGACGCCGAAGCCGTCGGCGCCCTTCACGTCGGCGTTGTGGACGACGCCGAGCGCCAGCCCCAGGACGGTGCGCGTGTCGCGCGGGTCGATGATCCCGTCGTCGTAGCCACGCGAGGAGTTGGCCAGCGCGGTCTGCTCGCCCTCGATCTGGGCCTCGACGGCGGAGCGCATGTTCGTGTCGAACTCCTCGTCGTACTCCTGCCCCCGCGCCTCGGCCGCTCCCCGCGCGACGATCGACAGCACCCCGGCCAGCTGCGCCGGGCCCATCACCGACGACTGCGCGTTGGGCCACGAGAACAGGAAGCGCGGGTCATACCCCCGCCCGGACATCGCGTAGTTCGCCGCTCCGTAGGAGCCACCCATGATGATCCCCAGGTGGGGCACCTTGGAGTTGGACACCGCGTTGATCATCTTCGCCCCGTCCTTGATGATCCCGCCCTGCTCGTAGTCCTTGCCCACCATGAAGCCCGTGGTGTTGTGCAGGAAGACGAGCGGGACGTCCTTCTGGTTGGCCAGCTGGATAAACTGCGCCGCCTTCTGAGCCTCCTCGGAGAACAGGATCCCCTGCACGTTGGCCAGCACCCCGACCGGGTACCCGTGGATCGCGCCCCACCCCGTCGACAGCGACGCGCCGTACAGCGGCTTGAACTCGTCGTAGCGCGATCCGTCCAGCAGCCGGCCCAGCACCTCCCGCGCGTCGAACGGCACCTTCGGGTCGGCCGACGGGATCCCCACGAGGTCCTCGACGTCGTGCAGCGGCTTGACCGCAGCGGCGGTCGGGCCCGGCCCGAGCCGGCGCCAGTTCAGCGACCGCACGATCTCGCGCCCGATCCGCATCGCGTCCTGCTCATCAGCGGCCAGGTAGTCAGCCAGGCCTGAGACCCGCGCGTGCATGTCCGCTCCGCCGAGCTCCTCGTCCCCGGACTCCTCGCCGGTGGCCATCTTGACCAGCGGCGGCCCGCCGAGGAAGACCTTCGCCCGGCCCTCGACGAACACGGTGTAGTCGGACATGCCCGGGACGTACGCGCCGCCGGCGGTCGAGTTGCCGAACACGAGCGAGATCGTCGGAATGCCCAGCGACGACAGGCGCGTGAGGTTGCGGAACGTCGCGCCGCCCGGCACGAAGGCGTCGGCCTGCGTGGGCAGGTCCGCCCCGCCGGACTCGACCAGCGAGATGAGCGGCAGGCGGTTGGCCTCACAGATCTCGTGGCCGCGCAGCGCCTTCTTCAGCGTGTACGGGTTCGACGCACCGCCGCGGATCGTCGGGTCGTTGGCGCTGACGAAGCAGATCACGCCCTCCACCACCCCGATGCCGGACACCATCGACCCGCCCGTGGCGAAGTCGGTGTGGTGGGCGAGGTAGGGCTGCAGCTCCAGGAACGGGCTGTCGCGGTCCAGCAGCAGCTCGATGCGCTCGCGGGCCAGCAGCTTGCCGCGCGTGCGGTGGCGCTCGACGTACTTGGGGCCCCCGCCGCCGTTGAGGGTCGCCAGCAGCTCGTCCAGCTCACCGAGGCGCACGTCCATCGCCGTGCGGTTGGCCACGGCGGTGTCGGACCGAGGGTCGAAGCTGGAGCGCAGCGCGGCCACGGGCGCACTCTAGACGGCACGCCACCGGGATGCGGGCCGAGGTGAACCGGGTTCAGGTCCGCGCTTTGACCGCCACGCGGGTGGGTATGGTCCCGGCATGGCCCTCGAGCGCGCTGCTGCCGAAGGCCCCGGCGGGGGAGCCGCGTCGTCCGCCGCCATCGTCCGGCGCACGCTCGCCGCCTACGGCCGCGGCGACGAGGCCGCCGTCCTGGCCGGGCTGCACCCGGATATGGAGTTCGTGCCGATGCTCGTCGCCACGGGGGCCCGCCGTGAACCCTATCGGGGCCGCGAAGGGTTTCGCGAGTACCTGCGCGACTCGCGCGCGCTCGGGCTGGACATCCGCATCGACATCCTGTCCGTCCACGCCGACGGCGACATCGTCGTCGCGCTCGCGCACCTCGCGGGGACGGCGTCGGGCGGCCGTATCGACGCGGCCTGCACCTACGTGTTCCGGGTCCTCGACGGCCTCATCGTGCACGGCATCGTGGGCTCGGATCCCGACCGCGCCGTGTCGGCCTTCGGCCTGGACCAGGACCCGCCGTCCCACCCGCCCGGCGAGCACGCCACCACGCTCGAGCCGCTGCGGCTCAGCGTGAAGGCCGTCCCGGAGAGCGTCCCCACCGTCCGCCGCGCCATCGACGCCTACGTCGGTGCTGCCGGCGGGTCCATCGTCACCCGCCAGAGCGTCCGCCTGGCGATCACCGAGGCCTGCACGAACGTCGTGCTCCACGCCTACGTCGACCGTCGTGAGGACGCGGGCCCCCGTCCCCTGGTCGTGACCGCCGTCAAGCGCTCGGGACGGCTCATGGTGACCGTCGAGGACGCCGGACGGGGCATGGTCGCGCGGGACGACAGCCCCGGGCTCGGCCTCGGCCTGGTCGTCATCAGGCGCCTGGCGGCGGCGTGCACCATCACCACCGCGCCGGAGCGCGCGGCCGGCAGCCGGCTGGACCTGGAGTTCGAGCTGCCGGCGCGCGTGCCGGTCAGCGGTTGAGGTCGCGGCCGAGCTTGATGCCGGCGGCGACGAGCGCGATGACCGCCAGCAGCAGCAGCGCGGCGATCGCCGCGCCGGGCCCGGCCTGGTAGAAGCTCGGATCCGACCCGACGAGGGTCCCCGCGCTGCTGGTCGAGTCCGCCAGCCCCAGCGCCGAGCCCAGGCCCGTCAGCGCCCAGCGCGAGATCATCAGGTTCGAGATGAGCTTCAGCGGACCGACGAGTGTCTCGTAGGGCACGAGGGCGCCGGCCAGCAGGAGCTGCGGGATGAGCAGCAGCGGCACCGACGCGGTGGCGTGGTCGGACTGGCGGACCGCCGCCGACACCCAGACGCCCATCCCGACGGCCGCCCACGTGCAGAACAGGCAGATGAGCACGACGCCGATGACCGAGCCGTTGCGGGCGGACACCGGCTGCAGGACGAGGGCGGGCACGACCAGCAGCAGCACCTGAGCTGCGCACAGGGGAAAGAGCACCGCGCACTTGGCCAGCACGTAGGCGTCGATCCGCAGGCCGACCGCGAACTCACGGTCGATGATCGAGCGCTCCTTGACGACCTCCCGGCACGCGGTGATGAGGCCCAGCCAGAGCGTGCCGGTGAGCAGCAGGAAGCTCAGCAGCATCGTGTAGTACAGGCCCAGCGTGACCTGACCGAGGGCGTTGGCCGGCAGCACGAGCCCGATGGCGATCCCGATCACCGGGGCCTGGCCGAGGAGCAGCAGCAGCGAGCGCTGCTCGCGCAGCACGCAGTGCTTATAGCGGCCGGTCAGCGCCGCGGTCTGGGCGGCGAGGCTGGGCAGCGGAGGCAGGGGGCCCCACGTCCCCTCCACCGGCGCGGTGTCGTCCGTCGCCGGCGGCACGGCGGGCGCGGCGTCGCTCCCGAGCACCTCATACGCGTGGGCGATCTCGGTGACCCCGAAGTGCGCGCGGACCTCCTCCGGGGTGCCGACGAAGCGCAGATGGCCGCCGTCGGCCATCACCGCCACGCGATCGCACAGGTCCAGGCTCGCGGTGGCGTGGGTGGTGACCAGGACGCCGCGCCCCTCGTCGGCCAGGCGGCGCAGCATGCGCATCATGCTGCGCTCCAGGGTGACGTCCAGGCCGGTGGTGGGCTCGTCGAGCAGCAGGACCGGCGGGCGGCCGACGAGCTCGACGCCGCACGCGGCCCGGCGCTTCTGCCCGTCCGACAGTGACCCCACGCGCGTGGAGGCGGCCGCCGTCATGTGCAGGTCGGCGATGACCTCGTCGGCGCGGGCGTCGACCTCGTCGTAGCCCAGGTCCGGCAGGCGCTGGCGCACCGCGTACTCCAGTGCCTCGCGCACCGTCAGCTGCTCGTGCAGGAGGGTGCCGAAGGGGACGTAGCCGACCTCGGTGGAGCGCGACTGGACCCAGTGCTCACCGATGACCACGCCACCCTCGCTGGGATGGGTGATGCCCGCGAGCACCCGGAGGAGCGTGGACTTGCCCGAGCCGCTGGGTCCGATGACCCCGACCATCTCCCCGGTCCCGACGCGGATCGACATCGGCTGCAGGATCCGCTTTCCGTCGATGTCCACCGTGACGCGGACGGCGGACAGCTCGGCCGGGACGACCTCAGGCGCGGCGGTGACCGCGTCGACCTGCGCCTCCTCGCTCGTGCTGCTCTGCGTCCCCATCAGCACATCGTGTCAGGACCCCGCCGCGGGCGGGCCACCGTGCACGAGGAACGTGTCCATCAGCGCGTCGGGGTGCGCGGCCTGCACCCGCGCGAGGACGAACTCGCTGGTGAACACGGCCAGCAGCGTGCCGTCGGTCCGGGTGAGGATCTCCGCCTGCGAGTTGCGGGCCAGCGCGGCCACCCCGCTCTCGTCGGTGCGCCGGGCGACGGTGTACTGGGTGGGCTCCAGGCCGATCTGCGCGCCGAATTCGGTGGCCATCCGCTCGGTGGCGACCTCGAACTGCAGCTGGCCGACGCCCCCGACGATCGGGGCCGGATCCCCGTTCGTGCGGCTGAGCAGATGGATGACCCCCTCCTCGTCAAGCTGGGTCAGGCCGCGGTGGAACTGCTTGCTGCGCGTCGCGTCACGGTTGCGAACGGAGGCGAACAGCTCCGGGGCGAGGCTGGGGATCGGCGGGAAGACGACGGGCTGTTCCGCGAACAGGCTGTCGCCGATGTTCAGGTCCAGCGCGTTGACCACGCCGATGACGTCGCCCGGCCACGCCTCGGCCAGCGCTTGGCGCTCCTGGGCGAAGACCTCGTGGGCGTGGGCCATGACGAACGGCTTGCCGGTACGGGCGTTCGTGACGCGCATGCCGCGCTCGAAGCGGCCGGAGCAGATGCGGATGAACGCCACGCGATCGCGGTGGTTGCGGTCGCTGTTGGCCTGGATCTTGAAGACGAAGCCCGAGAACGGGGCGTCCAGCGGGCGGGGGCGCTGCTCGACGTCGACCCGCGGCCCCGGGGCCGGCGCGAGGTCCACGAGCGCGTTCAGCAGCAGCTCGACGCCGAAGTTGGACACCGCCGACCCGAAGAACACCGGCGTGCTGCGCCCCGCGAGGAACGCCTCGTGGTCGTGGTCTGAGCCGACGGCGTCCAGCAGGGCGACCTCTTCCTGCGCCGCGGCCAGCGCGTCGCCGCCGGCGGATGCGGCGGCCTCGGCCGAGAGCACGGTCGTCGGCACGACCTTGCTGCCCCCGGCCACGCGCTCGAAGCGGTGCAGCTCGCCGCTGCGCCGGTCGATGACCCCCTGGAAGTTGCCGGGCTCCCCGACCGGCCAGGTCACCGGGGTGGGCCGGATGTCAAGGGTCGACTCGATGTGGTCGATGAGCTCCAGCGGCTCCAGGCCGGGCCGGTCGCACTTGTTGACGAAGGTCAACAGCGGCATGTTCCGCTCGCGGGCGACCTGGAACAGCCGCAGCGTCTGCGGCTCCACGCCCTTGGCGACGTCGAGGATCATCACCGCGCAGTCCGCGGCCGCCAGCACGCGCAGGGTGTCCTCGGAGAAGTCCTTGTGGCCGGGGGTGTCCAGCAGGTTGAAGGTGACGCCGGCCACCTCGAAGTGCAGGGCCGTCGAGGTCACGGAGATCCCGCGCCGCCGCTCCAGGTCCGTCCAGTCCGAGGTCGCCCCGCCGCGGCCCTGCTTGCCCTGGACCGCGCCGGCGGTACGCACGGCGCCCGCGTAGAGCAGGAGCTTCTCGGTCAGCGTCGTCTTGCCCGCGTCGGGGTGGGAGATGATCGCGAAGGTGCGCCGGCCCGCCGCGGCGGCGGAGGCGGGGTCCGAGCCGGCGAGCGGCGTGGGGGCAGCGGGTGAGGTGGGTGGGCCGGCGGGGGACACGGGCAGGCCAGCGTAGCCGTGGGCCGCCGCGACATCGACGCGGTCTTCGGCCTGAGCCGGCGGAGTCCTGCCCGCGGTCAGCCCCGGTCGGTGGACCGCGCGCAGTCCGCACACAGCCCGACCATCGGGAAGTGGGTGAAGGACGCCCGGAAGCCGTAGATCTCGAGCACGAGCGCCCGCACCTCGTCCAGCGCCGCCGGCTCCACGGCGGTGACGCGGTCGCAGACGTCGCACAGCAGGTACCCGCGGCCTCCGTCGCGGGTCAGCGCGTACAGGCCGGGCCCGTGGCCCAGGTGCATGTGGCGCACGACCCCGAGCTCCTCCAGGCGCTCCAGGATGCGGTAGACGGTGGTGGCGTCGAGCTTGGCCGCGCCACCGCCGGCATCCTGGGCGATCCGCTCCGCGCTGAGCGGCTCCTCGGCGGCGAACAGCGCCTCCAGCACGAGGCGGCGGGTGGCCGAGAAGCGGCCCCCCTCGTCGCGCAGCGCCTCGGCAACCTCGTCGATGTCGCGGAAGTGCCGGGGCGTGGTGCGGGCCGAGCGGGTCATCGCGCAGGTGGAATGTTAGACCCGCCCCGCGTTGACGTGCACGCGCGCCGCCGGGTACGTTCAGCGCGCGCCTAACCCGAGCGGTTGGCAATAGCGAGCGACAGGAGACACCGCGTGCCGGTGATGCCCGCCGGACCCAGCGCAGGACGCCGCCTCACCCGGATCCGCGGGGCGCTCACCCCGGCCGAATGGCGCCGCGCCGCCGCCCTCGCGCTGTTCATCCTTGGCCTGCACGTCGTGGGCTTCTTCATCCTGCTGGCCCTCGTCGTCCCGCACGACTTCGCGCTGAGCAGCGGGGGCGTGTTCGGCATCAGCCTCGGGATCACCGCCTACGCGCTGGGCATGCGGCACGCCTTCGACGCCGACCACATCGCCGCGATCGACAACGTCACGCGCAAGTTCATGCAGGACGGCCGGCGCCCGCTGAGCGTCGGCTTCTTCTTCTCGCTCGGCCACTCGTCGGTCGTGTTCGCGCTGGGGGCACTGGTGGCGATCGGCGTCCGGGGGGTCTCGGGCGCCGTCCAGGACGACGGGTCGACGCTGCACCAGGCGACGAGCCTGGTGGGGCCGCTGGTCTCCGGGTCGTTCCTTTTTCTCATCGGCATCCTCAACCTCGTCGTGCTCGTGGGCATCCTGCGCATCACCGGGCGCATGCGCAGCGGCCACTACGACGAGCAGGAGCTCGAGGACCAGCTGGCCACCCGCGGGTTCCTGATGCGCTTCTACGGGCGGGCGACGCGCGCGGTGACCAAGTCGTGGCACATGTACCCGCTCGGCTGCCTGTTCGGGCTGGGCTTCGACACGGCCACGGAGGTCGCGCTGCTCGTCGTGGCCGGCGGCGCCGCTTCGTCGGGGCTGCCGTTCTACGCGATCCTCTGCCTGCCGATCCTCTTCGCCGCCGGGATGTCCCTGCTGGACACCATCGACGGCGCGTTCATGAGCTTCGCCTACGACTGGGCCTTCGCCCAGCCGGTCCGCAAGCTCTACTACAACATCACGATCACGACGCTGTCGGTGGCTGTCGCCCTCATCGTCGGCACCGTGGAGCTGCTCACCGTGCTCGCCGAGCGCTTCGACCTGAAGGGCGGCGTGTGGGGCGCCGCGGCCGGCCTGGACCTCAACGCCGTGGGCTACATCGTGGCCGGCGTGTTCGCTCTCGTCTGGGCGGCGGCGCTGACGGTGTGGCGGGTCGGGCGCATCGAGGAGCGCTGGACGCGGCGCCTGGAGCCGGCGGAACAGCCCGCCGCGGGTTGACCGCAGTCGCGGCCGCCTACGCGCGGGACCGTGAGCGGATGACCACGCCGGCGCCCCGGGAGGGGATCATGGTGACGTTGCGGTGCACGGCGGTCTCGGGCTCGGGCCGGTCGGCCTCCAGGTCCAGGCGCCGCATGACGGCGTCCAGGACGACGCGCTGCTCGGCCATGGCCAGCGCCGCCCCGATGCAGCGCCGGGTGCCGCCCCCGAAGGGGATCCACTCGTAGGTGCCGGGCTTGCGGTCGATCCAGCGGTCCGGGCGGAACGCGAACGGGTCGGGGTACAGGTCCTCGCGGTGGTGCAGCAGCAGGATGCTCATGGTCACCGGGGTCTGCTCCGGGATGGCGTACTCCCCCAGGCGCCAGGCGACGGTCGGGCGGCGGCCGATGATCGGGATGACCGGGCGCGCGCGCATGCCCTCGAGGATCGCCCGCTCGATGTGGCCGGCGGCGTCGTCGTCCGAGCGCACCGCGTCGCGCAGCTGGTCGTAGGCGTCGGGCGTGCGCACGAGGCGCTCCAGCGTCCAGGACAGCGAGTTGGCCGTCGTCTCGAAGCCGGCCAGCACGAGCGTCAGCAGCTCGTCACGGAGCTCCCGGTCTGAGAGCGGCTCGCCGTCCTGCGTCCGGGCGCACATCATGAGCGACAGGATGTCGGTCCGCTCGTGCAGGTCCGCCTCCTTGCGCCGCGCCTTGATGATCGGGTAGGAGACCGCGTCCAGCAGCCGCACGGCCGGCTTGAGCATCCCCACAGGCTCCATGTGGCCGACGTTCAGCAGCTCTCCGACCTGGGCGGCGGGCGTGGTGGACAGCATCGTCAGTTTGGCGATGGCGGCACGGAAGCGGTGCTCGGGCGTTCCGCGGCGGACCTCGCCCTCGATGCCCAGGATGCCGGCCATGATCACGTCGAGGGTGATGTCCTGCATCCGCGGGGCCAGCGCGAAGGGCTCGCCGACCGGCCAGCGGTCGATCTCCCGCGTGGCCACGTCGGTGATCATCTCCGTGTAGCGGTCGATCGCCTGGCCGTGGAAAGGCGGCAGCAGCAGCTTGCGCTGACGCAGATGGCGTGGCCCGTTGGCGGTCAACAGCGACGAGGGGCCGACGATCGGGCGCAGCGGCGACTCGGAGGTGAGCGTGGGCACGAGCTCGGGCTTGGCCGTGAACAGCGAGCGCACGTGGTCGGGGTGGCAGGTGACGACCGGGCCCCCGGGCACCATGCCGTTGAAGCGGAAGACGTCGCCGAGCTCGCGCTGCCAGTGGAAGACGAACTCGATCTGGCGGATGTTGAAGCGCAGGACCTGCAGCCACCGCGGCAGCGGGATCTCCGGGGGCGTGGGCCGGTCCCGGTCGGCCGCCTCGGCGGGTCCGGCCGGCGACGGGGCCGCACGCGGCGCGGCGGCGGTCCGGTCCTCGTCGACGACGGCGCTCACAGCGAATGTACCGTGACGGACATCCGCGCATAGTGGCACGGATCGTCCGGCCGGTCAACGTCGCCCGCCGCGCGTCGTCGACGGACCCGCCGGTCGCCCGCCGGATCGACGGCGGCAGCCCCCCGGAAGTCCGCGGGTCCGTGGAGCCTCGCTGCTACATGACAGCACTCACCCTCCACGCACCCGCGGCCCGGCGCGACCGCCGACACGGGTGGAACCTCAGTGCTGCCTGGCAGCACTCAGACTCCACCCGCGGGCGGGCCTACCGCGGCGCCATGCGCAGCGCGCCGTCCAGGCGGATGACCTCACCGTTGAGCATCAGGTTGCCCGCGATGTGCGCGACGAGGTCGGCGTACTCGGCCGGATCTCCGAGGCGCGCGGGGTTGGGGACGGAGGCCCCGAGCGCGTCCTGGGCCTCCTGGGGCAACGAGGCCAGCAGCGGGGTCTTGAACAGGCCCGGCGCGATCGTGTTGACGCGGATGCCCTTGTCGGCGAGGTCGCGGGCGGCGGGCAGGGTCATGCCGACGATGCCTCCCTTGGAGGCCGCGTAGGCGATCTGACCGATCTGACCGTCGTAGGCCGCGATCGACGCGGTGTTGACGATCACGCCACGCTGGCCCTGCGCGTCCGGCTCGTTCTCGGCCATCGCGACCGCGGCCGCCCGCAGCACGTGGAAGGTGCCGAACAGGTTCACGTGCAGGATCGTGTTCCAGCTCTCGATCTTGTGGGGGCCGCGCTTTGACAGGATGCGCTCGGGCGGGCCGATGCCCGCGCACGACACGGCGAGGCGGACCGTGTGGCCCTCCGCGACGACGGCGGCGATCGCGGCGTCCACGGCGCCCGCGTCGGTGACGTCGAGCTCGATGGCGGCGCCGTCCAGCTCGCCGGCCAGCGCTCGGGCGCGGTCGCCGTCGCGGTCGAGGATGGCCACGTGCCAGCCGTCGGCGGCGAAGCGCCGGGCGGTGGCCTCACCGAGGCCGGACGCGCCGCCGGAGATGATCGCGCTTGAGGGGGTGGTGCTCATGGGGACGTGCTCCTGAATCTCGTGGTGGGCGCCGGGCTCAGCCGGCCGCGGTGGTATCGCCGGCGAGGGCGCCGAGGCGCTCGATGATCGCGTCGGCCTCGGTCATGATCTTCTCGATCATCTCGGCGCAGGTCGGGACGTCGTGGATGAGGCCGAGGGTCATGCCCGCCGACCAGATGCCGTGGTCGGGGTCGCCGTTCTCGTAGACCTTGCGGCCGCGCTCGCCGGCCACGAGGTCACGGATGTCCTCGAAGGTCCCGCCCTTGGCCTCGATCTCGCGGACCTGGAGGGAGACCGCGTTACGGGCGACCCGGGCCGTGTTGCGCATGGTGCGGAAGATGAGGTCGGTGGAGCGCTCGTCGGCGGTGACCATCGACTGCTTGACGTTGTCGTGGACGTAGCTCTCGGTCGAGGCCATGAAGCGGGTGCCCATGTTCACGCCGTCGGCGCCCAGCGCCAGGGCGGCGACGAGGCCGCGGGCGTCGGCGATGCCCCCGGAGGCGACGATCGGGATGTCGAGCTTGTCCGCGGTGACGGGGATGAGGATCAGCCCGGGGATGTCGTCCTCCCCCGGGTGCCCGGCGCACTCGAAGCCGTCGATCGAGACCGCGTCGACCCCGAGGGACTGCGCCTTGACGGCGTGGCGGGCGGCCACGCACTTGTGGATGACCTTCACGCCGTGGGCGTGGAAGTCGTCGAGGTGCTCCTGGGGG
The DNA here is from genome assembly GCA_038234375.1 of Solirubrobacterales bacterium. Lineage (GTDB taxonomy): Bacteria > Actinomycetota > Thermoleophilia > Solirubrobacterales > Solirubrobacteraceae > Paraconexibacter. Next base: position 356 of record JBBSUL010000112.1, on the reverse strand, counting down.
TTGGAGCCCGCGGTCTCCACGACCCCGATGCCCGCCTCGATGATCGCGCGGCGGTACTCGTCGTAGGGGGGCGGCGTGATCGCCGGCAGGATCGTGAGGTTCACGCCGAAGGGCCTGTCGGTCAGCGCGCGCGTCCGGGCGATCTCGGCCGAGAGGGCCTCGGGGGTCGGCTGGGTCAGGGCGGAGAGGAAGGCCAGGCAGCCGGCGTCGGCGGCGGCGGCGATGAGCTCGGCCCGCCCGACGGCCTGCATGCCGCCCAGGGTGATCGGGTGCTCGACGTCGAACATCTCGGTGAAGCGCGTCTTCATCTGAGGTCCTTGGGTTGGGTGGGCGCGGACGATAGGGGTGCGGTGGCG